>QBLV01000077.1:0-7946 GCA_003241815.1 Hyphomicrobiales bacterium | reverse complement strand
CCTCGCCTGCTCGCTGCAGGGGCGGATGTTCGAGGTCGCGGCGACGAGCGGCGGACTTGCGGTGCAACTCGTCTATTTCCGCGGGCTGGCGGAGTGTCGGGCCTCGGGTTGGATCGGTGAGCCGCGCCGCCTGAACGGGCTGATGGGTGCGATCGCCTGCCAGGGCGGCCAGACGCAGATCGCGCGCGTCCTCAAGCATGTCCGCGACGAGGCGAAGACCGTGCCGATCCGCGCCTTCGTGCTGGTCGGCGATGCGATGGAGGAGGATGTCGATGCGCTCGCCGCGCTGTCCGGCGAACTCGGCCTGCGCGGCATTCGCGGCTTCTTGTTCCAGGAGGGGCACGATCCCGCAGCCAGCGCCGCCTTCGCCACGATGGCGCGCTTGACCGGCGGGGCCCATGCGCGCTTCGACGTGAGTGCGCCCGATTCGCTGCTCGATCTCCTGCGTGGGGCTGCGGCCTATGCGGCTGGCGGGCGCGAGGCCATGCTGAAGCTCGCCGGTGGCAGCCCTGCCGTGCGCGGGCTGATCGGTGCGATGGATGGAGGACGCCGGTGACCCTGCTCTACGGCCTCGCCGCCGTCCTGCTGTTCTGGTGGGTGTCCAAGCTCTTCGCCAGCACGAATCCCAAACTCCTCGCCCGCGCCCTGAAGAGCGGCGGCGGGTTCTTGTCGCTGGGCGTCGCGGGCCTGCTGATGATGCGCGGCCGGCTGGACATGGCGCTGTTCGTCGGCGGCATCGGCGCCTGGCTGCTCGGCTGGAGCGCGACGGGGCCCGGCGGCATCCGCTTTCCCTGGGGCAAGGATGCTGGCGAGACGCCCGGCGCACGCTCGAAGGTCGCGTCCGTGCTGCTGGCGATGGAACTCGACCATGACAGCGGCGGCATGACCGGCACCGTCAGTGGCGGTGCCTTCGCCGGCCGCAATCTCGACGATCTGTCGCTCGCCGAGATCGGCGCGCTGATGCGCGAATGCCTGGCCGGGGATCCCGAAGGGGCGAGGCTGCTAGAGGCATATCTCGACCGCCGGTCGCCCGGCTGGCGTGAAGACGCTGATCGTCACCGCGACGCGGGGCAGGGCCGCGCGACGGGCACGGGCGCGATGTCTCAGCAGGAGGCCCACGAGATCCTGGGGCTTCAGCCGGGGGCGGGAGAGGAGGCGATCCGCGAGGCCCATCGCGCCCTGATGAAGCGCATCCACCCGGATGCCGGGGGCACCAGCGGACTTGCCGCTCGCGTCAACCAGGCCAAGGACGTCCTTCTGAAGTGAGGTGCCGGCCGGGAAGGGGTAAGTCTGGTACGACATGTCAGCTTTCCTTGTCCCTTGTCCGTCAGCCGCGTGTGGCGAAGCAGGCGAAGCCGTCGCGCTTGAGTTTGGCGCAGGCCCTTTCGGCATCCTTGGAGTCGTCGAAGCCGGCGAAGCGGGCGCGGAACAGCGTCGAGCCGCCCTTCTCAACCTTCTCCGTCACGGCCGTGGCGTCGGCGAGCGGGCCGGCGACCTTGGCGCGGGCACGGCTCAGAATGTCCCTGGCCTTGGCCTCGTCATCGGTCGCACCGAGCTGGATGAGCCATTTGCCGGCGGTGGCGATCGTCTGGCGGGTTTCGACGCTCCGCGCCGGCTCGGGCGCCCTGTCGATCGTCTTTTCGATGGTCTTGGCGACGACGGTGGCACCGGCCTCGGGAGGCTTTTCCGCCGGGACGGGAGCTGACGCGACCTTGTGCTCGGCTGCCTTGAGGGCGGGCCTGTCCTCGGGCTCTGCCACCCTGGCGATCGAGGAGGTGACATCGACATTGGCTGGCGGCCGCATGACCTTGCCGTCGATAGCGGGCGCGCCGATCGACCAGCGCATGGCCGAGGGCGTCGTCGTGGCGGCGACGGGGCGCATGCCGGAGATCTGCAACTGCTGGGCGCCTGCGCTGAGCGGGCGCGGCGGGGCGATGGGGGTCGTGGTCGCGACCGGCGCATAGGCGCGGGCGGCGATCGGAAGCGGGGCCTCGGTCTCGATGCGCGGACGCGGCACCGGCAACGGTGCGGGTTCCGCGAGGGCCGCGACGACCGGGCGCTGGCGCTCCTGGATGCGCTCTGGTGCGCGCTCCTGCACACGCTCCTCGGGCTCGGGCGCTTCCGCGACCATCGACGAGGCGCGGCCGCTGGTTGCAGCCTTGGGCAGGTTGGCGAGGACGAGATCGGCCATGATCTTGTCGCGCGCAGCGCCGGAGCGTCCGCCCAGCACGATCGAGACGACATGGCGGCCATCGGCCTTGGCCGAGGTCATCAGGTTGAAGCCCGACAGATTGGTGTAGCCGGTCTTGATTCCGTCCACGCCCTCGATGCGGCCGAGCAGCTTGTTGTGGTTGCGATAGGCGCCGCCGGCATAGTTGAACACCCGCGTCGAGAACATCGGGTAGTAGCGGGGGAAGCGCTCCTGGACGGCCCGGGCGAGGATGGTGAGATCACGCGCCGTGGTGATGTTGGGCGGGCTGTGGGGCAGGCCGTGGGGATTGTAGAAGGCCGTGCTGCGCATGCCGAGCGAACGCGCCCGGGCGGTCATCATGCGGGCGAACTCATCCTCGGAGCCGGCGACGTTTTCGGCGATGGCGACGGCAACGTCGTTGGCCGATTTGGTGACGAGGGCGAGGATCGCGTCGCGGACCGCGATCGTCTCGCCAGGCCGGAAGCCGATCTTGGAGGGAGCCTGCCGCGCCGCGTAGGACGAGACAGTCAGCTCGGAGTTCATGTTGAATTTGCCGCGCTCGAGCTGCTCGAACAGCAGATAGAGCGTCATCACCTTGGTGATCGAGGCCGGGATGCGCGGCGCATCCTCGTTGACCGCATGCAGGGTGCGGCCCGACTTCACGTCGACGACCATCGCCGCATAGGGCGGGGCATAGCCGCCGGCAGGACGCCGCTTCTTGCGCGCCGCCTCGGCCGGAGAGACCGCCGCGACAGCAACCGCAACGATACCGATCATTCCGACGAGCGTGCGAAAGCGCACGCGCCGGGACCCAACGCAACTGAAAGCCATGCAACCCGCCTCAACCAGAACTCTCGTCCCGCACCCAGATCCGCGTCTTGCGACGTGGCATATGGGACACAGTTATGGAGGTTAGGACGGTGCGGTTACGGAGCCGTTAAAATGCGACCGATCTCGGCGGAGCCCGCCAGGTCGGGCGACCCGCGTCTGACGCAATGCAGCGCGTCCTTGACTTTTATGTTGCGCTGCACAATATACGGGCTGTCCCGGTGGTGATCACTTTTCATCTGACCCAGGGGCGCAGAAACCCGGGCTTAACGCTCGTCAGCAAGAGGCGGCATTCGTGCCGAGGGAAGAAACATGATCCAGCAGTTCGAGACGATCCAGAAGGCCTCCAAGGACAATGTCGACGCCGCTCTGAAGGCTTTCGGCTCCACCTCCAAGAGCGTGCAGACCCTTGCCGTCGAGGTCACCGACTACGCCAAGAAGTCGTTCGAGACCGGCACCGCGACGCTCGAGAAGCTCGCCGCCGTCAAGACCCTGGACAAGGCGATCGAGATCCAGACCGACTACGTCAAGACCGCCTTCGAGGGCGCCGTTGCCCAGATGACGAAGATGGGCGAGCTCTACACCGCGATGGCCAAGGACGCTTACAAGCCGTTCGAGGGTATCGTCGCCAAGGCCGTTCCGGCTACCAAGTGAGCTGACGCCGCGCCGCCCTCGGCGGTGCAGGTTCGCTGACACGATATCAAGCCCGGCCGTGAGGCCGGGTTTTTTGTTTTCAGAGATGGGGCGGCCTGCTGCGGTGCGAGGTATCACACCTCTTTGAACCGATTGAAAACTGACGCGAGGAGGCGCATGTCTTGGTCCATCGCCGTGGCGCGCCGCGGCCTGCAAGCCAGTGGTGCCTTCCGATGCTCGACAAAGCCATCCCGCCGCGTACCCTCACGCTGAACGCGATCGACAACGTCGCCGTCGCGGTCGATCCCGTCGATATCGGCGTGACCGCAGCGGGGGTGACGGCGCTGAAGCGGATTCCCCGCGGGCACAAGATGGCGCTGGCACCGATCGCGACCGGAGAGCCGATCCGCAAATTCGGCCAGATCATCGGCTTCGCCACGATCGACATCCCGCCCGGCGAATGGGTGCACGAGCACAATACCGGCTTCCACGCCTTCGAGCGCGACTATGCCTATTGCGCCGAGGCGAAGCCCGAATTCGTTTTGCCCG
This sequence comes from Hyphomicrobiales bacterium, assembly GCA_003241815.1. Lineage (GTDB taxonomy): Bacteria > Pseudomonadota > Alphaproteobacteria > Rhizobiales > Beijerinckiaceae > Allobosea. The sequence continues at coordinate 3,745 of QBLV01000077.1, read as the reverse complement.
TCGAACAGCAGGCAACCTTCGAGGGCTTCCGTCGGGCGAATGGCAAGGCCGGCACGCGCAACTATGTCGGCATCCTGACCTCGGTGAACTGCTCGGCCTCGGCCGCACGCTTCATGGCCGAGGAGGTCAAGCGCTCGGGCCTGCTCGCCGATTATCCCAATGTCGATGGCGTCATCGCGCTGACCCACGGCACCGGCTGCGGCATCGACTATAATGGCGAGAGCTTCGAGGTGCTGAAGCGCACCACCTGGGGCTATGCCTGCAACCCGAACATGGCAGCGGTGCTGGTCGTCGGGCTGGGCTGCGAGGGCTTCCAGATCAAGCGCATGAAGGACGCCTATGGCGTCGAGGAGAGCGACGTCTTCCGCACGCTGACGATCCAGGAGACCGGCGGCACCCGCAAGGCGGTCGCGGCCGGCATCGATGCGCTCAAGGTGATGCTGCCGATCGCCAACCGCGCCGTGCGTGAGACCGTGCCGGCCTCGGAACTGATGCTGGCGCTGCAATGCGGCGGCTCGGACGGCTATTCCGGCATCACCGCCAACCCGGCGCTCGGCAAGGCGGTCGACCTTCTGGTCGAGCATGGCGGCACCGCGATCCTCTCCGAAACACCGGAGATCTACGGCGCCGAGCATCTGCTGACGCGCCGCGCCGCGACCCGCGAGGTCGGCGAGAAACTCGTCGGCATCATCAAATGGTGGGAAGATTATACGGCCCGCGCCCGGATGGACATGAACAACAACCCGTCGCCCGGCAACAAGGCCGGCGGGCTGACCACCATCCTCGAGAAGTCGCTCGGCGCCGCCGCCAAGGGTGGCACCAAGACGCTGGCGGCCGTTTATCATTATGCCGAGCCGGTCCGGTCCAAGGGCTTCGTCTATATGGACACGCCCGGCTACGATCCGGTCTCGGCGACGGGGCAGGTGGCTGGCGGGGCCAACATTCTCGCCTTCACCACCGGGCGCGGCTCGGCCTATGGCTGCAAGCCGACACCGTCCGTCAAGCTCGCCACCAACACGCCGATGTATCTGAAGCAGACCGACGACATGGACATCAACTGCGGCGATGTTCTCGACGGCGTGACGCTGGAAGCCAAGGGCCAGGAGATCTTCGATTATCTGCTGAAGGTGGCCTCGGGCGAGCCCTCGAAATCCGAAGCGATGGGCTATGGCGACGCCGAATTCGTGCCCTGGCAGATCGGCGCGACGATGTAGCGTGTAAAATATCTGGATGGATCTATGGCAGAGAAATTCGATCTTCATAGTTTTAGGCGAGTGCTTAAGAACGATAGATATGAAGATGTTTTGAGGATATACTTCTGTTATCAGATTGGATCGACGTATTTGAGTTTAGGTTTGCTTGAATCTAATATCGTCAGCGCTATGCTAATGTGTAATAAGGTTCGCGTTTCTCAGAAAATTGCTGCGGGTATGCCCGAGTGGCAGCGGGTCATCGAAAAGCAAAATACGTTAAACGGGTCGACCCTTGGAAGTCTAATTCGTATTATCGAAAAATCGACAATCAATAGTTCAAGAATTGATTATCTTCATTTCTTAAAGTCGAAAAGAGATTATTTTGTTCATCGTCTCTATCATATTGGCCCTTGGCCAGGAGATTTGTGTGATCAGGACGTGGTCGCTCTGAGCAGAAGATTGTTATATCTCGATCAGATTTTTAGGCGAGCTACCGCGCGCATCTTTCCGCTTTTCTCTGACTTAGGCCTGCTGGAGCGTATCGAATTAGGAGAGGACGGAGCTTTGATGATGAATGTTGACGACGAAGCGAGAGACGGGACTTCGCTCCGCGAGTTGCTGATAGAGGCAACTCGGCGCCGCGCGCGCCAACAGCGACAAGAGAAGCCTTGAGTTAGATTATCTCGAACCCCTGCAATCGCTCGCCGACCTCAGCGATTCGATCAGCGGCGACATTGGCGATGGCGATGCGCAGATGCTGCTCCTGTCCGGGTCCGAAATAGGGGCCGGGCAGGGCCAGCACGCCACGCTCCTGCACCAGCGCGCGCACCACATCCGCCGCCGGCACGCCCGGGAAGGGGTGCGCGACATAGGCGAAATAGGCGCCGGCCGCCAGCACGCGCCAGTCGTTGAGCGGGGCCATCGCCTCGCGGAACAGTGCGGCACGGGCGTTGATCTCGGTGCGGTTGGCCTCGCGCCAATCGCGAATGCCGTCGATGCCCCAGGTGATGGCGGCCTGGCCGGCACGCACCGGGCTGATCTGGACGCAGTCGAGCACCTTGGCGATCTCAGCCATGACCGGCTCGCCGGCCGTGATCGCGCCCAGCCGCCAGCCCGGCACGGCATAGGCCTTGGAGAAGCTGTAGAGCCCGATGACGGAATCCTGCCAGGGCGTTGCAGCGAAAACCTCATGTGGTGCGGCAGCGCCTGCGGGCAGGAAATCGCGATAGGTCTCGTCGAGCACCAGCCACAGCCCGCGCCGGGCGCAGAGCTGCGCGAAGGCGGCGATGGTGGTGGGCGGATAGATCGCGCCGGTCGGGTTGTTGGGCGTCACCAGCACGATGGCGCGGGTGCCGGCATCGATCAGCGCCTCGGCTGTTGCGACATCGGGCACGAAGCCGGCTGATGGGTCGCAGGGCAGAGGCCGCGCTTCGATGCCGAGCATGCGGAGCGTCATCTCGTGGTTGAAGTACCAGGGCGCCGGCAGCAGGACATTGTCGCCGGCCTTCGCGACCGCCATCATCGTCATGACGAAGGCCTGGTTGCAGCCCGAGGTGATCGCGACCTCGGTCGGCTTGAAGGCTGCGCCATAGACCCGCGAAATGTCGGCCGCATAGGCCTCGCGCAGCGCCATGTCGCCAGTGATCGGGCCGTAGTGGGTGTTGTCGGGCAAGGCTGCGGCCTGCGATAGTCGCTGAAGCAGTTCAGGCGGCGGGGGCGAGCCGGGTACCGCCTGCGACAGATCGACCAGCGGGCCGCTGCGCCCGTCATAGGCGCGTGCCCAGCCTTGCGCTTGCGGGATCGGCGGTGTGCCGGTGTCGAGGAGATTGGGGTTCAGGGCCGTCGGAGTCGTCTGGAGCATGGTCGGAAGCTTTGAGATGCGGGCGGGCGGGCGTCAATCGGATTGGCGGCTGCCACGCTGGCTTCCTATATCATTGGAGCAATTCGAGAGATCGGCGAAGGGAGCGCGGATGCAGGACGAGACCAACGATGCCGTCGATGAACTCCACGCCCTGCTCGACCGCGCGGCTTCCATCGTCGCCTTCACCGGCGCCGGCATCTCGACGGAATCGGGCGTGCCGGATTTCCGCACGCCGGGTTCGCCCTGGATGGTGAACAAGCCGATTCCGTTCGAGGCCTTCGTTGGAAGCCGCGAGGCGCGCATCGAGGCCTGGCGGCGCAAATTCGCGATGGACGATCATTACGCCGGGGCCGCTCCCAATATCGGCCACCGGGCTTTGGCGCGGCTGGTCGGGGAGGGCCGCTCGCCCGCCATCATCACGCAGAACATCGACGGGCTGCATCAGGCCTCCGGCGTGCCCGACGACAAGGTCATCGAACTCCACGGCAACGGCACCTATGCGACCTGCCTGACCTGCGGCTGGCGCCACGAACTGGCGGCGATCCGCCCGGCCTTCGAGGCGACCGGTGAGCCGCCTTCCTGCGCGATGTGCGCCGGGCCGGTGAAATCGGCGACGGTCTCCTTCGGCCAGGCGATGCCGCAGGACAAGATGAGCGCAGCCCAGCAACTGGCTCTTGAGGCGGAGCTTTTC
>QBLV01000076.1:8624-19161 GCA_003241815.1 Hyphomicrobiales bacterium | reverse complement strand
CGCCGTGGCGGACGGCTCGACGCCGATCGCGACGGCCTATGCCGGGCACCAGTTCGGGCAGTTCACGCCCCAGCTCGGCGACGGGCGCGCCATCCTGCTGGGCGAGGTGATCGATCGCTCCGGCACGCGCCGCGACATCCAGCTCAAGGGCGCAGGCCGGACGCGCTTCTCGCGCGGCGGCGACGGGCGCGCGGCGCTGGGGCCGGTGATGCGCGAATACATCGTCAGCGAAGCGATGGCAGCGTTGGGCATTCCCACGACGCGCTCGCTGGCTTTCGTCCTGACCGGCGGCGTCGTGATGCGCGAGCAGACATTGCCCGGCGCGGTGCTGACGCGCGTCGCCGCCAGCCATATCCGGGTCGGCACCTTCCAGTTCTTCGCCGCGCGGCGGGATGTCGGGGCATTGCGGCTGCTGGCCGACCATGTCATCGCGCGGCACTATCCGCAGGCCGCCAGCGCGGGCAGTCCCTATCTCGCCTTGCTTGAGGCCGTGATTGCGGCACAGGCCGATCTGGTCGCGCGCTGGCTGCTCGTCGGCTTCGTCCACGGCGTGATGAATACGGACAACGTCTCGATCGCCGGCGAGACCATCGATTACGGCCCCTGCGCCTTTCTCGACGCCTATGATCCATCGACCGTGTTCAGCTCGATCGACGCGCACGGGCGCTACGCCTATGGCAACCAGCCCAGCATCGCGCTGTGGAACCTGACCCGGCTGGCCGAGACCCTGCTGCCGCTGCTGGCGCCGGATACCGACGAGGCGGTCACCATTGCCCAGGGCGCGCTTTCTGCGTTCGCGCCGCGCTATCAGGCCGCCTATGATGCCGGGATCGCGCGCAAGCTCGGCCTGCCCGGCAAAAGCGAGGTCGATACGATACTGGGCGCGGAGTTTCTGGGCCTGCTCGCGACCCGCGAGGCTGATTTCACGCTCAGCTTTCGCCATCTCAGCCGGCTGCATGCGGGTCTGGCGGACGCGGAACCCCTGCGGGCGACGCTCGGGCATGATCCAACGCTGGACGGCTGGCTTGGCCGTTGGCGCGAGCGCAGCGCCGGCACGGCGCCAGATGCGATTCTGCGGATCAATCCTGCCTATATCCCCCGCAATCACCGCATCGAGGCTGCGATCGCGGCCGCGCAAGAACGAGACAACTTCGCGCCCTTCGAAGAGCTGCTCGCCGTTCTGGAGCAGCCCTTCGAGGAGCGGCCGCAATACGCCGGCTATGAGGCCCCGCCTCAAGCGCATGAGCGCGTGCGGGCGACATTCTGCGGGACCTGAAGCGGCACCGTGAGTCGACGTCCTTCCCACGCCCTGAAAATCCTTTCTTGCCATGGGCGGCATAGCCGGTAGCTTGGACGCCAAGGCGGCAGACGGCCGAAAGGTTGGATGGAGCCGGGCGTCCATGCAGCAACGACATGGCGCTCCAGAACCATAATTCAGGGAGAATACGCCGTGAACGTGAGACTCAAGCCCTATCTGTATCTCGCCGCCGCCGTCGGCGCGCTCCTGCCCGTCACTGCCCAGGCCGCCGACATGCGGCTGATGACCGGGCCGCAGGGCGGCGTCTGGGTCCCGCTGGGCGGACAGCTCAAGGATATCTGGGAGAAAGCCGTACCCGGTCTGTCGGTTCAGGCGCTGCCGGGCGCCGGGATCGCCAATGTCCGCGCCATTGAGGAGAACAAGGCGGAAATCGGCTTTGGCAACTCGATCTCGACCGTCGATGGGCTGGCCGGGAACGCTCCCTTCCCGAAGAAGCACACCAATATCTGCAACATCGCCTCGCTCTATCCGCAGTATTTCCAGATGGTGGTTCCAGCCAATGCCGGGATCACCACGGTGAAGGACCTCAAGGGCAAGGCGATCACGACCCAGCCGCGCGGCAACACCGGCGAACTGATCACCGGGCAACTGCTCAAGGTCCACGGCCTCAGCTACAGCGACGTCAAGGTTTCCTTCGTCTCCTACACCGACTCGGTGCAGCAGATGCAGGACGGGCAGGCTTCGGCCTTTTCGCTCGGCACGGCCATTCCCGCCGGCTCGATCATGGATCTCGCCTCCTCGCGCGACATCAAGCTGCTCGATCTCAGCGCCGATCTCGAGGGCATGAAGAAGCTCAACCCCGGCTACACGCTGGTGACTGTGCCGAAAGGCACCTACCCCAAGCAGGACGGCGACGTGAAGGTGATCGGCTATGCGACGCATCTCGTCGCGTCCTGCAAGCTGCCGGCCGACCAGATCTACGCGATGACGAAGGCCGTGGCCGAAAGCATCCCTGCGCTGGCTGCGACCAGCAAGGCCGTGGCCGGGCTTACGGTGAAGGGCATGGCGGAGGATGTCGGTGTGCCGTTCCATCCGGGAGCGGCGAAGTTCTATCAGGAAAAGGGCGTCACCGTCGCGACGCAGTGAGGCCGGCTCTCCGCCAGCCAACGCCTCACCTGTGCTCGTCCGGAACGCCTGACGGCGCTCCGGACGGCCACCCCTGCCCTGCCTGATCCAGACATGAAAGCGGCGCCATGCAGCGCTTGAAAACCCTGTCGCCGAGCGCCTGGCTCATCGCGGTGCTGGCCAGTGCGATGTCGCTCTACCATATCTGGGTGATCCTGACCGGCACGCCCGAGGCGGTGATCTTCCGGGGCATGCACCTGCTGTTTGCGCTGGCGCTGACCTTTCTGATCTTCCGCAGTTCCGCCGACGACAGCTCGGCCCCGTCCTGGCGCGATTATGCCTGGATGGTCGTCGCCAGCACGCCGATTCTGTACCTGTTCTTCAACTACGACTACCTGGTCAACCGCATCTATTATGTCGATGATCTCTCGACGCTGGACATGGTTCTGGGTGTCGTGCTGATCGTCGCGGTGATCGAGGCGACACGCCGGGTCATCGGCTGGGCGCTGCCGATCACGGCGATGGTCTTCCTCGTCTATGCCCTGTTCATCTCCCGGGTCGAGCCGATGCGGCTGCTCGACCAGCTCTACATGACGACCGAAGGAATCTTCGGCATTCCGCTGTCGGTCTCGGCCTCCTATGTGATGATCTTTGTGCTGTTCGGCGCCTTTGTGGAGCGCACCGGCACCGGGCGGCTGTTCATGGATTTCGCCATGAGCATTGCCGGCGGCAGTTCGGGCGGGCCCGGCAAGGTCGCGGTGATCTCGTCGAGCCTGTTCGGCACGATCTCGGGCAGCGCCGTCGCCAATGTCATGGTCACGGGCACGATGACGATCCCGCTGATGAAGCGAACCGGCTTCAGGCCAGCCTTCGCCGGCGGCGTCGAGGCGGTGGCCTCCACCGGCGGCCAGATCATGCCGCCGATCATGGGCGCGGCCGCCTTCGTGCTGGCCGAGTTCCTTGGCGTTTCCTATGCGCAGGTGACGATCTGGGCGCTGATCCCGGCGATCCTGTTCTATGTCGCCTGTTTCGGTGCGGTGCATTTCGAGGCGCGACGGCTCGGCCTCGCCGGACTGCCACGCGCCGACCTGCCGCGGATGCGCCACGTCCTGGCTGAACACGGCCATCTTTTCCTGCCCGTCGTCGTCATCCTGGCGATCATCTATGCCGGCTACAGCGCCCCGCTGGCGGCGCTGGCAGGCACGGTGGCGTGCTTTCCCGTCGCCGCGCTGCGCAAATCCTCGCGCGGCGCCGTGACCTTCGCGAACCTGATCGGCGCTCTGATCGACGGCGCGAAGGGCACGCTGGCGGTAGCGCTGGCCTGCGCCTGCGCCGGCATCGTGATCGGGGCGATCTCGCTGACGGGCGTCGGCATCGTCTTCACGCAGATCGTCATCAGTGCAGCGGATCAGACGCTGCTGCTGGCGCTGATCCTGACGATGTTCGCGGGCATCCTACTCGGCATGGGCATGCCGACCACTCCAGCCTATATCATCATGACGGCGCTGCTGGTGCCGGCGCTGGTCAAGCTGGGCGTGGTCGCGCCGGCAGCGCATATGTTCGCCTTCTACTTCGCCATCATGTCGGCGATCACTCCGCCCGTCGCGCTCGCCGTCTATGCAGCCGCCGGCCTCGCCAAATCCGACCTCTGGGAAACCGGCTGGGCGTCGGTGAAGATCGGCGCCGCCGGCTTCATCGTGCCCTTCATGTTCGTCTACGAGCCCGCCCTGCTGATGATCGGCGACTGGCAGACGATCATAACCTCGGCGGTCAGCGCCACCTGCGGGGCCCTGTTTCTCGCGGCCGGGCTGCACGGCTTCTTCCTGGCCCGCGCCACGCGCATCGAGCGGGCGATGATGCTGGCAGCGGCCTTCACGCTGATCAAGCCGGGCCTGATCACGGATCTGATCGGCTTCGGACTGGCGCTGGGCGTGATCGCGCTGCAATGGCCGCGCCGCGAGCGCGCCCCCACGCCCGTATCGGCTACGCGCGGGATCGAGGAGCCGCAGAACACGCCGGGCTGAGCCCGGGCTGCGCATCTGCGGCCATGCGTCGGGAGCCATTCTTCGTCCTGCAAAACGCAAGGTTGGCAGCCTGTTCGCGCAGGCTCACTTCATGCTCCAATCGCCTGCGGCCAGCGAGGCCGCTCTGCGAGGACGATTGATGATGCATGGCCGCCGCCCGACGATCCAGTCCCGCCACGGCATGGTCGCCGCGGCCCACCCGCTCGCCGCCCAGGCCGGAGCGCGCCTGCTGATCCAGGGCGGCAATGCGTTCGACGCCATCGCCGCGACGGCCGCCGCGCTCACCGTCGTCGAGCCCTTCATGTCGAGCCTGTCGGGCATGGGCTCGGCGACCTTGTGGTCGGCTGCGGAGGGCCGCGTGCGGGTGCTCGACTTCGTGCCGCCGATCCAGACGAGTTTTCCGGCGGAGCGCTTTTCGCAGCGCTCCGACCTCGAACGCGGCCCGCATGCGGTGGCGATGCCGGGCAATCTCGCCGGCTGGTGCGAGCTGGCCTCTCGCTACGGCCGAAAGCCCCTCAGGGACATCCTGGCCCCGGCGATCGCGCTCGCGCAGGACGGTTTCGCACTGTCGGAATTCGGCGTCGCCGAGTTCAACGAACAGGCGCCGCTGCTCGAAGCTCGGCCCGAACTCTATTCCGGCTTCGCCGCAACCTATCTGCCAGATGGCGGGCAGGTGAAGCTGGGGCAGGTGCTGCGGCAGCCCGATCTGGCGCGCACGTTCTCCGAGATCGCGGCAAACGGGCCGGATCATCTGTATCGCGGCGAACTTGGGGAGCGGATCGTCGCCCATCTTCGTTCGCTGGGCGGCCTGATGACGAAGGACGATCTGGCGGCCGTGGCGCCGCGCTGGCGCGAGCCTTTTGCCGCGTCCTATCGCGGCCTCGACATCCATGTGCCGCCGCCGCCCTGCGAGGCCTTCCAGTTCCTGCTGAGCCTGAAAATCCTCGAAGGCTTCGAGCTCGAAGGCCTGCCCAAGGACGGCCCCGAGCAACTCGACCTGGTCTATCGTGCGATCAGAGTCGCGGCCGGGGTGCGGATCTCCTCCAACAATCCCTCTCCCGAAACGCTGGCTGAGATCTTCTCCGATGCCTCACTGGCAAGCCTGCGGCGGCGCGTCGGCGACGGCGTGCCGGTCGAGGGCCCGACCGAACAATGGACGCCGCAGGCCGGAGAGGACCCGGCTCATACCACCTCCTTCTCTGCCGCCGATGCGGAGGGCAACCTCGTCTGCATCACCAACAGTCTCGGCAGCCCCTTCGGGAGCGGCGTCGTCGTGCCCGGCACGGGCGTGTGTCTCAACAATTTCCTGTACTGGTCGGACGTCCAGCCGGGCAGCCCCAACCGCTCCAAGCCCGGCGACGAGCTACCGATGTGCATGTCGCCGAGCATCTCGACGCGCGCGGGCAAACCCGTGCTCGCACTCGGCACGCCCGGCAGCTACGGCATCATGCAGACGCAGACCCAAGCCATGGTGCAGCATCTCGATTTCGGATTGTCGCTGCAGGAGGCGATCGAGGCGCCGCGCGCGCGGCTCTGGGACGGACGGTCGATCGAGGCGGAGAACCGGATCGCGCCCGATACGCTGGCCGAGCTGCGTCGGCGCGGCCATGACATCACCGCCTTCGACACCGGCTGGACGATGAAATGCGGCGGCATGCAGGCGGTAGCGGTCGATCCCGTCAGCGGGGTGATGACCGGCGCGGCGGACCCGCGCCGGGATGGGTATGTCGTCGCGGTGTGAACGGCGTCCAGAACCCGAATATTCTACGAGTCTGACGGGAGTGAACACCCTCAACGTCATTCCGGGCAAGCGAAGCGCAGACCCGGAATGACGGCGCGCTGGCTGAAGGAAACCCTCAGCCGCGGCTGGCGGTGCAGACGATCTCGATCAGCGCGCCGCCGAGATCGGCGACGCCGACGGTGGCGCGGGTCGGCAGGGCATCGCCGAAGAAAGCGGTCCAGACCGGGTCCATCTCCTTCTTGGCCGGCAGATCGGTGACGAAAATCGTCGCGGCGACGATTGCCTTGCGATCGAGCCCGACCTCTCCGAGATAGCCCTCGATCTTGGTCAGGATGTTCTGCGTCTGCGGGCCCATCGACTGGGTGATGTCATCGGCGATGCAGCCGCCGACGAAGACAAGATTGCCGGCTTCGACGACACGGTTCTGGATCGGGGTCTTGATGCTGCGCTTGATGGTCATGTCTTCTCTTTCAGTGGTGGGTGAAGCGGGAAATCTGGAGCCCGTCGATCGGGACATTGCTCGATCCGGTGGCGATGATCTCGGCCATGACGGCCCCTGCCCCGGGGCCGAGCTGGAAGCCATGGGCCGAAAAGCCGAACTGGTGGAAGACGCCCTCATGTTTGGCACTCGGGCCGAAGACCGGTAAATCGTCCGGCATGCGGGCCTCGATGCCGGCCCAGGCGCGGGTGATCGGGGCGCCGCGCATGATCGGGAACAGGTCCCACACGGTCTTCGCATTGGTCGCGAGCTTGCTCCAGTCGAGCACGGTGCGGTTCTCGTCGCGGATGGCGCGGCCGAGATAGCCGCCGCCAATCAGCACCGTGCCGTTGGCGAACTGCTTGAAGGAAAGCTTGCGCTTGCGCAGGATCACCACCGGCTTGATGAAGGCCGGCATCGCGGCGGTGATCATCAGCATCGGCGCGATGACATCCAGCGGCACGGGCTCGCCGAGATCGGCGGCGATGCGATCGGCCCAGGCGCCGGCCGCGTTGACGATGCGGGGCGCGAGGAAAGCGCCCTCACCGGTCTCGACGCGCCAGTTTGCGCCGTCGCGGACGACGCGGGTGACGCGCACGCCCTCGCGGATATCGGCGCCGAGGCTCGCCGCCTTGCGCTTGAAGGCCTGCGTCGCGCGCAAGGGGATCGCCGCCCCGTCCCGGCGCGAGACGACGCCGCCAGGGCAGGCATCGGAGACGGCGGGCACCAGCCGGCGCAGCTCGGTGGCGTCGATCAGCTCCTCGTGGTGGAAGCCGCGCAGCGTCAGGTCGTCGACGCGGGTGCGGCAATTCCCCAAATCCTCATCATCCTCCGCGACCAGCACCTGACCGTCGCAGGTGAAGCCGCAATCATCATCGACGAGATCCGCTATGCGGTGCCACAGCGCCATCGAGGCGTTCGAGAGCGGGATCTCCGCGACATGACGCGCGAGCTGGCGCACGCCGCCGGCATTCACGCCCGAGGCATGCCGGCCGGCATGGTCCTTTTCGATTAGGATCACCGACAGCCCGCGCATCGCGCAATGCAGCGCCGTCGAGCAGCCATGGATACCGCCGCCGATGACGATGATGTCGGCGCTGCGGGCGTCTCCGCTCACCGCACCACCGCTTTGACCGCAGCCTCGCTTGGCGGCAGCGCCGCGAGTTCGGCCAAAGTGATCGGCTTCACCGGCGGGCGCAGGCGGTAGTAGCCCGTGTCGGCCGGCGAAACGCCATGCACCTGCGCGATCAGCTCGACCACCGTCGGCCCACACAGCCGGCCCTGGCAGGGGCCCATGCCGCAGCGCAGGAAGGCCTTCATCTGGTTGGGGCCGGTGACGCCGAGGCGGCTCGCGGTGTCGCGGATCTGGCCGGCGGTGACCTCCTCGCAGCGGCAGATGATGGTCTCGTTTGCGGGAGGCGCGAGGAAGGTCTCTGCGGGCCGATAGAGCAGATCGAGGAAGCGACGGCCGCGCAGGCTGCGGGCGAGTTCGGCGCGGGCGGGGGCTGCGTGGCTGTCTCGCTGCCCCTCGGTGAGGTGGCCGAGCCGGCGTACGGCGTCGAGCGCCGCGATCTCGCCACGCAGGGCCGCGCTTTCGGCGCCGCCTATGCCCGCCCCGTCGCCGGCGATCGCGATGCCGGGGATCGAGGAGGCGAACCAGTCGTCCACCGTCGGTGTCCAGCAATGCTGGACCGTGTCGAAATGCTGCGCGCAGCCCGCCGCATTGGAGAGGTTGATGCCGGGGATGACGCCGTGATGCAGCAGAAGCGCATCACAGGCGATCGTCTCGGTTTTGCCGCCGCGCGTCACCGTGACGCCCGTGACCTTGTCGGCGCCTTGGGCTGCCAGTGCCGTGACGCCGGTTCTGAACGACAGCTTGCCGCGCGCCGCCGCCATGAGCTTCAGCCCCTTGGCGAGATAGGGCGAGCGCAGGAAATCCGGCAGGGCCGGGAGGGCGGAGAGCCAGTTGCGGCGCGGCGTGGTGTCGAGCACCGCGACGATATCGGCGCCCGCTGCCGCGAGCTGGCCGGCCAGCAGATAGAGCAAGGGGCCGCAGCCCGCGATCACCGTGCGGCCGCTCGGCACAAGGCCGGAGCTCTTCAGCGCAATCTGGGCGGCGCCCGCCGTCATCACGCCCGGCAGCGTCCAGCCCGGGATCGGGAAAGGCCGCTCCTGCGCACCCGTCGCCAGGATGATCTGCCCGGCGGAGATCAGCCGCGCCCGGCCGCCGAGCGAGAGGCCGAGTTCGAAGCCGCCTTCCTCGTCGGGCGCGACCGACCAGACGGTGCAGCCCGGCGCGTAGCTGGCGGTGGTCTTCGTCAGCCTTTCGACGAGGGCCCCGCCCTTCCAGTAATCCTCGCCCAGCACGTCCCGTTTGGCGACCGGCGTGGTGGTGACGGCGCGGTAGATTTGCCCACCGGGTGCAGGGTTCTCGTCGGCCAGCAGCACGGAGAGGCCGAGTTCGGCCGCACGTGCAGCGGCGGCGAGCCCGGCGGGGCCCGCGCCGACGATGGCGATGTCGTAAGGCTCGGCGAGCTGGTCGATGGCGTTGATCGCGATCATGACTGGCCCCCGTCGGGGTGACGGCGGCCGGCCTGGGTCTCGATCCGCATGCCCTCGCGCAGCGGCACGAGGCAGCCCTGGCGGTTACCGACGCCGTCGATGACGACGAGGCAGTCGAAGCAGACGCCCATCATGCAATAGGGGCCGCGGGCTGCGCCCGAGACCGGGGTCTGGCGGCAAGCCTGGATACCGTTGGCCAGCAGCGCGGCCGCGACCGTATCGCCCGCGCGCGCCGTCATGGGGCTGCCGTCGAAGGTGAAGCCGAGCGAAGGGCCGGGCTTGATGTCAGCTATGGGCCGGAACATGGAACCTCCGCGCCGAAAAGGCAGCAAGCGTTTCGGGCAGTGCACCCGACAGGATGGCGGGCGCCAGCGTCAGCACATGGTTGGCGGCGAGCGTCACACCGGAATGGCAGGTGACGACGAAGGCGCCGGGATGGCTGAGCGACTGGTCGTAGATGGGGAAGCCGTCCGGGCTCATCACCCGTAGCGCCGACCAGGAGCGCACGACGTTGAGGCCCGCCAGGCGAGGGAACATACGCACCGCGCGCTCCGCCATGACCGAGAGGATCGGCTGGCGCACGACCGTGTCGAAGCCGCGATCCTCCTGGCTGTCGCCGATCATCACACCGCCCTCATCGGTCTGGCGGATCGTCACCATCGGGTTGTGCAGGAAGGCGTCCGTCTTCTCGGTAACGATGACCTGGCCCTTGCTCGGCTTCACCGGCGCGTCCAGCCCGACCATGGGGGCGAGCCGGGCATTGCCGAGGCCGGCCGCGAGCACGACCTTGCCGGCGGCGATCTCTCCGAAGGCGCCGCGCAGCCGGAAGCCGCCGTCCTGGGTCGTGATGCTGTCGACGGTGCAATTGGGCCGGTAGTCGACGCCCCGCCTTTGCGTGGCGTCGCGGAGCGCGCGAAACAGCTTCAGCGAGTTCACATGCCCGTCGAGCGGGCTGTAGACGGAGCCAACGACATCCTTGCCGATGTCGGGCAGGCGGCGCTTCGTCTCATCATGGTCGAGGATCTCGTAGGGAAACTCGGCCAGCGACATCTGATTGTGCAGGCGCTGCATGGTGTGGCGGCGCTGTTCCAGCTCGGTCTCCGAGAGGCAGAGCATGAAGCCGCCGGGCTGGCTGTGCGCCACGTCGATGCCGGTCTCTTCGTTCAGCACGCCGGCAAGCTGGTGCCATTGCTCGGCCGAGCGGCGCGACCAGCTCGCATAATCGGGCATGCCCAGTCCCTTGGACTGGACCCAGACCAGCGCGAAATTGCCGCGCGAGGCGCGAAAAGCGACGTCGCCCTCGTCGAGGATGGTGACGCGGGCGCCGCCACACCATGCAGCGCCTGCAC
>QBLV01000076.1:0-8614 GCA_003241815.1 Hyphomicrobiales bacterium | reverse complement strand
GCGATCGCCCCGCCGACGACGCCACCGCCGACAACGACGATGTCGGACTCAGGCATGGAAGGTTGCATAGTCACGTCTGTCAGCCCTTTCCGGATCCGACGAACAGGCGGTCGAGCCCGAACAGCCTGTCCAGTGCGAAGAGCAGAATCGCGGTCATGGCGATGAGGCAGGCGGAGACCGCCGCGATCAACGGGTCGATATTGTCCTGGATGTAGAGGAACATCCGCACCGGCAGCGTCACCGTCGCCGGCGAGGCGATGAACACCGTCATCGTGACCTCGTCGAAGGAGTTGATCGCGGCAAGCAACCAGCCCGAGACGACGCCGGGCAGGATCAGCGGCAGCGTCACCCGGCGAAATACAGTGGCCGTGCCGGCGCCTAGCGAGACCGCCGCATGCTCGATGCGCCGGTCGATGCCATAGGAGGCCGCCAGAACGAGCCGCAGCGCGAAGGGGATCACCACGATGACATGGCTCAGCACCAGCCCGACAAAGCTGCCGGAGATGCCGATCTGGGTGAAGAAGCGCAGGAAGGCGATGCCGAGCACGACATGGGGCACCATGAGCGGCGACATGAACAGCGCCGTGATCGCCTCGCGACCCGGAAAGCGATAGCGCGCGATGGCGAGCGCGGCCGGCACCGCGAGCCCGATCGCGATGGTCGAGGACAGGGCCGCAAGCCAGAGCGAATCGCGGAAGGCCCGGATGAACTCGGGATAATCGAGGATCGCCCTGAACCAGCGCAGGCTCGGGCCGCGCGTCGGCAGCGAGAGATAGCCCTCGGGCGTGAAGGCGACGACGCAGACGATGAGCAGCGGCGCCAGCATGAAGACGACGAAGAGGCCGTGGAAGATCAGGGCAAGGGGACCGTTGCGTCTCATTCGAACACCTGTGCGTAGCGGCGTTCGATCAGGCGGTTCGAGCCGACGGTGATCAGCACGAGTGCCACCAGCAGCAGCGTGGCCACAGCCGCCCCCAGCGGCCAGTTTAGCGTGTTGAGAAACTCGTCATAGGCCAGCGTCGAGGCCACTTTGAGCCGTCGGCCGCCGATGATCGCCGGCGAGGCGAAGGCGCTAGCCGCCAGCGCGAAGACGATGATCGAGCCCGAGAGGATGCCCGGCACGATCTGCGGCAGGATTACGCGGCGCCAGATGGTGACGCGGCCGGCGCCGAGCGAGAGCGCCGCGTTCTCGATCTGCGGGTCGAGCCGCTGTAGCGAGGCCCAGACCGCCAGGATCATAAAGGGGATCAGCACATGGATCAGCGCGATGACCACGCCGGTCTCGGTGAACATGAATTCGAGCGGGGTCGCGATCACCCCGAGCGAGATCAGGCCTTGATTGACGAGGCCGGTCGAGCCGAGCAGCAGGGCCCAACCCAGCGTGCGCGCCACGACCGAGACGAGAAGCGGGCCGATGATCACCAGCAGGAAGGCGCTGCGCCAGGCCGGCGACATCCGGTTGAGGATATAGGCCTCGGGCACGCCGATGACGATCGCCGCCAGCGTGACCAGGATCGCGATGCGGAAGGTCCGCATGAAGATCTCGAAGAAATAGGAATCGGTGAAGACCTCGATCCAGTTCTTCAGCGTGAATTCCGGGACGATGCCCTTGTACTGCCCCCAATCGTAGAAGGAGAGCAGCACGGTCATGCCCAGCGGGACGATCACCAGCCCGAGGAAGACCAGCAGGGCCGGCCCGGTCAGCAGGAAAGGCGCATTGCGCTCGGTAACAGCCAAGCTCATGCCGCCACTCCGGCGGGCAGGAGCGCAGCGTCCGCCGCCGAGAAACGCAGGCGTACGGTCTCGCCCTCGCTTGGCACGGCCGCACCGTCATTGCCGCGCATCAGGGTGAGCGCGCCGGCCGCGCTGTCGGCGGTGAGGAGCCAGTGCGTGCCCTGGAAGACGCGGGCGAGGATGCGTGCCTCGAGGCCGGGCTCGCCAGCGGCCGCGAAGGTCAGGCGCTCGGGCCGCACGGCGAGTTGCAGCGGCCCCTTGCCGGCGCCCGGCAGCGGCAGGACGAGATCGCCGATCGTGGCCGTGCCCTGCCCGTCGCCTGTGCCCGAGAGCACATTGGTCTTGCCGAGGAAGCTCGCCACGAAGGCGCTGGCGGGGTGGTCGTAAACCTGATCGGGTGCGCCGATCTGCTCGATGCGGCCCTGGTTCATCAGCACGATCCGGTCCGACAGCGCCATCGCCTCGTGCTGGTCATGGGTGACGAGGATCGTGGTGGTGCCGACCGAGCGCTGGATCTGGCGCAGTTCGCTCTGCATCTCCTCGCGCAGCTTGGCGTCGAGGTTCGACAGCGGCTCGTCGAGCAGGAGCAGCGCCGGCTTGATGACGAGGGCGCGGGCGAGCGCGACGCGCTGCTGCTGGCCGCCTGACATGCGGCGCGGATAGCGGTCGGCGAAGCCCTTGAGGCCGACGAGTTCCATCGCGGCCAGCGTCTGCCGGTCGCGATCAGCCTTGGCGATGTCGCGCATTTCCAGCCCGAAGGCGATGTTCTCCGCCACAGTCATATGCGGGAAAAGCGCATAGCTCTGGAACACGATGCCGAGGCCGCGCTTGTTGGGCGCGACCGAGACGAGGTCGGCGCCATCAAGCCTGATGCCGCCGTGGTCGACATCGACGAAGCCGGCAATCATCTGCAGCGTCGTGGTCTTGCCGCAGCCCGAGGGGCCAAGTAGCGAGACGAACTCGCCCCGCTCGACGGAGAGGTTCTCGACGGAGAGGTTCATGGCATCGACGGCGGTGAAGCCGCCGAAGCGCTTGGTCAGGCCGTCGAGGACGAGATGGGACATGGGGCTTTCAAATGCTTCAGCTCAAAGATCGGGCGTCATGGTCGGGCTTGACCCGACCATCTCAGGACGCTTGGGAGGCCCGCTCGGGTCAAGCCCGAACAGACCGCATATCTGATCGTCACGAGATTCCCGGGTCGCCGCTTTGCGCGCCCGGGAATGACGGGCGGCGCTTACCGCTCGATCTCGCGGTTCCAGCGCTTGGTCCATTCCTCGCGCTTGGCGTTGGCGATGTCCCAATCGACCGCCTTGAGCTTCTTCACATCCTCGCCATAGGGCAGGCCCTTCTGCTCGTCCGTGGTCAGGGTCACGGTCGTGTTGGCGGGGCCGAAGCCGGCGCCGATGGCCATAACCTTCTGGATCGCGGGCGAGAGCATGAACTGGATGAAGGCGTTGGCTTCCGCCGGGTTCTTGGCGCCCTCGACCGGGCAGGCCGCGACGCCGAGCGCGAAGCTGCCTTCCTTCGGGTAGACGAAGGCGACGGGGAAGCCGGTGTCGGCGAAGGCCTTGACGCGGCCCGAGCCCCAGACGCCGAGCACGGCCTGGCCGTTCTGGAACAGCTCCGTCATCTTCGCAGGCGAAGGCTCATAGGCGATGATGTTGGGGTTGATGTCGTCCTTGAAAGTCTTGAAGCCCGGCTCGATGTTGTTCTCACCGCCGCCACCGATCTGCGCCATGGCGATCAGGGCATGCAGGCCATAGGTGTTGTTGATCGGCGGGGTGACGATCTTCTTGCCATAGGTCTTCGACTTGAGATCGTTCCACGAGGTCGGCGCCGGCCATTTGTTCTCGGCGAAGATCTTGGTGTTGTAGAACAGCCCGGTGGAGACGAGGCCGAGGCCGACGCCCTTGTTGGACTTGAACTTCATCACCGGGGCGACGTCCTTGTAGACGGGGGCGTCGGTCAGCGTTCCGCAGAAGCCGAGCGCGACCGCCTGATAGGCCGGGCCGTCGTCGACGATGGCGACGTCGATCTGCTGGTTGCCCTTTTGCGCCTGGGAGCTTGGCGAGCGTGTCGGTGGAGTTGCCGGCGACGTACTCGATCTTGACGTTGGCCATCTTCTCGAAGGCCGGGATGACCTCCTTGCGCATGGTCTGCTCATAGGACCCGCCATAGCCGGCCACGAACATCGTCTTCTGCTGAGCCATGGCCGCAGTGCCGGAGCCCAGCGCCGTCGTCGTCAGCAGCAGTCCTACCCAAGAAATTTTCATCAGAACCCCTCCTCGTTTTTTGAGTGATCCATGAAGGTTCTGCGACAGATTGGAACGGGTCAAATCGAATCATTCGCGAAAGACATACCGAAATGTTATGGTTGGATTTTTGCGGTCGAAACTCATGCTGAATCCCCGTCAGATCGAAGCGTTCCGTACCGTGATCGTCACCGGAGGGGTCACTTCGGCGGCCAAGGCCCTGAATATCAGCCAACCCGCCGTCACGCGATTAATTCACGATCTGCAGTATGTGCTGGGGCTGACGCTGTTCGAACGGCGCGGAACGAGGCTGGTGCCCACCAATCAGGCGCTTTCGTTATACCGCGAGGTCGAGCGGCAATTCGTCGGGTTGGAGCAAATCCAGAATGCCGCCAGCAATCTCCGCGATGGCCTGTCGGGCAGCCTGCGCATCGCCGCGCTGCCGACCTTCAACGTTGGCTTCCTGCCCCGGCTCGTCGCCGCCTACATGAAGGACAAGCCCGGTCTCGACATCGCGATCTATGGCAGCATCTCGTCCCAGGTGGTCGACTGGGTCGCCACCGGCTTCTGCGATATGGGCTTCGCGCAGTATCCGCTGGACTTCCCCCATATCGATGTTGAACAGCTCCCTTCGGTGCCGGCAGTCGCGGTCTTGCCCGAGGGCCACCGCCTAGCCGACAGGCCGTTTCTGGAGCCGCTGGACTTCGCCGGGGAACCCTTCGTCTCGCTCGCTGGCTCGACGCAGTGGCGCTACCGGACGGACGCGCTGTTCTCGGCCGCGCGGGTGACCCGGCAAATCCGCGTCGAGACGCCGCTATCGATGATCGCCTGCTCGCTCGTGGCCTCTGGCGCAGGGATCGGCATCGTCGATCCCTACACCGCCGCCGAGTATGGTGGCCGGGGCATCGTGGTGCGGCCGTTCCGGCCCGAAGTGCTCTACGACATCGGCGTGGTCTGGCCGGCCGGGCGCTTCCGCTCACCGCTGGCGCTCGGCTTCGTCGAGACGGTCATCGCCGCCATCGCGGATCTCGCCGAAAGCGCCCAGGCCGCTGCCGACCCGTCACGCGGCTTTGCGGTCCCATGACGGAAAGGGGTCCTCGAGCGCGAGCAGGCTCTGCGTCATGCCGGTCGTCGGGCTGCCGGTCAGGCAGGCGTCCAGCGCGACCCGGATCACGGCCTCGTCCATCGCCTGCGTGCCGATGAAGACGAGTTCCTGGCGTCGGTCGCCCCAGGTTTGCGACCAGTGTCTGCGCATCAGCGAGGCAAATTCCTCAGAACGCGGCCAGCGTTCCTTGGGCACGGCGGCCCACCAGCTGCCCATGCCCTCAGTGCGGGTGATGCGGCCGGCCAGCGAATATTCGCCGACCCAGCGCGGCCGGGTCGCCAGCCAGAAATGCCCCTTGGCGCGGATGACGCCGGGCAGGCGCTGCTCCAGCAGATCGTAGAGCTTGCGCGGATGAAAGGGGCGGCGCGCCCGGTAGACGAAGGAGCGGATGCCGTACTCCTCGGTCTCCGGCACATGATCCTTGAAGCCGAAGAGCTCCTTGTGCCAGAGCGGATGCTCCTGCGAGCGCTCCTCGCTGTAGAGCTTCGTGTCGAGCACGGCAGCCAGCGGAACGCGGCCGAATTCGGCTTCGACGATCCGGGCATCGCCATTCAGCCCGCGCACGACTTGGCGGACCTTCTCGCGCTGCTCGGGCGTGGCCTCACCGATCTTGTTGATCACCACGACGTCGGCGAACTCGATCTGTTCGACCAGGAGATCGACCAGTGTGCGGCCGTCGCCCTCGCCGGCTGTTTCGCCACGATCGGCCAGGAAGTCGCGGCTGTCGTAATCGGCCAGCAGGTTGAGCGCATCGACCACCGTGACCATCGTGTCCAGCCGCGCGACATCGTCCAGCGACTGGTCGTCGTCGTCGCGGAAAGAGAAGGTCGCCGCAATGGGCAGGGGCTCGGCGATGCCGGTGCCCTCGATCAGCAGGTAGTCGAAGCGCTTCTCGGCGGCGAGCCGGCGGACTTCGCTCAACAGGTCGTCCCGCAGCGTGCAGCAGATGCAGCCATTGGTCATCTCGACCAGCTTCTCCTCCGTCTGAGACAGGCCTGCTCCGCCCTCGCGCACGAGATCGGCGTCGATGTTCACTTCGCTCATGTCGTTGACGATGACCGCGACGCGCTTGCCCTCGCGGTTGTGGAGGATGTGGTTGAGAAGCGTCGTCTTGCCCGCGCCGAGAAAGCCGGAAAGGACCGTCACCGGCAGGCGGCGGTCGAGCAGCAAGAGGTCGGAAGGCTTTGCATCGGCAGTCATTGGGCAATCCAGTCCATCTTGAAATGAGAATCTGTTACAGTATAACATTACATATCCGTCAACCCGGCAACCGCCAACCCGATTCGCACAGGATCTCCCGTGAACGAGACACTCTCCTCTCCCCGCAGATCGATACGCCCCTGCATCCTCGCGCTGGCCGTCGGCTCAACGCTGGCTACCCTCCCCGCCCAGGCCCATGACCACACCATCCTGCGCGGGCGCCTTGTCTTCGCCGATCATGAGACGCCGGTGCTGCGCATCCTTGATCTCGACAGTGGCGAGACCACCCACAGCTTCCCGGTGCCGTTGCCGAATGCAGGGCTCGCGACCACAAGCGACGGCCGCCACGTCGTTGTGAAAACGGGGGATGAGGCCGGGACCATCCGCATTCTCGACAGCGGCTTGGTGCGCGAATCCCATGGCGACCATGACGACGTCGAGAAGCTGACGCCGAGGCTGCTCGACCTTGTCGTGACCGGCGACAAGCCGGCCCATGTCGTCTCGGAGCAGGGCCAGATCGCACTGTTCTACGACGGCGACCGGCCCTGGCTACGCAAGAGCGACCCCAAGGTCGTGCTGCTCGATCTCGCAAGCCTGGGGTCCAAGGCACCCCGATCCATCGTCTGGAAAAGTCCCGCGCCGCAGCACGGCATCGCGATCCCCCTCGGCAAGCGCAGGCTTCTGGTTTCCGTTCCCAACCCCGTCTATGCCAAGGCCGAGGACAAAAGCGCCTCGTCGCGACCCGACGGGTTCGTGGTCCTCGACACCGCAGGCAAGCCCGAGACCTGGAAGCCCGTCTTCACGATCAACGACACGGCGAAAGCCGATGCCTCCTGCCGGCTGTTCCACGGCCATGCCGCTCTCAAGGATACGCATGTCTTCGGCTGCGCCGAAGGCGAAGGTGGCGGCGTCCTGGTGCTGCGGCGCGACGGCAGGAGCTTTGCCGCACAAAAGTTGGCCTATCCGGACGGTCGCCGTACCAGCACGATCAAGGGCGGCGGCGGCCGTCATCTCGTCGGAAATTACGGGCTGAAGTCACCCTATGACGCATTGCTGCGCATCGACCCGACGGCCGTCTCCTTGTCGGAGACCGATGTGCTGAAAGTGCCAGGCGATCAGGCCGCTTGCCAATTCGAGGTATCAGCGACCGGCGGTCGCCTCGCCAATCTCACGCCGGATGGCAAGCTGCGCATCTACGAGATCGCCCCCGCCTGGAAGGAGCTTGCCAGCTTCGACGCCGTGCCAGCCTTCGACTGCGCCTATGGCGCGAAGACGCCGACGCCAAATCTCGCCATCATCGGAGCGAGCGCCTTCGTCAGCGACCCGACACAGGGCCGGATCCGCGAGTTCCACCTCGACACCCTCAAGCAGGGTCTCGACTTGCCGGTCGAGGGCAAGCCGACGATCATCGCCGGCGGCGCCTCCGGCGGCTGAGCGACGAAAGCTAATGTGCCGTACGCAGGTGCTGACCCGTATTGGCGTCGATCACGCGCGGCACTACCACCTCGACCGGCTTGCCCCAGCCGCCGCCAAGCGCCTTGTTGAGCGCGACGAAATTGGAGGTCACTGCGACGCGGCTCTGCAGCAGCGTGTCCTCGGCGCTGTAGAGCGAACGCTCGGCGTCGAGCACGTCGAGGAAGCTCGCCGCGCCTGACTGGTAGAGCGAGCGCGACAGCCTGGCCGCCTCGCGGAACGAGCCGGCGGCGGCCGAGAGCTTACCCGCCCGAACCCGCTCCTTGGCGAGGTTGACCAGCGAGTTCTCGACATCCTGCAAGGCCGTCAGCACGGCCAGCCGCAGCGCCGCGTCGGACTGGTCGCGCTGGGCTTCCGCGACCTCGACGGCCGCGCGCAACTCGCCTCCATTGAAGATCGGCACGCTCAAAGACGGGCCGAAGGACCAGCCGATCGAGGAGTTCTTGGCGAGGTCGCCGGTCTTGAGCGCCGTCGTGGCGATGTTCCCGGTGAGGCTGATGCTCGGATAGAGCGCGGCCTCCGCCTGGCCGATCCTGGCGGTGGACTGCGCGAGCTGGCGCTCGGCGCGTCGCACATCGGGGCGGTTGACCAGGACATCGGCGGGAATGCCGGCCGGCGGCGTGCCACGAGCAGCGGGAATCGGCCCGCCGCGGCCCAAAATGCCGGCAAGCGCGGTCGGGGCCTCGCCGGTCAGGATGCCGAGCTGGTGCAGGCTCTGGGCGTAGGCTGCCTCCAGCGTCGGGATGGCGGCTTCTGTGGTCGCGGCCTGGGCGGCGGCGCGCTCGACATCGAGCGCCGAGGCCGAACCCGCCGTGAACTTGTTGCGGGTGAGCTTTTCGGTCTCGCGCTG
>QBLV01000075.1:21166-23175 GCA_003241815.1 Hyphomicrobiales bacterium | reverse complement strand
CCGCTCCAGCCGTTCGGCAAGATCGGGCGCATCGCCGCCCAGTCCGCGCTCGACCAGGATCGCAGCCAGCATGGCGGCCGCGCCTGCCTGCCCGAAGCGCGTGGCGACGACGACCATGCGGGCCAGACGCGGGGGCAGCGGCAGGGTCTGGAGCGTTTTGCCCTCCGGCGTGATCCGGCCATCGGCATCGAGCGCGCCGATGCTCGCCAGAAGGCTGCGCGCCTCCTTGAGGGCGGGCGCGGGCGGCGGATCGAGGAAGGCGAGGGTCGTCGGGTCGGAGACGCCCCAGGCGGCGCAATCGAGCAGCAGGGGCGCGAGATCGGCAGAGAGGATCTCGGGCCGCGCAAAGGCCTCCAGCGCGCCGTTGCCGGCTTCCTCCCAGAGACGATAGCAGATGCCCGGCTCCGTCCGCCCGGCGCGGCCACGGCGCTGGTCGCATGCGGCGCGGCTGGCGCGGCGCGTCTCCAGCCGGGTGACGCCGAGATCGGGTTCGTAGACGGGAACGCGCGCGAGCCCTGAATCGATCACCACCCGCACGCCCTCGATGGTCAGAGAGGTCTCGGCGATGGCGGTGGCGAGCACGACCTTGCGACGTCCGGCCGGCGTGGGCAGCACGGCACGGTCCTGCTCGGACTGGTCCAGCGCGCCATAAAGCGGCGCGATCTCGACGCTCGCATCGCGGATGCGCTCGCGCAGCCGTTCCTCGACCCGCCTGATCTCACCCTGTCCCGGCAGGAAGACGAGCTGCGACCCCGCCTGCTCGTTCAGTGCCATCAGCACGGCATCCGCGACCTGGTCCTCGATGCGCTTCAACGGCTCGCGGCCGAGATAGCGCGTCTCGACGGGGTATGCCCGGCCCTGGCTCTCGATCACCCGCGCCTCGCCGTGCAACGCCTTGCCGAGCAGTTTCGCGACACGCGCGCCATCCAGCGTCGCCGACATCACCAGGATGCGCAGATCCTCGCGCAGGCCCGACTGCGCGTCGAGCGCCAGTGCCAGCCCGAAATCGGCATCGAGCGAGCGCTCGTGGAACTCGTCGAACAGCACGGCCGCCACGCCCTGCAGCGCGGGATCGTCGAGGATCATCCGGGCGAAGACGCCTTCGGTGACCACCTCGATGCGCGTCTTCGGGCCGATCTTCGAGCCGAGCCTGACGCGCAGGCCGACCGTCTCGCCGACGCGCTCGCCCAGCGTCTGCGCCATGCGGTTGGCCGCGCCACGGGCCGCGAGCCGCCGCGGCTCCAAAACGATCAGCTTGCCGCCGTTCGTCCAGGGCTCATCCAGCAAAGCGAGCGGCACGCGCGTGGTCTTGCCGGCGCCGGGCGGGGCGACCAGCACGGCGTTGGGACCCACACGCAGGGCGGCGGCAAGATCGCCGAGGACGGCGTCGATCGGCAGAGGCGTGTCGAAGGCGCGCATGCTCGGCATGTGGCGCAGCCCGTCATCGCGCGCAAGCGCAACCCTCTCGCCAGCCCGCGCGCGTCATGCTAACCGCTCAGGTCATGACCGACATCCAGACAGCCACCGGCCAGGCTCGTATCCAGGCCCGCTTCCAGGCATGCGCCAGCGAGGGCCGCGCCGCGCTTGTGACTTTCGTCACCGCCGGCGATCCCGACTTCACGACCGCGAGCGCGATCCTCGACGCCCTGCCCGGCGCCGGCGCCGACATCATCGAACTCGGCGTGCCCTTCACCGACCCGATGGCCGACGGCATCCCGGTCCAGCTCGCCGGCCAGCGCGCTCTGCATGGCGGCCAGACGCTGAAGAAGACGCTGGCCATGGTGGCGGAATTCCGGGCCAAGGGCCACGACACGCCGATCGTGCTGATGGGCTACTACAATCCGATCTATGCCTATGGCGTCGAACTCTTCCTGCCGGATGCCCGCAAGGCCGGCATCGACGGCCTGATCGTCGTCGACCTGCCGCCGGAAGAGGATGTCGAGCTTTGCCTGCCGGCGCTGGCGGCCGGTCTCAGCTTCATCCGGCTCGCCACGCCGACGACGGACGAC
>QBLV01000075.1:0-21156 GCA_003241815.1 Hyphomicrobiales bacterium | reverse complement strand
GTCTATTACGTCTCGGTGACCGGCGTCACCGGCGGCACCATCACCAATTACGATGCGGTCGGCGACGCGGTGGCGCGCATCAAGCGCCATACCGATTTGCCCGTGGCCGTCGGCTTCGGCGTCAAGACGGCACAGGATGCCATCACTATCGCCAAGGGCGCTGACGGCGTCGTCGTCGGCTCCGCGCTGGTCGAGCGTGTCCGGCTCTCGCTCGATGCGCAGGGCAAGGCCACGGAAAAGACCGTTTCCGCTGTCACCTCGCTGGTTTCCGAACTGGCCGCAGGCATCCGCTCGGTCGCGAAGGCGGCGGCCTGAGGATTCAGGTCCTCGCCCGCCTCCGCGCCAGAATCGTAAAGGTCGATCCATGAACTGGATTTCCGAAGTCGTCCGGCCGCGCATCAAGACGCTGTTCAAGCGCGAAAGCCCGGAGAATCTCTGGATCAAATGCCCCGATTCCGGGCAGATGGTCTTTCATAAGGATGTCGAGGCCAATGGCTTCGTCATTCCCGGCTCCGACCACCATATGCGCGTCACCGCGCAGGATCGGCTTCGCCTGACCTTCGACGAAGGCAAGTGGACCGACGTTGCCCTGCCCGAGGTCGCCATCGACCCGCTGAAATTCCGCGACGAGAAGCGCTATATCGACCGGCTGAAGGACGCTCGCGCCAAGACCGGCGCCATCGACGCCTTCAAGGTCGGCTATGGCCGGGTCAAGGGCCTGGCACTGACCATCGCCGTACAGGATTTCCACTTCATGGGCGGCTCGCTCGGCATGGCGGCGGGCGACGCCTTCATCAAGGGCGCCGAGACCGCGCTCGAAAAGAAGACGCCCTATGTCGTTTTCGCCGCCTCGGGCGGGGCGCGTATGCAGGAGGGCATCCTGTCGCTGATGCAATTGCCGCGCACGACCGTCGCGGTGCGTCGCCTTCGGGCCGCCCGCCTGCCCTATATCGTCGTGCTGACCAACCCGACCACGGGCGGCGTCACCGCCTCCTACGCCATGCTCGGCGACATCCACATCGCCGAGCCCGGTGCGCTGATCGGCTTCGCCGGCCCGCGCGTGATCGAGCAGACGATCCGCGAGAAGCTGCCGGACGGCTTCCAGCGTGCTGAGTACCTCAGGGATCACGGCATGGTCGACATGGTGGTGCACCGTCGCGACCTGCCGGAGACCCTGGCGCGTCTCGGCCGTCTTCTGACCAAACAGCCGGCCCCCGCCAGCGAAGCTGCGCCGGCCACGCCGCCCCAGCCCGTCGCCGAAGCCGTCTGAGACGGCACGGGGCATTATGGGGTCGTCCGACACGGTTCTGGCGCGCCTGCTGGCGCTGCATCCCAAGCTGATCGACCTTTCGCTGGGGCGCATCCTGACCCTGCTGGAGCGGCTCGGCGATCCGCAGAAGCGCCTGCCGCCGGTGCTCCATGTCGCCGGCACCAATGGCAAGGGCTCGACGATCGCCTTCATGCGGGGGATCCTCGAAGCGGCTGGCTTGCGCGTCCATGTCTACACCTCGCCGCATCTGGTGCGTTTCCACGAGCGCATCCGGCTTGGTGCTCCGGGCGGGGGACGGTTCGTCGACGAGACTGTGCTGGTCGAAGCGCTGGAGCGCTGCGAACGGGCCAATGCCGGCGACCCGATCACCTTCTTCGAGATCACCACCGTGGTGGCTTTCCTACTCTTTGCCGAGCACGAGGCCGACGTCGTGCTGCTCGAGGTCGGCCTTGGCGGGCGCTTCGACGCGACTAACGTCATCGCCAACCCTGCTTGCACGGTGGTGACGCCGGTCTCCCTCGACCATGCCGAATATCTCGGCGACAGCGTCACCAAGATCGCCGGGGAGAAGGCCGGCATCTTCAAGCGCGGCGCGCCGGCCGTGATCGCGCCGCAGGAACCAGAGCCGACGGCCGTGCTCGAAGCGGTGGCCGAGCGGGTCGGCGCCTCGAAAGTCCTGATCGGTGCGCAGGATTTCTCTGTCCACGAGGCCGGCGGGCGTCTGGTCTATGAAGATGGCGACGGGCTGCTAGACCTGCCCCTTCCGAAGCTCGCCGGGCGCCACCAGCACGTCAATGCCGGCACCGCGATCGCGGCCTTACGTGCGGCCGGCTATGGCGGCCTGCCGACGCGCGCCTTCGAGCAGGGCATGCTCGATGCCGACTGGCCGGCGCGGCTGCAGCGGATCGCGCGCGGCAAGCTCGCCGAACTGGTGCCGGGCCGGGCCGAACTCTGGCTCGATGGCGGCCACAACCCCGATGGTGGCCGCGTGCTCGCTCAGGCCATGGCCGACCTCGCCGACCGGAATCCAGCCCCTCTGGTGATGATCGCCGGCCTGCTCTCGACCAAGGATGCCGGCGCGACACTGGGCCATTTCAAGGGGCTGGCGCAGATGCTGTTTGCCGTGCCGATCCAGAACCAGCTCGTCGCCCGGCCAGCCGAGGAGGTCGCGGAGCTGGCGCGTTCGGCAGGCCTCATGGCCGAGGTCGCAGGCTCGGTCGAGCAGGCGCTGCGCGAGATTTCGGCGCGCGACTGGTCGGCGCCACCACGCATCCTGATCTGCGGCTCGCTTTATCTGGCGGGCGAAGTGCTGTCGGCGAATGGCACGCTGCCGGCGTAGCGTGAGGCTCTGAGGAGACTGCCTTGGTGATGCATCCCTTTGGAACGAGCGGTCGCAAGTTCGCAGCGATCGGGCAGGGCTCTTGGTACATCGAGCAGGGCGACAAGAACGAGGCCGTCGCCGCGCTTCAACGTGGCCTCGATCTTGGCCTTTGCCATGTCGACACCGCCGAAATGTATGGCGACGGGCGCTCGGAAGCGATCCTCGGCGAGGCCATTGCCGGCCGGCGCGACGAGGTCTTCCTGGTCTCCAAGGTGCTGCCGCACAACGCTTCGAAGACCGGCACGCGCGCCGCCTGCGAGCGCTCGCTGCGCCATCTCAAG
Source organism: Hyphomicrobiales bacterium (assembly GCA_003241815.1). Classification (GTDB taxonomy): domain Bacteria; phylum Pseudomonadota; class Alphaproteobacteria; order Rhizobiales; family Beijerinckiaceae; genus Allobosea. The sequence goes on along the minus strand of QBLV01000075.1, from coordinate 18,224 downwards.
ACCGACCGGCTCGACTGCTATCTGCTGCACTGGCGTGGCCCGCATCCGCTTGCGGAGACTTTTGCCGCCTTCGAGGTGCTGAAGGCCGAGGGCAAGATCTTGTCCTGGGGCGTCAGCAATTTCGACGAGGACGATCTCGACGAGGCTCTCGCCGTCGCGGGGAAAGGCAAGATCGCCTGCAATCAGGTGCTCTACCATCTGCGCGAACGCGCGATCGAGCATGCGGTCATTCCCTGGTGCGAACGGAACGGCGTCGCGGTGACCGCCTACAGCCCGTTCGGGCATAACGATTTTCCGACATCAGGAAGCGCTGGCGGAAAAGTCTTGGCCGAGATCGCCGCAGCCCATGAAGCCACCGCCCGGCAGGTCGCGCTCGCTTTCCTGACGCGACGCGCCAGCGTCTTCGCGATCCCCAAGGCGGGAACGCAGGCTCATGTCGAAGACAATGCCGGCGCGCTGCGGCTGACGCTCACGCAGGACGAGCTGGCGCGCATCGAGGCGGCCTTCCCGCTCGGGCGCAAGCCCGCCTCCCTGCCGATGCTGTAGGGGCTTGCGCCGCGCTGCTCAGGCGGTCCGCGCCAGACGCTCCAGCGCAGCGCCGGGATCGATGCGCCCGTCATAGAGCGCGCGGCCGGTGATGGCGCCTTCGAGGATCGCGGCATCGGGCGCCATCAGGCGCTCGATGTCGGCCATCGAGGCCAGGCCGCCCGAGGCGATGACGGGGATGGTCAGCGCATTGGCGAGCGCGATCGTGCCGTCCCAGTTGATGCCCTGGAGCATGCCGTCGCGGGCGATGTCGGTGTAGACGATTGCCGCGACGCCGGCATCCTCGAAGCGCCGTCCGAGATCGTCGGCCGCCAGCGCCGAGGTTTCGGCCCAGCCCTCGACCGCCACGAACCCGTCGCGGGCATCGATGCCGACCGCAACCTGGCCCGGAAAAGCCTTCGCCGCCGCGCGCACGAAGCCGGGATCGCGCACCGCCGCTGTCCCGATGATGACACGGGCGACACCCTTGGAGAGCCAGCCCTCGACCGTCTCGATGTCGCGGATGCCGCCGCCGAGCTGCACGGGAAAGGCGACCCGCTTCAGGATGCCCTCGACGGCCGTCGCATTCATCGGCTTGCCGGCAAAGGCGCCGTCGAGATCGACGACGTGCAGCCACTGGAATCCCTGCGCCTCGAAGGCCGCCGCCTGCGCCGCGGGATCGTCGTTGAACACCGTCGCCTGGTCCATGTCGCCCTGCTTCAGGCGCACGCACTGGCCATTCTTGAGATCGATGGCTGGGAAAAGGATCACGGTTTCCACCTCAGGAAATTGGCGATCAGCCTGAGTCCGAGCGTCTGGCTCTTCTCGGGGTGGAACTGCGTGCCGGCGATGTTGTCGCGCCCGACCATCGCCGTGACGGGCCCGCCGTGATCGGTAACGGCCAGAACCTCGCCCGGCCTTTGCACCGTCAGCGCATAGGAATGGACGAAATAGGCGTGCAGCCCGTCCGGGCCGGTCTCGATGCCGTCGAGCAGCGCGTGGTCGTTCTGCTTGTTGAGCGTGTTCCAGCCCATATGCGGGATCTTGATCCCTTCGGCTTCCGGCTCGATCAGCGTGACGTCGCCCGCAATCCAGCCCAAACCCTGCGTGGTCGTGTATTCCAGCCCTCGCGAGGCCAGGAGCTGCATGCCGACGCAGATGCCGAGAAAGGGCCGGCCTTTGCCGCGCACGACCTCCTCGAGCACATCGACCATGCCCTGCACGGCATCGAGGCCTCGCCGGCAATCGGCGAAGGCGCCGACGCCGGGCAGCACGATGCGGTCGGCGACGCGGACCTCGTCGGGATTGCTGGTGACGCGGATGGTCGAGTCTATCCCTGCTTCAAGCGCGGCGCGCTCGAAGGCCTTGGCGGCGGAGTGCAGGTTGCCCGAACCGTAGTCGATGATGACGACGGACTCGCTCATCGCCCCCTCGCCTCGGGAAAGAGCCCGATGATCGGCACCGGGCCAGCGGGCTGCGGACGCGCAGGGGGCAACGAGACGCGCGGGGGCATGGCTTCGCTTGCGAGTGCGCGCTCGAAATAGCGCCGCTCGGCCTCGGGCAGGTCGCGCGCCTCGACGACATCCGCGAGGCGCCAGCCCTGGCGCGCGAGCTTTCGCCCGATCAGGTTCTGGCCTTCGAGGCCAAGAAAGATCGCGATCGACCAGTGGCAGAGCAGCAGCGCGCCACTGGTCAAGCCAAGCTGGTTGCGGGCATAGAACAGCGCGCCCCAGAGAACGGCATAGACCAGCGTCGCCAGCCAGAGCCGCTTGCCGAGCAGCCAGAGCCCGCCGAAAATGAACGCCGGCCAGGTGAAGGTCTCCGGTTGCAGCCGTGCCTGCTCGATCTCGTCACGCGCGCCGCCGGAGCCCGGCGGCGGGATCATCACCGTGTAGAATGCCATGATCCAACCCCTTTCAGAGCGCGCCCTTGGTCGAGGGTACACGGCCGTTCTCGCGCGGATCGACTTCGATGGCCACACGCAGCGCCCGTGCCAGCCCCTTAAAGCAGCTCTCTGCGATATGGTGGGCGTTGTCGCCATAGAGCGTCTCGACATGCAGCGTGATGCCGGCATTCATGGCGAAGGCCTGGAAGAACTCGCGCACCAGTTCTGTGTCGAAGGAGCCGATCTTCTGCACTTCGAACCGTGTCCGGAAAACCAGGAAGGGCCGGCCCGAGACATCGATGGCGACGCGGGTCAGCGTCTCATCCATCGGCAGGTGGATGTCGGCATAGCGGCGGATACCCTTCTTGTCGCCGAGTGCCTGCCGCAGCGCCTCGCCGAGCGCGATGCCGGTGTCCTCAACCGAATGGTGGTCGTCGATATGGGTATCACCCTTCACCGCGACCTTGAGATCGATCAGGGAATGGCGGGCAAACAGGTCGAGCATATGGTCGAAGAAGCCGACGCCGGACGAAATCTCCGCCTTGCCGGTGCCGTCCAGCACGAGCGAGACCGCGATGTCGGTCTCGTTGGTGCGGCGCTTTACTTCGCCCAAACGCATGATGGCCTCTGTTTCCCGAGCAATTTGCGAGGCTTTAGCAGGAGGCCGGCAGGAAGGCCATGGCTAGGCGCCGTCATGCTCGGGCGAAGACCCGAGCATCTCTTGTCGGAGCTTCTCGGGTCTGCGCTGCGCTCCGCCCGAGAATGACGCGCTGGCGCTTACACCCCCGCCAGCGCCTGTGCGAGATCGGCGACGAGGTCGTCGGCGTGCTCGAGGCCGATCGAGAGCCGGATCAGGCCCTCGCCAATGCCCATGCTGGCCCGGATCTCGGGGCTGAAGCGCTGATGGGTGGTCGTCGCGGGGTGGACGATCAGGCTCTTGGCATCGCCGAGATTGTTGGAGATGCGAATCAGCCGAAGCCCGTTGAGGAAGCGGAAGGCGCCTGCCTTGCCACCTTCGACCTCGAAGGCCACCAAGGTCGAGGGGCCGGTCATCTGGCGGGCGATGATCTCGGCCTGCGGGTGGGATTTCAGCCCGGGGAAGATCACCTTCGGCAGCTTCGGCTGCGTCACGAGCCAGTCGGCGACGATCGCGGCGTTGTGTGCCTGCTGGCGCACCCGTAGCGGCAGGGTCTCCAGCGCCTTGAGCATCACCCAGGCGTTGAAGGGCGAGATCGCGGGGCCGGTCTGGCGCAGGAAGGTCTGGACGTGGGTCTCGATGAAATCCTGCGAGGCCAAAATCAAGCCGCCAAGACAGCGGCCCTGCCCGTCGATGTGCTTGGTCGCGGAGTAGACGACGCAATCGGCGCCGAGTTCGAGCGGGCGCTGGAAAAGCGGCGTCGCGAAGACGTTGTCGACGACCAGCGTCGCGCCGACCTCCTTGGCCAACGCGGCAACGGCGGCGATGTCGATCACCTCCAGCGTCGGATTGGAGGGGCTCTCCAGGAAAAACACCTTGGTCTGCGGCGTCACCGCCCGACGCCAGGCCGCGATGTCGGTTCCATCCACCAGCGTCGAGGTCACGCCATAGCGCGGCAGATGCTCCTCGACGACATAGCGGCAGGAGCCGAACAGCGCTTGCGCCGCCACGACATGGTCGCCCTGACGGACCTGGCCCATGATCGCGGCGGTAACGGCGGCCATGCCGGTGGCGGTCGCACGGCAGGCCTCCGCACCCTCGAAGGCGGCCATGCGCGCCTCCAGCATGGCGACGGTGGGGTTGGAGAAGCGGGCGTACTGGAAGCCGGGATCCTTGTTCAGAAAGCGGGCCTCGGCCTGTTCGGCGCTGTCATAGACATGGCCTTGGGTCAGGAAAAGCGCCTCGGAGGTCTCGCCGAACTGGGAGCGCAGGGTGCCGGCATGGACCAGACGCGTCTCGGGATGGAGGCTTGCCGCGCCGCCGTCAAATGCCGACATGATGAAAACTCCAAAGCGTTCGTTATAACGAACCCTTGGCGTATCATCCTGTCGCAAGCGCGTAAAGGAGAACGCCGTTCTCCGAGCTCAGCGCTATGCCCGCGCCAGCGGCGTCAGGAAGCCCGTCAGATTCGACGTCACATGGTGAACATGGCCGGCCTCGATGGCGGCCTGCTCCCAGGCTTCCCGGAACGGATCGGGCGTTTGCGGGATGATCAACACCGTCTTCATGCCCAATGCACTCGGCACGATGAGGTTCTTCTCGATGTCCTCGAACATGGCGGCCCGGCCGGGATCGACGGAATGCTTGGCGAGAAACAGCTCATAGGTCGAGCGCTCCGGCTTGGGCGTGAAGCCGGCCGCGACGATGTCGAACACATCCTCGAAATGCTCGAGGATGCCGAGCTTGCCGGCGACGTTGCGGGCATGGCCGACCGAACCGTTGGTCAGGATGAGCTTGCGTCCGCGCAGCGCCGCGATCGCCGCGCCAAGCGCCGGGTCGGGCTCGAGCAGGCTGAGATCGATGTCGTGGGCGAAGTCCAGGAAGTCGTCGGGCTTCACATCGTGTTCGAGCATCAACCCGTTCAGGGTCGTGCCGTAGCGATGATAGTAATAGCCCCGCAGCGCCTGGGCGGAGAGACCGTCAAGCCCGAACAACTCCTGCAAAAACAGCGTGATGCGCTGGTTGACCTGCGGCCAGACGCGGCTCTCATGCGAATAAAGCGTATTGTCGAGGTCGAAGACCCAGTGATCGACATGCGCGAAGGCCTCCACCTGGAGAGGCGGGGCGGCGACGGACATGGCAGCTTGCGTGTTCATTGAATCGACTCATGTGGCGAGCCGATCCTGACATGCAAGAGTTCTGCTAGCGGTTAACGGCCGTTACAACCGTGTCCGTCATTCCGGGCGCAGCGAATGAAGACCGGGGATGACGCAGCGGATCGTCCGCTTTCGATTACCGCCGGATGATCGTGCCCGAGCCCGTATCCGTGAAGAGTTCGATCAGCACGGCATGGGGCACCTTGCCGTCGAGGATGACGACGGCTTCGACGCCCTTCTCCAGCGCGTAGATGCAGGTCTCGATTTTCGGGATCATGCCGCCCGAGATCGTGCCGTCGGCAATGAGCCGGCGGCATTCCTCGACCGTGAGCTCTGGAATCAGCACCTTGTCCTTGGTCAGGACGCCGGGAACGTCGGTCAGCAGCAGCAGGCGCTTGGCGTTGAGCGCGCCTGCAATGGCGCCCGCAAACGTGTCGGCGTTGACATTGTAGGTCTGGCCATCGGCGGCCGAGCAGACCGGCGCCAGCACCGGGATAAGCTCGGCCTTGAGGACGGAATCGAGCACGGAGGTGTCGACCTTGTCGGGCTCGCCGACGAAGCCGAGATCGAGCACCTCCTCGATCTTCGAATCAGGGTCAACGATGGTGCGCGTCACCTTGCGGGCGGTGACCATGTTGCCGTCCTTGCCGCAAAGCCCGATCGCCTTGCCGCCCTCGCGCGAGATGTAGCCGACGATCTCCTTGTTGACCGAGCCGGCCAGGACCATCTCGACCACGTCGACCGTCGCGGCGTCGGTGACGCGCAGGCCCTGCTTGAACTCGGACTTGATGCCGAGCTTGCTCAGCATGCGCGCGATCTGCGGTCCACCGCCATGGCAGACCACGGGCTTGAGACCCGACTGCTCGAGCAGGACGATGTCCTCGGCGAAATCCTCGGCGGTCGCGGCATCGCCCATGGCGTTGCCGCCATATTTGATCACGATGATCTCCTGATCATAGCGCTGCATATGCGGCAGCGCCTGGACCAGCAGGTCGGCGGCTTGCGACGGCGTCAGATGGGCGGGGTTGATCATCGGGCAGGCTCCGCGGCGGCGCGCGAGGCAAGCGCGCCGGGAGCGGCTTCTAGCGGAAGATCGCGCGCTGCGAAAGCGGGGCCGTGTCCCGAAGCGATTCAGCCAGCCGCCTTCTTGATCGCGTCTGCCATGCGTGCGCGCCAGTCCGCGCCTTCCCGCTTGTAGCGCTCGATCAGGCTTGGCGGGAGACGCAACGTCACAACCTGCTTGGCGTCGGCTAATTTTGGCCGACCGGCCTGGCGCGTCAACGTGCCCTGCGCTGGACGGATGATCGTATCGCCGTCAGAAATTTCGGCGCGTGCGAACTGCTCTGCCGTCCAGGGCGGAGCATCGTCGGGATCAACGAAAAGCGGCTCGGGCTTGCTCCGCTTCGTCTTCATGGCAATACCTCATTGAAATCACATGCCGAGCCAGCCCGCGTGGCGTCCATACGACCATGACGACGCGGCCATCGAGCATCCCATAGGTCTGGAAGCGATCTTCCCCATAGTCCCGACGATCATCTCGGATCGTCGCCTTCCTGCCGGCGAACACCTTGGCCGCATCAGCGAAATCAAGACCGCGTTCCTTCAGCGTCGCATCGCGCTTGGCCGGGTGATACGTGATCTCCATGCATTCGCACGCTAAAGCCAGAGCAGGCCGAGCGTCAATATCCGTAACACGGAAATTCTCAGGCTCGCGGTGCCGACAGGGCCGAAAGCGCCAGCCCGAGCCAACCTCCAAGCATCAGGAAGCCGCCGATCGGGGCGGCGCGCGGGAACAGCGCCTCGCTGGCGAACCCACGCCGTGACAGGTCGGCGGCGAAGAGCGCGACGCCGGCGATGATCAGCGAGAGCGCGATGCGCGCGACGAGATCGGCCAGGAAGCCGGCCTTGCGGGCGACCGTGGCGCCAAAGACCAGCGGTGCGTGGAACATCAGCATCTGGCCCGCCGTCTGGACGTTGCTCGTCCCCGTGACATGGGCTGCCGCAGCGAGCAGGCCGACGCCGGCCAGCCCCATCAGAGCCGCCAGGACGAGATGGATCTTCGCTGCGGTCATCTTGTGCCCCTCGCCTGCGCATCGCGGCAAGGCAGCGGCGCGCAGGCTGGATGCGGGGCTGCGTCACCCCCGTCAAGCAGAGGCGGCAGCGTCCTGGTGACGCGTGGCGCTTCTATTGCCCGTCGAACCAGGCCTTCCACTGCGGCACAGCCGTGGCGAAGGTGCCGCGATGGCTGGTGTCTCCGGTCGGCACGGCCTCGACCTTGTCGTTGCCGATCGCCTTCTGGTAGCTCATCGGCAGTTGCCCGATTTCGATGCGGATCGCCTCGTCGGTGAGGCCATAATAGGTCCGCACCGGCGTCCTGATCAGCCAGCGATAGGCGCTGGTCTTTGCCACGAGGCGCCCATAGGCCGAGTTGGCGAAGAACTGCGCGTCGAAATACTCCGGCCGGATCAGCTTTTTCAGGTCCGTGGGGACGGCCGCCGGATCGAAGGGCTCGCGCAGATAGGCCTTGCGGGAAATCTCGTAGGTCTCGTCGGTCAGGACAGAGCGGGCGAGCCCTGGAATGTTATGATAATTTTCGAAGGAGAAGACGTTCAGGATAAAGATCATCGTGATCCAGTTCGCGTCGATCTTGCGCGGGAAGTTCAGGAAGCCGTTGAAGGCTGCGAAGGCATCCGCGGGAGCGCTGGCCGTGGTGGCCGCCTTCACCGGCATGCCGACCGCCTCGAGCCTCTCCAGCATGGCGAGCGTGACGAAGCCGCCCTGCGACCAGCCGCTGAGGAACAGCTTGCTGTCGGCGAGCTTGAGATCGGCGAGCACCGCGCGACTGGCCACGACCATATCGTAAGTCGCCTGCTGGTGGCTGCCCTTGACGAGGTAGCCCTCCGGCTCCTTCGACACGCCCATGCCGAAGTAATCGGCGCCGATGACGAGGTAGCCCTGCCCGGCGAACTGGGCGATCATCAACTGCGTCTCGGGTGACTGCTCAGGGAAGGAGGGGACCTGTTCCTTCCCGTAGACCGTGCCATGCTGGTAGGAGACCATCGGGAAGACGGTCTCGGCCATGTCGGGTACGGCGAGCAGACCGCTGGCGACGGTCGGCCGGTTGCCCTGCTCGGGCACCACGGACGGATAGGTCACGCGGTAGAGCTTCACGGCATTGCGGGCCGGCGTATAGGCCACCGTGACTCCGGCGAATGTCGGCGTGTCCTTGGTCAGGATCTGGTTGAGCCTGGCGATGTCCCAGCGCCCGATCAGCTCGTACTGGACGCCCGAAGCCACCTTGATGGGCGCCGCCTGGACCGACGCGGCCGGTGCCGGCGCAGCCTGCTGCGCCGCAGCCGGTGCGGCGAGCGTCAAAGCGGTTGCGAGGCCAGCAATCAACGAGACGATGCGGATCGAAAACGACATGATGGCTCCCCAGCCGACCGAACCGGCCAGGTCATCATGTCCTGTTCGTCGCTTCGGCCAGCGAAAAGCTTGCACGCGTGGTGTAAAGATTTGGTGGCGAAGGCCCAAGGTAGCGCCGCTTACTGGCGCTCCGCCAGCACGCGACCGACTGCCGCGCGCAACTCGGGAATTCCGAGCCCCGTCTCGCTGGAGGTCAGCAGCACCTCGGGAAAGGCGGCGGGGCGGCGCTTGATCTCGTCATAGGTCGCCTCGCGCATGAACTGCTGGTCGGCCGGCTTCAATGCGTCGCCCTTCGTCAGCACGACCTGATAGGACATCGCCGCCTTGTCGAGCGTCTCCAGCACGGCGTTGTCGACATCCTTGAGGCCGTGGCGGGCGTCGATCAGCAGATAGACCCGCATCAGATTGGGCCGGCCGCGCAGGTAGTTGTGGATCAGGTTGGTCCAGGAGGCGACCTTGGCCCTGCCGACGGCGGCATAGCCATAGCCCGGCATGTCGACGATGGTCAGGCGCTCGTCGCCACCGACCTGGCGGAAGAAGTTGAGTTGTTGCGTGCGGCCGGGCGTGTGCGAGGTCCGCGCCAGCGCGTTGCGGCGCGTCACGGCATTGATCAGGCTCGACTTGCCGACATTGGAACGTCCGGCAAAAGCGATCTCGTGCCCCACCATCTGCGGGAGGTCATCGATATGGGTCGAGGCCCAGACGAAATCCCACGGCCCCTCGAAGAGCTTGCGGGCGGTTTCGATCTCGTCGTCGGTGAAGGGTGTCGTCGTGCTCGTGGTCATGTGGCTACGCCTACACGGCCGCGCGCAGCGCGTCGATGTCCGCGCCTGCGATCGCCGCGACATTGCGGCCGATCTTGTCGGCGTCCCACTCCCACCAGGCAATCGCCAGCAGAGCCGCGACCGTGTCTTCGGGGAAGCGCAGCTTCACGACGCGGCCGGGATTGCCGACGACGACCGCATAGGGCGGCACGTCCCGCACGACCTGGGCGCGCGTGCCGACGATAGCGCCGTCGCCGATGGTGACGCCGGGCATGATCACGGCCTCCCGGCCGATCCAGACATCATTGCCGATCCGCGTGTCGCCGCGATGGGGCAGCGTGGTCAAATCGGGCGCCCCCTCGATCCCGAACATGCCGAAGGGGTAGGTCGAGAACCCGCCCGTCGGATGGTTTGCGCCATTCATGACGAACTGGGCGGCCTGAGCGATCGCGACGAATTTGCCGATGATCAGCCGGTCGCCGATGAAATCGAAATGATAGCGCACGCAGCGGGCGACGAAATGCTCCGGGCCGCGCGAGTCGTCATAGTAGCTGTACTCGCCGACCTCGATCAGCGGGTGATCGACGATCGCCTTCAGGAAGGCCGTGCCCTTCCAGCCTTGGATCGGGTGGCGCGTGAGCGGATCGGGCAGCGACATCGGCTTCAAAGGCAAAGGGCGGGTCAACCCCGCCCTTTGCTCCTCACTTCTTGTTGCTGTTGGCCGGCTTGCCCGGCGCGGGCACTGCGGCGGCAGGGGCGGGCTTCTTGCCGAACATGCCCTTGATGTTGTCGAACAGCTCGATCTTCACGCCGAATTTCCGCATGATGTAGCCCTGCTGCATGACCGAGAGCAGGTTGTTCCAACTCCAGTAGATCACCAGGCCGGCCGGGAACGAGCCGAGCAGGAAGGTGAAGAACACCGGCATCCAGGTGAACATCATCTTCTGCACCGGGTCCGGCGGCTCGGGATTCATCTTCATCTGCACGAACATCGTGATGCCCATGATGATTGGCCACAGGCCGAGATGAAGCATCGATGGCGGGGTGAAGGGCAGCACGCCGAAAAGATTGAACAGGTTCGTCGGGTCGGGTGCCGCGAGATCGCGGATCCAGCCGAAGAACGGCGCGTGCCGCATCTCGATGGTGATGAACAGGATCTTGTAAAGCGCGAAAAAGACCGGGATCTGCACCAGCACCGGCCAGCAGCCTGCGAGCGGGTTGATCTTCTGGGTCTTGTACAGCTCCATCAGAGCCTGCTGCTGCTTCATCTTGTCGTCGGCATAGCGCTCGCGCAGCGCCAGCATCTCCGGCTGCATCGCCTTCATCTTCGCCATCGAGGCGTAGGACTTGCTGGCGAGCGGGAAGAACAGGCCCTTCAGCAGCATCGTGACGACCAGGATGGCGACACCGAAATTGCCGACATGCTTGTAGATCCAGTCGAGCAGGAAAAACATCGGCTTGGTGATGAAGTAGAACCAGCCCCAGTCGATCAGCAGGTCGAAGCGCTTGATGCCGAGATTCTGCTCATAGCCGTTGATGGCGGCAACTTCCTTGGCGCCCGCAAAAAGGCGCGCAGTGCTGGCGGCGCCGGCGCCCGGCGCGACGGTCACGGCCTCCGAGAGGAAATCGGCCTGATAGGTCCGCGCAGCACCGGTCTGCACCGAGGAGAAGCGGCCCTCGTATTTGCGCGACTGGTCCGGAACGACGGTCGCCGCCCAGTACTTGTCGGTGATCCCGACGAAACCGCCGACGACGTCCTTCCAGACGCGGCCATTGGTGCCGGCCGAGAGCAGCGGCTCCTTGTCGACATGGTCGTAGGTGAACTCCTGCAGGCCCTGTTCGCCGAGAACGCCGATCAGGCCCTCATGCAAAACGTAGTAGCCCAGCGTCGGCGGGCGGCCGTGGCGGACGACCTGCGCATAGGGGAACAGGGTGACGGCGGCGCCGCCCTTGTTCTCGACCTCGTCCTTGACCTGGAACATCGCGTTCTCGTCGATGGTGACGATGCGGCGGAACAGCAGGCCCTGGCCATTGTCCCAGGTCAGGGTCAGCGGCTTGGCCGGCGTCAGCACCTGCGCGTCCGGCGTCCAGACCGTCGTCGCGTTCGGCAGCGATACGCTGGTGCCCGGCCCGGCGACCCAGCCGAAATCGGTGTAGTAGCCATTGGGACCGCCCAGCGGCGACAGCAACACGATGATCGGGCTGTTGGGATCGACCGTTTCGCGGAAGGCCTTAAGCGAGATGTCGTCGATCCGCGCGCCGGTCAGCGCGATCGAGCCGGTGATCTTGGGGGTGTCAATGCGGACGCGCGCGCTGGCGGCCAACGCCTGATCGCGGGTTCCGGCCACCGGGGTCGCCGGGACGCCGCCGGGAACCGTCGTCGCGGGCTGGCCCGGAACGCCTGAAGGCACGGGAACGGCGCCTGCGCCCGCAGGCGGCGTCTGGCTGGTCGCCTGCTGGTTCTGCTGCGCGATCTGCTTCTGCTTCTCCATCTGCGGCACGCCGTAGAAGAACTGCCAGCCGAGCAGAACGACCACGGAGAGCGTGATCGCCAGAAGCAGATTTCGGTTGTCTTCTTTCATCATCATGATGGGAAACAGATCTCGCTGACGCCCCGTCGGGCTTTAGGGATTCAGGGACTCGAGGATGGGCGCGCGTCGCGGATGCGGGCCGTGCCGGCCGGAGGCTTGCCGTCAGCAGACTTGTTGCTGCCAGCAGATTTGCCGGCGTCCGGCTTGAAGGAGGAACGGGGCTTTCGGCCCTGCCCTGCCGGCCGGGCGCGGTCGATCGCGACGGAGAGTTCGTTCACCAGCATGCGGAAGCCGATCTTGAGGGTCTCGGACCGCGCGACGATGACGATGTCGCAGCGCCGGTCGGCCTGAGCCGCCAGCGCCTCCGCCGCCGCGACGCGCAGGCGCCGGCGAATGCGGTTGCGCTTGACGGCGTTGCCGACCTTCCGCGAAGCGGTCAGGCCGAGGCGCAAGCCAGCGGGCTCGCGCTCTTCGTCAGCATCGGCATCGCGCACCTGCACGGTGAATGCGGACGAACGAAAACGGCGGCCTTGATCGGCCGCCGCCAAAAACTGCTTGCGTTGCGTCAGACGGGCGAGGCGCATGGCGATTGGCCAGTCTTCCGGAACAGGCGCGCTGAAATCACGCGCCTTTGTCTCAGGCCGAGAGCTTCTTGCGGCCGTGAGCGCGGCGAGCTGCGATGACCTTGCGGCCGCCGACAGTCGCCATGCGGGCGCGGTAGCCGTGGCGGCGCTTGCGAACCAGCTTGCTGGGTTGATAGGTTCTTTTCATCGTCCGTCTCCGGGGCCTCGTCAGCGCGGCGGTCGCGGCTTCCCGGGAGAAGCGTGGCCATCCGAGCCTGTCATGCGAAAGGTTCCGCACCGCCCGCAAAGGGCAGCGCAAGTCGCGGGCTTATGGCGGATGACCCGATCCAAGTCAATGCCCAAGTCGATGCCCAAGTCGCCGCTGAGCTGGTGTCTGCGACGAAGCTTCGCGGCGGTTTTTGCCACATAGGCCGATCGGGCGCGCTTGCGCTCCACGTCCTTATCCCCGATATAGCGCCCGGGAGGTTGGCGAGGGACGTCTCACTCGCCAACCGGGTCAGGTCCGGAAGGAAGCAGCCCTAACGAGACCGAACGGGTCTTCGTCCAGCCTCCCACCTTTGCGAAGCGCCATTCCACGATGAGGCTGGCGCCATCGCTCCTGCCATGGCGCGGGCGTCACCCCCGAGACGGGCGTTGACCCCCGCGCGGCGAACCGCCAAACCAGATCGATGAGCGACGACACGAACGCAAGCCCCCCTGCCGACGAGCCGGGCTTCGCCGGTTTCGACCCGGCGCCCGCCGTCGCGCCCATGGCTGCCTCGCACATGGCTGGCTCGTCCTCGGCTGTCTCGCCCTATCGCGTGCTGGCGCGCAAATATCGCCCGGCGCATTTCGGCGATCTGATCGGCCAAGATGCGATGGTGCGCACGCTCACCAATGCATTTGCGGCCGGACGCATCCCGCAGGCCTGGATGCTGACCGGCGTGCGCGGCGTCGGCAAGACCACGACCGCCCGCATCCTTGCCCGCGCGCTGAACTACCAGACGCCCGATGGCGGCGGTGCCCCGACGACCGACCTCAGGGAGTTCGGCATCCACTGCAAGGAGATCATCGAGGGCCGGCATATCGACGTGCAGGAGATCGACGCGGCCTCCAATAACGGCGTCGACAACATCCGCCAGATCAACGACGCGGTGCGTTACGCCCCCGTTTCGGCGCGCTACAAGGTCTACATCGTCGACGAGGTGCATATGCTCTCGACAGGGGCCTTCAACGCCTTCCTGAAGACGCTGGAAGAGCCGCCGCCGCATGCGCGCTTCATCTTCGCGACGACCGAGATCCGCAAGGTGCCGGTGACCGTGCTCTCTCGCTGCCAGCGCTTCGATCTGCGCCGCATCGATACCGGAGTCATGCAGCCATACCTTGCCGATATCTGCCGGCAAGAGGGCATCAAAGCCGACGACGAGGCGTTGGCCGCCATTGCGCGGGCCGGCGAGGGATCGGCCCGCGACTGCCTTTCGATTCTCGACCAGGCGATCGCCCATGCGGCGGGCCCGATCACCCTGGAGGAAGTCCGAACCATGCTCGGCCTGGCCGACCGGGCGCGCGTCATCGACCTGTTCGAGGCGGTGATGAAGGGCGATATCGCGGCAGCACTGGGGGAGCTCAGGGCGCAATACGATGCCGGCGCCGACCCGGTCGTGGTGCTGACCGATCTCGCCGAGTTCACCCATCTGGTGACGCGCCTCAAGCTCGTGCCCGACGCGGCCAAGGACAACAGCCTCGCCCAGGCCGAGCGCGTGCGCGGCGGCGACTTCGCCCAGCGCCTGTCGATCCGCATCCTCGCGCGCACTTGGCAGNCAGATGCTGCTCAAGGGCATCGGTGAGGTGAAGCAGGCCGACCGGCCCGTCATGGCAGCCGAGATGGTGCTGGTGCGCCTGGCCCACGCCGCCGACCTGCCGACGCCCGACGAGGCACTGCGGATGCTGCGGGACGGTGCTGGTGCCGCGCCTTCGGGCCAAAGCGGCGGTTCCGGCTATGGCGGTTCTTCGGTACCGCGCCCGCCATCGGGTGGCGGCAATACGGCGCTCGCGGCGCGCCCCGTGCTGGCCAGCGCCAATGCGATGCCGGACATGGCGGCGGCACCTCGCGCCCAGGCCCAGCCTGCCGTCATGGTGGCCTCGCTGGAGGATGTCGTCGCGCTCGCCTCGCAACATCGCGACATCACGCTGAAGCTCGCGCTGGAGCGGGATGTCCGCCCCGTTCGTTTCGAGCAGGGCCGCATTGAATTTTCTCTGAATGCCGGCAGTTCGCGCACGATCGCCACCGATCTGTCGCGCCGCCTCAAGGAATGGACCGGCCAGACCTGGATGGTCGCCGTGGTCAATGCCGAGGGCGGCGCCACGTTGCGCGAGCAGGCCGAGGCCGTGAAGGGCCAGCGCGAGAACGACGCCGCCTCGCACCCGGCCGTGAAGGCGGTGCTGGAGCGCTTTCCGGGTGCGCGCATCGTCGACGTGCGCGATCCGCGCGCGGCGGAGGCGGAAGCTCCCGCGACAACGGCCCCGGAGAACGAGTACCTGCCGGATGGCGAGCCGCTCTTCGACGACAGCGAGCCGGATCTCGACGGCATCGATTTCTGAGATCCCTGATTGTTGAAATCCCGGATTTTTCCGAGACCCAGAGGAGACTGACGCGATGCGCGACATGATGGGCCTGATGAAGCAGGCGCAGGAGATGCAGCAGAAGATGGCCACTGTGCAGGCCGAGCTCGACACGATCGAGGTCGAGGGCGCGGCCGGCGGCGGCATGGTCACGGTGACGATGAGCGCCAAGGGCGCGATCAAGGCGGTGAAGATCGACCCGGCCCTGATGGTGCCCGACGAGCGCGAAATCCTCGAGGATCTGATCGTCGCCGCCGGCAGCGACGCGCGCAACCGCGCCGACCGCGTGATGCAGGAGCGCATGGCCGAGATCACCAAGGGCCTGCCGATCCCGCCCGGCATGAAGCTGTTTTAGTCTGAAGGCCGTCATTCCCGGGCTTGTTCCGGACGTCTCTCAATCGAGATCCATCCTGCAGGGGATGGTCGGGTCAGGCCCGACCATGACGCGAGTTCTGCTCCCATGTCCCGCGCCATAGCCGGCCCCGAGATCGAGCGGCTGATCCAGTTGCTGGCCAAGCTGCCGGGGCTCGGGCCCCGCTCGGCCCGGCGCGCAGCACTGCATCTGGTCAGGAAACGCGAGGCGCTGCTGGGGCCGCTGGCCGAGGCGATGGCGGTCGCGAGGGAGCGCATCGTCGTGTGCTCGACCTGCGGCAATGTCGACACCCGCGATCCCTGCTCGCTCTGCGGCGACCCGCGTCGCGACGACGGGCTGATCGTGGTCGTGGCCGATATCGGCGATCTCTGGGCCCTGGAGCGGTCAGGCGCGGTGGCGGGCCGCTACCATGTGCTCGGCGGCGTGCTCTCGGCGCTCGACGGCGTCCGGCCGGAGCATCTGACCCTCGACGCGCTGGTGGCGCGCGCCTCAGACCCCTCGGTGAAAGAGATCATTCTGGCGCTGAGCGCCACGGTGGACGGCCAGACCACGGCGCATTTCATCACCGATCTGCTGGCGCATCTGCCGCTGAAGGTGACGAAGCTCGCCCATGGCGTGCCGGTGGGCGGCGAGCTCGATTATCTCGACGACGGCACACTCGCCGCCGCGATCCGCCAGCGCACCGGCTTCTGAGACTGTCAGAACTTGTAGCCGACGCTGGCGCGCAGCGCATGCGTCGTCGGCTCGTGGCGGACCGTCAGCCCCAGCAGGGGACCGCGCCCGGCATGGCTGACGTTGCCGAAATCGGTGTAGCGATATTCGGCGCCGAGGATGAGGTTGTCCGTATAGGCGAAGTTGACGCCCGCGCCGGCGCTCCACCCGGTCTTCGAGCGGTCCCCGCTCTCCGCCAGCCCCGTCGCGGGATCGTGGAGGTGGTAGTTGAAGTCGGTAAACGCAGCGCCGCCGGTGGCGTAGATCATGAAACGGTCGAGCGCGAAGCCGGCCCGTGCGCGCAGCGAGCCTTGCCAGTCGCGCTTGACCCGTGCCGCGATGCCCGGCGCGATCAGTGTCTCTCCGGCATCAAGGGCCTCGACGTCGCCCTCGATGCCGAAGACGATGCTGCCCGCCTGATAATTGAAGCCGGCATGCGCGCCGCCCAGCGCGGAATCGGAACTCTGGCGGAAAGCCGCGCCGTTGAAGGCACGCCCGAGCGTGTCGGAGAGGCCGGTGCGCTCCTGCCCCCAGGAATAGCCAGCCTGCACGCCGAGATAGGCCCCGGTCCAGGAATAAAGGGCGGGCAACGCAGGCGCGGGCGGTAGCAGGTGGGACGAGGGCTTGTCGGCCGCCGCGGCCGGGGCCACGCAGAACAGACTGCCGCAGAGGAGTGCGAGGCGCGCCAAACCCACCTTCGGATGCATCGTCATCGCGGCCTCTACTCGTCAACGAAACGGGACAGCGCGCGCCTCGACGGGCGGCGGGTATGGTCATGATCAGAAAGCATTAAGGTTAACGATCGACTAAACCGGCCTTCGCCTGCCATGGGCCGGGAACCTTCGCGGCTTCTCAGTGTTGCTTCGCGGTGCTGGCGCGGCGAAGCTGATGCGGCAGCGGAGAGCCTCCTGAATGTCCCTCCTGAAACGGATTACGGGTACGGCCGGCGCAGGCGTGGCAGGTATCGCGCTAGGCTATGTCACCGAAGCGGTCACGTCCCGGCTGTCGCGCCGCAAGCGAGAGGCGAAACGGGGACGCATGGCCCGCACCCCGCTGCAGATGACCTGGCTCGGCTGGAAGGACGTGCTGCTGCGCTTTGCCGGCAATGTCGCCGACAACCGGATCAGTTCGCTTGCCGGCGCCGTCGCCTTCTTCACGCTGCTGTCGCTGGTGCCAGCGCTGTCGCTGCTGGTAACGATCTACCGCTACCTGACCGATCCCGCGACGATCGCCGAGCAGCTCGACGCCGTGACGACGGTCTTTCCGCAGGCCGCGCGCGAATTGATCCACGAGCAGGCGATGCGCCTGGCGAGCCAGAACGTCTCGGCTTTGTCCCTGACCTTCCTGATCAGCCTGCTGGTGGCGGCATGGTCGGCCAATGCAGCGGTCAAGGCCGTGTTCGACGCGCTCAACATCATCTACCGCGAGCAGGAGAAGCGCAGCTTCCTGAAGCTGAACATCATGTCATTGGGGACGACGATCAGCGGCGTCGTGCTGCTTGTGGTCGCGCTCATCGTCATCGCGAGCCTGCCCGTGGTCACGGCGCTGTTTCCCTTCGCCTATGAGCTCGAACGGTTGATCCGTCTGGTACGCTGGCCGGCCTTCTTCGTCATCGCCACGCTCTCGATCGCCTGCCTGTACTGGATCGGGCCGAGCCGCGAGCGGGCGCGCTTCGTCTGGGTGATGCCCGGCGCGGTCGCCGCTGCGCTGCTCTGGGCGGCGGCCTCCTGGGCGTTCTCCTGGTACGTCGGCACGCTTGGAAACTACACGGCGACCTATGGCTCGCTGGCGACTGTCGTCGTCTTCATGACCTGGCTCTGGCTGTCGGCGATGATCGTGCTCGGCGGCGCCGAGCTCAACGCCGAGCTCGAACACCAGACGGCACATGACACGACCACGGGCCAGCCGAAGCCGCTCGGCCTGCGCGGGGCGGCGATGGCGGACCGGATCGGCCCACCCGCTGCCGGATAGCGTCCTTTCTCCCGTCGGGTCAGCGGCCCGCGCCCATCTCCCGATCCCGGACATCTGCCA
>QBLV01000074.1 GCA_003241815.1 Hyphomicrobiales bacterium | reverse complement strand
CAATCGTTCCAATGTTGCAATGCGGCTTCGTGCGAGCGAATTTCTCTTTGGCCATCGTAGCCTCCGTCAGTCAAAATCGTTGTTGCGTGAAAGCAGGTCGGGCTGGTGATCAGGCGTACTTGGCCTGGACCTCGGCGGCCACCGCCGACGGAACCTGCTCGTAGTGATCGAATTGCATGGTGTAGTTCGCGCGGCCCTGGCTGAAGGACCGCAGCTGATTGACGTAACCGAACATGTTGGCGAGCGGGACCATCGCATTCACGACGACCGCGTTGCCGCGCATGTCCTGGCCCTGGATCTGGCCGCGACGCGAGTTCAGATCGCCGATGACCGAACCGGTATAGTCTTCCGGGGTCACGACCTCGACCTTCATGATCGGCTCGAGCAGCACGGAGCCGCCCTTCTGCAGACCTTCACGCAGCGCGGCGCGCGACGCGATTTCGAAGGCAAGAGCCGACGAATCGACCTCGTGGAAGGCGCCGTCGATCAGCGTCACCTTGACGTCAACCACCGGGAAGCCGGCGATCACGCCTGAACCGATGACCGAGTTGAGGCCCTTCTCAACGCCGGGGATGTATTCCTTCGGAACCGTACCGCCGACGACCTTCGATTCGAACTCGAAGCCCTTGCCGGTCTCGTTGGGCTCGATCACCAGCTTGACGCGGGCGAACTGGCCCGTACCGCCGGTCTGCTTCTTGTGGGTGTAGTCGACCTCGGCCTTCTTGGTGATCGTCTCGCGATAGGCCACCTGCGGAGCGCCGATATTGGCGTCCACCTTGTAGGTCCGGCGCAGGATGTCGACCTTGATGTCGAGATGCAGCTCGCCCATGCCCTTGAGAATGGTCTGGCCGCTCTCCTGGTCGGTCGAGACGCGGAACGACGGGTCCTCGTTGGCGAGCTTGGCCAAAGCGAGACCGAGCTTCTCCTGGTCGGCCTTGGACTTCGGCTCGATCGCGATCGTGATGACCGGCTCGGGGAATTCCATGCGTTCGAGGATGACAGCCTTCAGCGGATCGCACAGCGTGTCGCCGGTCCGGACATCCTTGAGGCCGGCCAGGGCGACGATGTCGCCGGCGAAAGCCTCCTTGATGTCTTCACGGTTGTTCGCGTGCATCAGCAGCATGCGGCCGACACGCTCTTTCTTGTCACGCGTCGAGTTGACCACGCCCTGGCCGGTCTCGACCTTGCCGGAATAGACCCGGCAGAAGGTGATCGTGCCGACGAACGGATCGTCCATGATCTTGAAGGCGAGCATGGAGAAGGGATCCTCGTCCGTGGGATGACGAACGGTCTCTTCCTCGGTCTTGAAATCGATGCCCTTGATCTCGCCGCGATCCACCGGGGACGGCAGGAAATCGACGACGGCGTCGAGCAGCGGCTGGACGCCCTTGTTCTTGAAGGCCGAACCGCAGAGCACAGGATGGAAGGCGCGACGCTGCACGGCGGTGCGGACGAGACGACGAAGCGTCTCCTGATCCGGCTCGGTGCCGTCGAGATAGGCCTCCATCGCCGCATCGTCCATGTCGACGGCGGCTTCGATCAGCTTTCCGCGATACTCGGTCGCCTTGGCGAGCAGATCGGCGGGGATCTCCTTCTCCTCGAAGGACGCGCCCAGCGCCTCGCCGTTCCAGACGATCGCCTTCATCTTGATCAGATCGATCACGCCGGCGAAATCGGACTCGGCACCGATCGGGATCTGCAGGCAGACGGGCTTGCCGGCGACGCGGTCGATGATGTCCTGGACGCAGCGATAGAAATCGGCGCCGGTCTTGTCCATCTTGTTGACGAACACGACACGCGGCACGTCATACTTGTCGGCCTGACGCCAGACGGTCTCGGTCTGGGGCTCGACGCCCTGGTTGCCGTCGAGCACGCAGACGGCACCGTCGAGCACGCGCAGCGAACGCTCGACTTCGATGGTGAAATCGACGTGGCCGGGGGTGTCAATGATGTTCAGGCGATGCTCGCGCCACAGGCAGGTCGTCGCAGCGGAGGTGATCGTGATGCCACGCTCCTGCTCCTGCGTCATCCAGTCCATGGTGGCGGCGCCATCATGGACTTCGCCGATCTTATGCGACTTGCCTGTGTAGAACAGGATGCGCTCGGTCGTCGTCGTCTTCCCGGCATCGATGTGAGCCATGATGCCGAAGTTACGATAACGGTCGATAGGATGGGTACGGGCCATGAGAATGCTTTCGGCTTTCCGAGGTCGAGCGGACGATTACCAGCGATAATGCGAGAAGGCGCGGTTGGCTTCCGCCATCCGGTGCGTGTCTTCACGCTTCTTGACCGCGTTGCCACGGTTGCTGGCCGCATCCATCAGCTCCGAGGAGAGACGCTCGACCATCGTCTTGTCGTTGCGGCCGCGAGCGGCCGTGATCAGCCAGCGGATCGCCAGCGCCTGACGGCGCTCGGTGCGAACCTCGACCGGAACCTGATAGGTGGCGCCACCGACGCGGCGCGAACGCACCTCGATCGCCGGAGCGACGTTCTCGAGCGCGCTCTTGAAGACGGCGAGCGGATCGCTCTTCATCTTGCTCTCGATGATATCGAAGGCACCGTAGACGATCCGCTCGGCGGTCGACTTCTTGCCTTCGTACATCACCGAATTCATGAACTTCGTCACGATGATATCGTGGAACTTCGGATCGGGAATGATCTCGCGCTTTTCGGCGCTATGGCGGCGGGACATCGTCTAGTCTCCGGTCAATCTTCAACGCTGCGAACCGGCCCGGGCACATGCCCCTGCCGGTCAGGCAGAAATTACTTGGGACGCTTGGCGCCGTACTTCGAACGACGCTGCTTGCGGTTCTTGACGCCCTGGGTGTCGAGAACGCCGCGCAGGATGTGGTAGCGCACGCCGGGAAGATCCTTGACGCGACCGCCGCGGATCATGACCACGGAGTGTTCCTGGAGGTTGTGCCCCTCACCCGGAATGTAGCCGATCACCTCGAAGCCGTTGGTCAGGCGCACCTTGGCGACCTTACGCAGCGCCGAGTTCGGCTTCTTCGGCGTCGTCGTGTAGACGCGCGTGCAGACGCCTCGCTTCTGCGGGCAGGACTCGAGCGCCGGAGCGGTGTTGCGCGCCTTGACGGGCGAACGCGGCTTGCGAATGAGCTGGCTGATTGTCGGCATTCTGGCCTCTCGCTCCCACTGAGCGTTTGGAAATCGCAAAAATTTCGGCCCAGGCCGGTCGTTGCCATGACACAAACGAAGCCGCGCCATCGGCTCCCGGCAGGGAGGCCTCAGGCGCGTTCGCCAGCAGAGGAACACGGGTCACCCCGCATTCATGCATCTTGCCATGTCGTCAATCGACGCTGGATTTCCGGTGGAGTTTCGGTCGCGAAATTCGCCAGCAACAAAGGCTTAAGGCGACATACGTGTCCGACAACCACCGATAGTGGCGCGCTTATGACTCGGGGATAGATTCGCGTCAAGCCCGATAATCGCAAATCGAGCCATGAACGAGCCGTTTGAGCGCGGTCGCAGCAGAGGATCGGGCGTCTGCGAGTTCGAGGGCGACCTCGAAATGGTTTAGCCCGGCGCCTTCGAGCCTGGCAAGCTCCCCCCCGCGCTTCTCCACCTCGGACGCGAACGCGACGCCCTGACGCCGGAACTCGGGGCTTTCCGCCTCGGCCATCCCGACCATGACAGGGCAGCGCAGCCTTGCGACATGCAAGATCGGGCTCAGCTGATGAACCTCGTGATCGGCGAGATCGATATAGTGTCGTCGTGAGCTGAGCATGACGGGCTCCAGATCGTAGCTGCCGCTGAGGCAAAGCCCCCCTGTCAGCACATGAGCCGGCAGTCCCCGGGCCTCCCAATCCGTCGTCAACAAGACGGCGGCCAGATGCGCCCCCGAGGAGTGGCCGGAGATCGTGATCCGATGCGGGTCGCCCCCATGCGCGACAGCGTGCCGGTGCGCCCAGGCAACGCATTCGCCGACCTGGGCGACCATCTCCGGCAGTCGCACGCCCGGCAGGTTGCTGAACCCGGGCACGATCACATGGGCGCCGCTCGAGACCAGAGGTGGAGCAACGAGCGAGGCGTCCCCCTTGTCCAAAGAGCGCCAGGCGCCCCCGTGAAGATGGATGTGGACCGGCGCCCGGTCGGCGTCGGCCAGGAACAGGTCGAGACGCTGGTCCGCATGGGGACCATAGGCAATATCCGGGATATGACGGGTCGAGGCGCGGGCTTGCGCGCTCGTCTCACCATAACGGGCGATGATCGCCGCCGCGTTGGCGGCCCATATCCGCTGGTCGTAGCAGCGATCGAGCTCCTCCTGCGTATAATCGAGATAGACAGGCTCGGATCGTGCGGCGGTCGGCATCGTCAATCGATCTTCACGCCGAGATCGGCGATCAGCTTGGCCCAATGGCTGCGCTCGGCAGCCATCTTCGCAACGAAGGCATCCCCCAACAGCGGTTGTACCACCACGCCAATGTCGCGCAGACGCTGGACGAAGTCCGGCCGAGCCACGGTGGTGCCGAGTTCCTGCGTCAGCCGCCTCACGACCGCGTCAGGAAGACCTGCAGGGGCAAACAGTCCGATCCAAGCCGAAGCGACCACGCCTTGCGCCCCCGCCTCCGCCATGGCCGGGATATCCGGCAGGATGATCGAGCGCGCAGGTGCCGCCACGGCCAGCCCCCTCACCGCCCCCGACTGGAGATGGGTAAGGATGTCCGGCACCAGCGGGAACATGACCTGCAACTGACCCGACAGCAGATCGGTGATCGCAGGCGCCTGGCCGCGATAAGGGACATGGGTCATGGGCGCACCTGTACGCGCCTTGAACAGCTCGGCCGCCAGATGCGTGGGGGACCCGAGGCCGGAAGATCCGAAGCTCAACCTGTCCGGCTGTGCTTTGGCATAGGCCACCAGCTCGGCAACGGTCCGGACAGGCAGATCCTTGCTGACCACGAGAACATTGGGCGATTCCCAGACAAGCCCGATTGGCGTGAAATCGGTTACCGCATCGAATCCCGGCCGACGGTACAGGCTTCCGTTGATGGTCTGTGTGCCATTGGTGCCGATGAACAGCGTGTAGCCGTCAGCCGGTGAACGCGCCGCGTCGGTTGCCGCGAGGTTGCCGCCCGCGCCCAGCTTGTTCTCCACCACCGTCCCCTGCCCAAGCGCCTCTCGGAAGGCCTCGCCGATCAAGCGGGCCGAGACGTCGGCGCTGCCGCCCGCCGGGAAGGGAACCACAATGCGGATAGGCCGGGATGGCCAGGCCTGGGCCGAGGCCGGACCCTTCACAAGCGCCGCGCCGGCGCCCCCGAGCACAGCCAGGCAGTTACGGCGGTTCAACATCGTCTCGTCCTCGCGATCAGGAAATGACGGTCGAGACTAGGCGCACCCTCTCGCTGCGCGCCATTGCATTTTCTAGCAGGGGCCATAACCATTGGGTATGAGTTTCGAGCATCGTACGTTGGCATCATTCCTCGCGATTGCACGCTTGGGCAGCATCGGCAAAGCCGCCGACGCGCTGGGCCTTTCGCAGCCGGCTCTGAGCCGCAAGATCGCGGGTCTGGAGAAAAAACTCGGCGTACCCCTGTTTGCGCGTCATGCAGGCGGGATGGAACTGACCGTCTATGGCCGGAGCCTCCTTCCGCGCGCGGAAACAATCGCACTGGAGGCCGAGCGGGCGGGAGAGGAGATCGACCAGTTGCGCGGCGCCGGCCGTGGACTTGCCCGCATCGGCGTCGTCCCGAGCGCCACGACGACGGTGCTCTCCTTCGCCGTCAACCGGCTCGTCAGCCACTCACCGGCCTGTCTGATCCACATTCGCGAGGGCACGGGCGAGCAGCTCTTGCAGGCGCTCGGCCGCGGCGAAGTCGATCTCGTCGTGTCGGGTCGCCTCGACGAGCCGCTCGACGCGGGGCTGGTCGCGGCTCCCTTCTACGATGATGATGTCGGCGTCATCGCAGCCGCCGCCCATCCACTCTTTTCGGAAGGTCGCCCTCCCGCAGACGTCGCCGATCTGCTCGCCTTCCCCTGGGCGATGCCGCCGAGAGGCAACGTCGTCACGTCCGGTTTCAGGGAGATGTTCCTGCGCCATGGCGTCGAGCCTCCGAGACCCAGCGCCGAAACCAGCTCGATCCACGTCCTGATCACGCTGGTCGCCTCAACGAGCTTTCTGACGGTCCTGCCCCACGACGTGGTTCGACAGGAGGTCGAGGCCGGCCGGCTGAATTACCTCGCCGGCCCCGGCGTCGTCTGGCGCCGCAGCCTCGTCATTGTCCGGCGGCGAAGCGGATCGCTGCCTCCCGTGACCGCGATATTCCTCGACGAGTTGCGGAAGGCCGCCGCGATGCGGCCGCCCCCCTGATCCCACAGCTATGAAAAAGGGCCGCCCCGGAGGACGGCCCTGATCCATGCATCGTGATGGCGCGCGAATTACTCCGCCGCGGGCAGCGCCGCCTCGACAGCCTTGGCCGCCTTGGCCGCAGCCGCGGCGGCCTTCGCCGCCGCATCCGCCTTCTGGCCGACGATGAGATCGTCGCGACGCGTCGCCACCTGCTTGATGCGGGCAACCTGCGCGCCGGTGCCGGCCGGGATCAGCGAGCCGACGATGACGTTCTCCTTGAGGCCTTCCAGCGTGTCGTACTTGCCGTTGACCGCCGCTTCCGTGAGGACGCGGGTGGTCTCCTGGAACGACGCCGCCGAGATGAAGGAGCGGGTCTGCAAGCTCGCCTTGGTGATGCCCAGCAGCACGGGGACGCCGGAAGCGGGCTTCTTGCCCTCTTCCTTCATCTTCGCGTTGATCTCCTGCAGCTCGATACGATCGACCTGGTCGCCGGTCAGGATGTCGGTATCGCCCGACTCCGTGATCTCGACCTTCTGCAGCATCTGCCGGACGATCACCTCGATGTGCTTGTCGTTGATGCCCACGCCCTGGAGGCGATAGACCTCCTGGATCTCGTTCACCAGGTAAGCCGCCAGCTCCTCGACGCCCTTGATCGCCAGAATGTCGTGCGGGGCCGGGTTGCCGTCGAGGATGTAGTCGCCCGTCTCCACGACGTCGCCGTCCTGGAGATGGATGTGCTTGCCCTTGGGGATCAGATATTCGAGCCCCTCGGAACCGTCATGCGGCGTCAACGTGACGCGACGCTTGTTCTTGTAGTCCTTGCCGAAGCCGATCACGCCTGACTTCTCGGCGATGATCGCGGCGTCCTTGGGACGACGGGCCTCGAAGAGTTCGGCCACACGCGGCAGACCGCCGGTGATGTCGCGGGTCTTGGCCGAGTCGGTCGAGACACGCGCCAGCACGTCGCCGGCCTTGATCGAGGCGCCGGGCTCCATCGAGATGATGCCCTCCACCGGCAGGATGTAGCGGGCTTCGCCGCCACGGGCGAGCTTGGCGATCTTGCCGTCCGGCCCATGGACCGTCAGCGCCGGACGCAGATCCGATGTACGGGCCGAGCCGCGCCAGTCGATGACGACGCGCTTGGAGATGCCGGTCGCCTCGTCGGTCGTCTCGGTGATCGACATGCCGTCGACCAGGTCCTCGTAACCGACGGTGCCGTCGACTTCCGCCAGGATCGGGCGGGAATAGGGATCCCACTCGATCAGACGCTGGCCGCGCTTGACCTTGTCGCCCTCATCGACACGCAGCTTCGAGCCGAACTGGACGCGGTGAACCGCGCGCTCCGCCCCATCCGGGCCGACGATCACGATGGCGATGTTGCGCGCCATGGCGATCAGGTCGCCGTCCGAATTGCGGGCCAGGTTGCTGTTGCGGATCTTCACCGTGCCTTCGAAGTTCGACTCGGTGAAGGACTGGTCGGCGATCGTCGCCGCGCCGCCGATGTGGAAGGTACGCATGGTGAGCTGCGTGCCCGGCTCGCCGATCGACTGCGCCGCGATGACGCCGACGGCCTCGCCCATGTTGACGGGCGTGCCACGGGCCAGATCGCGGCCGTAGCAGGTCGCGCAGACGCCGTTCTTGGTGGCGCAGGTCAGCACCGAACGGATCTTCACCTCCTGCACGCCGGCGGCGTTGATCGCCTCGATGTGGCTTTCCTCGATCATCGTGCCCTTCGGCACCAGGACCTTGCCGTCGATGTCGACGACATCCTCGGCCGCGGAACGGCCCAGGATACGGATGCCGAGCGAAGCGACGACCTGGCCGGCGTCGATGATGGCGCGCATCTTGATGCCGCTCTCAGAACCGCAATCGGTCTCGGAGATGATGGCATCCTGCGCCACGTCGACGAGACGACGGGTCAGATAGCCGGAGTTGGCCGTCTTCAGCGCCGTATCGGCCAGGCCCTTGCGGGCGCCGTGGGTCGAGTTGAAGTACTCGAGAACGTCGAGGCCTTCCTTGAAGTTCGAGATGATCGGCGACTCGATGATCTCGCCCGAGGGCTTGGCCATCAGGCCGCGCATCGCCGCGAGCTGCTTCATCTGCGCCGGCGAACCGCGCGCACCCGAATGGCTCATCATGTAGATCGAGTTGATCGGCAGATCGCGACCGTCCTTGTCCTTCTTCACGGTCGAGATGCGCAGCATCATTTCCTGGGCGAGCTTGTCGGAGCACTTCGCCCAGGCATCGACGACCTTGTTGTACTTCTCACCCTGGGTGATCAGGCCGTCCTGGTACTGCTGCTCGTAATCCTTGGCGAGCGCGCGGGTGGTGTCGACGATCTCCCACTTGTTCTCCGGCACGACCATGTCGTCCTTGCCGAAGGAGATGCCGGCCTTGAAGGCGTGGGTGAAGCCCAGCGACATGATCCTGTCGCAGAAGATCACCGATTCCTTCTGGCCGCAGCCGCGATAGACGGCGTCGATCATTCCCGAGATTTCCTTCTTCGTCATCAGGCGGTTGCTGACGTCGAAGGTCATGTTCGCGTGCTTGGGCAGCGCGGTCGAGAGGATCACGCGGCCAGGCGTGGTGTCGTAGATCTTGGTGTACTCCTTGCCGTCGGCACCGAGGCCGGTCCAGCGGTATTTGATCTTCGAATGCAGCGTCACGACCTTCTCGTGCAGCGCATATTCGAGCTCGCCGAAATCACCGAAGACCTTGCCCTGGCCCGGCTCACCGTCCGCGACGATCGAGAGGTAGTAGAGGCCGAGCACGATGTCCTGCGACGGCACGATGATCGGCAGGCCGTTCGCCGGATGCAGGATGTTGTTGGTCGACATCATCAGGACGCGCGCTTCGAGCTGCGCTTCCAGCGACAGCGGAACGTGCACGGCCATCTGGTCGCCGTCGAAGTCGGCGTTGAAAGCGGCGCAGACCAGCGGGTGCAGCTGGATCGCCTTGCCCTCGATCAGCGTCGGCTCGAACGCCTGGATGCCCAGGCGGTGGAGGGTCGGCGCGCGGTTCAGCATCACCGGATGCTCGCGGATGACCTCGTCCAGGATGTCCCAGACCTCGGGCTTCTCCTTCTCGACAAGCTTCTTGGCCTGCTTGACCGTGGTCGAGTAGCCCTTGGCGTCGAGGCGCGCATAGATGAACGGCTTGAACAGCTCGAGCGCCATCTTCTTGGGCAGGCCGCACTGGTGCAGCTTCAGCTCAGGGCCGACGACGATGACCGAACGGCCGGAATAGTCGACGCGCTTGCCGAGCAGGTTCTGGCGGAAGCGGCCCTGCTTGCCCTTCAGCATGTCGGCGAGCGACTTCAGCGGGCGCTTGTTGGCACCCGTGATGACGCGGCCGCGACGGCCGTTGTCGAACAGCGCATCGACCGATTCCTGCAGCATCCGCTTCTCGTTGCGGATGATGATGTCGGGTGCGCGCAGCTCGATCAGCCGCTTCAGGCGGTTGTTGCGGTTGATGACGCGACGATAGAGATCGTTCAGGTCCGACGTCGCGAAGCGGCCGCCATCGAGCGGCACCAGCGGGCGCAGGTCCGGCGGGATCACCGGGATGATGGTCATGACCATCCATTCCGGCTTGTTGCCCGAAAGCTGGAATGCCTCGATGATCTTGAGGCGCTTCATCAGCTTCTTGGGCTTCAGCTCCGACGTCGTCGTCGCGATCTCATGCTTGAGATCGGCGTTGATCTGGTCGAGGTCGAGCGCGCGCAGCATCTCGCGGATGGCTTCCGCGCCGATCATGGCGGTGAAGGTATCGGCGCCATACTCTTCCTGGCAGCGCACATACTCTTCTTCCGAGAGCAGCTGACGGTCCTTGAGCGGGGTCAGGCCCGGCTCGATGACCACATAGGACTCGAAATAGAGGATGCGCTCGAGGTCCTTGAGCGGCATGTCCATGAGCAGGCCGATGCGCGAGGGCAGCGACTTCAGGAACCAGATATGGGCGACCGGGGCGGCGAGCTCGATATGGCCCATGCGCTCGCGCCGAACCCGGGCGAGCGTGACTTCCACGCCGCACTTCTCGCAGATGACGCCCTTGAACTTCATGCGCTTGTACTTGCCGCACAGGCACTCGTAGTCCTTGATCGGCCCGAAGATGCGGGCGCAGAACAGGCCGTCGCGCTCCGGCTTGAAGGTCCGGTAGTTGATGGTCTCCGGCTTTTTGATCTCGCCATAGGACCAGGACAGGATCTTTTCAGGTGACGCGATCGAGATTTTGATCGCGTCGAAAGCCTGCTGCACCGGCTGCTGGCCGAAAAGGTTCATGACCTCTTGCTTCATCGCCCGTCTCCTGCCGCCGGCGGGGGTGAAAACCGCCCTGCCCGGCCTGTATCGTCATCAGCCTGCGGCGTGAGTGCCGCAGGCATTGTCTCGTAACTGGCGCGGCCCCGGGGGCTACGCCGCGCGGCTCACTCGGCCGCTTCGGCCGGGGGCAATTCGCCCGGCTTCACCTTGTTGCTGATCAGCTCGACATTGAGGCCCAGCGAACGCATTTCCTTGACGAGCACGTTGAAGCTCTCGGGAATACCCGCCTCGAAGTTGTCCTCGCCGCGCACGATCGATTCGTAGACCTTGGTGCGGCCCGCGACGTCGTCCGACTTCACCGTCAGCATCTCCTGCAGCGTGTAGGCGGCGCCATAGGCTTCCAGCGCCCAGACCTCCATCTCGCCGAAGCGCTGTCCGCCGAACTGCGCCTTGCCGCCCAGCGGCTGCTGGGTGACGAGCGAGTACGGGCCGATCGAACGCGCATGGATCTTGTCGTCGACCAGATGGTGCAGCTTGAGCATGTAGATGTAGCCCATCGTCACCTTGCGGTCGAAGGGCTCGCCGGTGCGGCCGTCATAGAGCGTCGACTGACCCGACGAGTGCAGGCCCGCCTGCTCCAGAAGCCGCTCGATATCGGCTTCCTTGGCGCCGTTGAACACCGGCGTCGCCATCGGCACGCCACGGCGCAGGTTCTGGCCCATTTCGACGAGTTCGGCCTCGTCCATCGAGGCGATGATCTCGTTGTCGTCGTAGACGGCTTCGAACGAAGCACGCAGCGCCTTGTAGTCGTTCGACTTCTTGTAGGCGTCGAGCGCCGCGCCGATCTGCTTGCCGAGACCGGCGGCAGCCCAGCCCAGATGGGTCTCCAGGATCTGGCCGACATTCATGCGCGACGGCACGCCGAGCGGGTTCAGCACGATGTCGGCATGGGTGCCGTCTTCGAGGAAGGGCATGTCCTCGGCAGCCACGATGCGCGAGACCACACCCTTGTTGCCGTGACGGCCGGCCATCTTGTCGCCCGGCTGGATCTTGCGCTTCACCGCGACGAAGACCTTGACCATCTTCATCACGCCCGGGGGCAGTTCGTCACCGCGCTGCAGCTTCTCGACCTTGTCGAGGAAGCGCTGCTCGAGGCGCTTCTTCGACTCGTCGTACTGCTTCCGCATCGCCTCGATTTCGGTCATCAGGGCGTCGTCGCCGGTGGCGAACAGCCACCACTGCGAGCGCGGGAACTCGGACATGCCCTCGCGGGTGATGACCGTGTCCTTCTTGAAGCCCTTGGGACCGGCGAGACCGGTCTTGCCGTTCAGGATGTCGCCGAGACGCGCGAAGGTGTTGCGGTCCAGGATCGCCTGCTCGTCGTCGCGGTCCTTGGCGAGACGCTCGATCTCCTCGCGCTCGATCGCCTGGGCGCGCTCGTCCTTGTCGACGCCGTGACGGTTGAACACGCGCACTTCCACGATCGTGCCCTGCACGCCAGGCGGCACGCGCAACGAGGTGTCGCGGACGTCGGAGGCCTTCTCGCCGAAGATGGCGCGCAGCAGCTTCTCTTCCGGCGTCATCGGGCTTTCGCCCTTGGGCGTGATCTTGCCGACGAGGATGTCGCCCGCCGCCACTTCCGCGCCGATATAGACGATGCCGGCTTCGTCGAGATTCTTCAAAGCCTCTTCCGAGACGTTGGGAATGTCGCGTGTGATCTCCTCAGGCCCCAGCTTGGTATCGCGGGCCATGACCTCGAACTCCTCGATATGGATCGAGGTGAAGATGTCTTCAGAGACGATCTTCTCCGAGAGCAGGATCGAGTCCTCAAAGTTGTAGCCGTTCCACGGCATGAACGCGACGAGCACGTTGCGGCCGAGCGCGAGCTCGCCGAACTCTGTCGACGGGCCGTCGGCGACGATGTCACCCTTCTTGATGATATCGCCGACGCGCACCAGCGGACGCTGCGTGATGCAGGTCGACTGGTTGGAACGCTGGAACTTCTGCAGGCGATAGATGTCGACGCCCGGCTTGGTCGGGTCCATCTCGTCGGACGCGCGG
Source organism: Hyphomicrobiales bacterium (assembly GCA_003241815.1). Classification (GTDB taxonomy): domain Bacteria; phylum Pseudomonadota; class Alphaproteobacteria; order Rhizobiales; family Beijerinckiaceae; genus Allobosea. The sequence goes on along the minus strand of QBLV01000074.1, from coordinate 6,641 downwards.
ATGACGATACGCGTCGCATCGACCTGGTCGACGACGCCCGAACGGCGGGCCGCGATCGCGGCGCCCGAGTCACGGGCGACGACGGCTTCCATGCCGGTGCCGACGAAGGGCGCGTCGGCGCGAACCAGCGGCACCGCCTGGCGCTGCATGTTCGAGCCCATCAGCGCGCGGTTGGCGTCGTCGTTCTCGAGGAACGGGATCAACGCGGCGGCGACAGAAACGAGCTGCTTGGGCGAGACGTCCTGGAAATCGACCTTGTCGACCGGCGTGACGATAACCTCGCCGGCGCGGCGGCAGACGATCAGATCGTCGGTCAGCCGGCCTTCCTTGTCGATGGCGGCATTGGCCTGGGCGACATTGTACTTCGCCTCCTCCATGGCCGAGAGATAGATGATCTCCTCGGTCTGCTTGCCGTCGCGGATGCGGCGATAGGGACTCTCGATGAAGCCGTACTTGTTCACCCGCGCGAAGGTGGCGAGCGAGTTGATCAGGCCGATATTCGGGCCTTCCGGCGTCTCGATCGGGCAGATGCGGCCGTAATGCGTCGGGTGCACGTCGCGCACCTCGAAGCCGGCGCGCTCGCGGGTCAGACCGCCCGGTCCAAGCGCCGAAAGACGACGCTTGTGAGTGACTTCCGACAGCGGGTTCGTCTGGTCCATGAACTGCGAGAGCTGCGACGAGCCGAAGAACTCGCGCACCGCGGCGGCCGCCGGCTTCGCGTTGATCAGGTCCTGCGGCATCACCGTGTCGATGTCGACCGAGGACATGCGCTCCTTGATGGCGCGCTCCATGCGCAGCAGGCCAAGGCGATACTGGTTCTCCATCAGCTCGCCGACCGAGCGAACGCGGCGATTGCCGAGATGGTCGATGTCGTCGATCTCGCCCTTGCCGTCGCGCAGGTCGACCAGCGCCTTGACGACCGCGAAGATGTCTTCCTTGCGGAGAATCCGGACGGTGTCCTCGGCGTCGAGGTCCAGGCGCATGTTCATCTTGACGCGGCCGACGGCCGAGAGGTCGTAGCGCTCCGAGTCGAAGAACAGCGACTGGAACATGTTCTCGGCGGTCTCGAGTGTCGGCGGCTCGCCGGGACGCATCACGCGGTAGATGTCGAACAGCGCCTCTTCGCGACGCGAGTTCTTGTCCACCGTCAGGGTGTTGCGGATATAGGGGCCGACCGTGATGTGGTCGATGTCGAGCACCGTAAGCTCGGTGTAGCCCTTGGCGATCAGGTCGACGAGGTTGCCCTTCATCTCACCGGTCTTGGCCTCGGCGGCCATGGCCAGCTCCTCGCCGGCCTCGGCATGGACTTCGCCCGTCTCCGGATCGACGATATCCTCGGCGATGTATTGACCGATCAGATCCTCGTCCGTCGCGCGCAGGAACCTGAGCCCCTTCTCGGCGAGCTGGCGGGCGGTACGGGCGACGAGCTTCTTGCCGGCCTCGACCACGACTTCTCCGGTCTCGGCGTCGATCAGATCGACGGTCGCCTTGAAGCCCTTCATGCGCTCGGCGTCGTAGGGAACGCGCCAGCCCTTGTCGTCGCGGACATAGGTGATGTGGTTGTAGAAGCGGCTGAGGATCTCCTCGCCGTCCATGCCGAGCGCAAACAGCAGCGACGTGACGGGAATCTTACGCTTCCGGTCGATGCGGGCGTAGACGATGTCCTTGGCGTCGAACTCGATGTCGAGCCAGGAGCCGCGATAGGGGATGATGCGGGCGGCGAACAGCAGCTTGCCCGACGAATGCGTCTTGCCCTTGTCGTGGTCGAAGAACACGCCCGGCGAACGGTGCATCTGCGAAACGATGACGCGCTCGGTGCCGTTGACGATGAAGGTGCCGTTGTCGGTCATGAGCGGCATGTCGCCCATGTAGACATCCTGCTCCTTGATGTCCTTGACCGACTTTGCCTGGGTGTCGGGATCGATGTCGAACACGATCAGGCGCAGCGTCACCTTGAGGGGCGCCGAGAAGGTCATGCCGCGCTGACGGCACTCGTCCACGTCGTATTTCGGCGGCTCGAAGGTGTATTTGACGAATTCGAGCAGCGAGGCGCCCGAGAAATCGCCGATCGGGAACACCGACCGGAAGACGGACTGCAGGCCTTCATCGCCGCGACCGCCCTTGGGCTCTTCGACCATCAGGAACTGATCGTAGGACGCCTTCTGAACCTCGATGAGGTTCGGCATCTGCGCCACTTCCTTGAGTTTTCCGAAGAACTTGCGGACGCGCCTGCGGCCCTGGAGGGAATCGACCATTGTGTTCCTCGCAATCTCGGACGGCTTACCCGGCGATCCGCGGGAGGCGACTGGGTCGCCGGGTAAGCCGCTCGACGCATCATCGCGCCGACATCATCTAAACGGACCCCGCAACGCGAAGTTGCATGAGGGGTCTTTGCAACCTTTCCGCGCCACTGTGCGGAAACGACACGACAGCCCCGGAGGTGGAAACCACCCCGGGACTGCCAGGTCTTGACTAGGGTCGGACCGGCATCATGCCGGCCCAGCTCACTTGAGCTCGACCTTGGCGCCGACGGCCTCGAGCTGCTTCTTGAGCTTCTCGGCCTCGTCCTTGGTCACTGCTTCCTTGACAGGCTTGGGAGCGGCTTCAACCAGATCCTTGGCTTCCTTGAGGCCCAGGCCGGTGATGGCGCGGACTTCCTTGATGACCTCGATCTTCTTGTCGCCGATGGCAGCAAGAATGACGTTGAATTCGGTCTGCTCTTCGACAGCGGCGGCGGCGGGGCCGGCGGCCGGGCCGGCAACAGCGACGGCGGCAGCGGCGGAAACGCCCCACTTCTCTTCGAGAAGCTTGGCGAGGTCGGCGGCCTCGAGGACCGTGAGGGAGGACAGCTCGTCGACGAGCTTGGCAAGATCAGCCATGTTAGGCTCCTATAGGGTAAGAGGTTCGAACGGTTTTCAGGGGTAACTGGCCTGGATCAGGCCGCATCCTTGTCGGCATATGCCTGGAACACGCGCGCCAGCTTTGCAGCCGGTGCGGTCGAGAGCTGGGCGATCTTCGTTGCGGGAGCCTGCAGGAGGCCGAGCAACTTGGCGCGCAGTTCATCGAGCGAGGGCATCGTGGCCAGAGCCTTGACGCCTTCGGGGTTCAGGGCGGTCTTGCCCATCGCGCCGCCGAGGATGACGAGCTTGTCATTTTCCTTGGCGAAAGCGGTGGCGACCTTCGGCGCCGCGACCGGATCGTTGGAATAAGCGATCAGGGTGGGACCCGTCAGCAGGGGGCTGATGGACGCGACGTCGGTGCCTTCAAGAGCGATCTTGGCCAGCCGGTTCTTTGCGACCTTCACGGTGGCGCCATTGGCCTTCATCTCGCGACGAAGCTTCTGGAACTGAGCCACCGTCAAACCCGCATAGTGGGCCACGACAACGACCGACGTGTTCGCAAACACGCCGTTCAGGGTCGCGACGGCATCTGTTTTTGCCGCTTTATCCACTGGGCTCTCTCCGGTAGGCGGCAGGCCTTTGGGGGCTCGCCGCCGGTTGCACTTGCCGCCCCTTTAAAACCCCGGTTGACACCGGTGCTTCATCGGAGCGACGCTCAGTGCCCTGTCCCCTCTCCGGCTCAGGAAGCCGTAATCGGGCGAGATGGTTCGAACCGTCTTCGGGATCTCGCGACCCCGCTTGAGCTCTTGCACCGTCTATGCAGGCCTCTTGGCGAAATTATGCCCTCGGGCGAACCCTCGGAGCACCTGCAGTCTCAGACAGGACTGGGTGATTCGAGCCGGAAGATCACTCTCCAGGCCCGTAAAACCCATTCTTTGGCGGTAAACCGCCAAAAAACGCGAAACGGACCCCCTCGTGCGAAGCACGCTGGAGCCCACATCACTTATGGAAACAGGAAAGCGTCATAGCGCTTCCGCCTGCCTCTGCCAAGTGGCGTCTCGACCCCTACGGGTCAAGACGCGAGCCCTGGCCGGACAAGCCGGCCAGGCATAGGGCGATCCAATCAGCCGCCGAGAACGGTGTTTGGCTCGATCTTGACGCCGGGACCCATCGTCGACGAAATCGCGACGCGCTGGATATAGGTGCCCTTGGCACCGGCCGGCTTCGCCTTGGCGACGGAATCGGCAAAGGCCTTGATGTTCTCGGCCAACTTCTCGGCGGTAAACGAGACCTTGCCGACGGCGGCATGCACGATACCGGCCTTCTCGACGCGGAACTCGACCGAACCGCCCTTGGACGCGGCGACCGCAGTGGTCAGGTCCATGGTGACGGTGCCGACCTTCGGGTTCGGCATCAGGCCACGCGGGCCGAGCACCTTACCGAGACGGCCGACCAGCGGCATCATGTCCGGAGTCGCGATGCAGCGATCGAACTCGATCGTGCCCTTCGAGACGATCTCGACCAGATCCTCCGCGCCGACGATGTCGGCACCGGCCTTCTTGGCCTCTTCCGCCTTGGCACCGCGCGCGAACACGGCGACGCGCAGGACGCGGCCCGAGCCGTTGGGCAGGTTGCAGACGCCGCGGACCATCTGGTCGGCGTGACGCGGATCGACGCCCAGATTCATCGAGACCTCGACGGTCTCGTCGAACTTGGCCGTGGCGCGCTCCTTGACGAAGGTGATCGCGTCGCTGAGCGGGTAGAGCTTGGTGCGGTCAATGCCGTCACGGCCCTTGACGACGCGCTTTCCGATATGTGCCATTTTCGCCCCCTCAGCCCACGACTTCCAGGCCCATCGACCGGGCGGAGCCCTTGATCATGGACGCGGCGGATTCGACGGAATCGCAGTTGAGATCGGCCATCTTCTTCTCGGCGATCTCGTTGATCTGCGCCATCGTGACCTTGCCGACATTGCCGCCACGGCCGGGTGTCTTCGAGCCCGACTTGAGGTCAGCGGCCTTCTTGAGCCAGTAGGACACCGGCGGCTGCTTCATCTCGAAGGTGAAGGAGCGGTCCTGATACGCGGTGATGATCACCGGGATCGGCATGCCCTTTTCCATCTGCGCGGTCTTCGCGTTGAAGGCCTTGCAGAATTCCATGATGTTGAGGCCGCGCTGACCCAGCGCCGGACCGATCGGCGGCGACGGATTGGCCGCGCCTGCCGGAACCTGAAGCTTCACGTAGCCCGTGATCTTCTTTGCCATGATGGCTGCTCCTGCCGTCCGCCCCGATGCCTATCGGAACGACGACGACCCTGCCCCGGCACGTCTCTCGTGACCGGATCGGGGTGGTTGCAGAGCGTGGTGCGGCATGAAACTCCGGCTGGCGAACCGGCATGCCTCCCACGCGAGTGAGGCGCGGCCTATGACACAGGACCGCGCCGAAGGGAAGAGACTAAAGCTTCTCGACTTGGCCGTATTCGAGTTCGACCGGCGTGGCGCGGCCGAAGATCGAGACGGCGACCTTGAGGCGGGCGCGACCATGATCGACGTCCTCGACGACGCCGTTGAACGAGGCGAAGGGGCCGTCGGCGACCTTGACCTGCTCGCCGATCTCGAAGGTGATCGTGGGCTTGGGACGCTCGACCCCCTCCGCCACCTGGCCCTTGATCCGCATCGCCTCGCTCTCGGGGATCGGCATGGGCTTGGCCTTGTCAGCGCCCAGGAAGCCCGTGACCTTCGGCGTGTTCTTGATCAGGTGATAGACCTCATCGGTCATCTCACACTTCACCAGGACGTAGCCGGGGAAGAACTTGCGCTCGGCTTCGACCTTGCGGCCGCGACGAACCTCGACGACCTTCTCGGTCGGCACCAGCACCTCGTCGAACTTGTCGGCGAGATTGCGTTGCGCCGCCTGATCGCGGATCGACTGGGCGACCTTGTTTTCGAAGTTCGAATAGGCGTGGACGATATACCAGCGGGTGCTCACGTTCATGATTCCGTTCAACGGGCGCCGAGGATGAGGCCGAGCGACCAGCGGATGATGGTGTCGGTAAAGAGGAAGAACAGGCTGGAAACGACGACCATGACGAGCACGAGACCCGTCGTGATCAGCGTCTCGCGCCGCGACGGCCAGGTTACCTTGGACGCTTCGTTGCGGACGTCCTGCAGGAAGCTGAAGGGGCTGCTCTTGGCCATGGGTCACCTTGGGTTCCAAAGCGGATCGCGGCCTGTCGCCACGATGCCGAATCGGCTGTCCTGAAACATTCGCGGCGCGGGGCTCAGGGAGCCGCGCGCCGTCGTAGCGTGGCTCTTACAACGGTCGGACGCGTTAGCCAAGCGCCTTTTCGGAAGGCCCGCAAAGGGAGTTCCAGACCCGCTGTGCCGACATCCGCAGGAAGGCCGGGCGCTCCCGCTCTCTCGCCCATTCCGGATGCGGCAAAGCGCTGTAGGCGCTGAAGAACTCGGGTCTGTCGTAGATGTTCTGCGTCGTCATCGGACGAAAACCAGTTCCCTGCCTGAAGCGGCGCTTGGGAAGACTGGCAGGGGCGGTAGGGCTCGAACCTACGACAACCGGTTTTGGAGACCGGTACTCTACCAACTGAGCTACACCCCTGTAGTGCGCGATCCTTTGCCCCAACCGGCCGAGCTTTTCAAGTCGAAAACGTCGCCGGCTGTGGAAGAGAACAAAAAAAGGGCGGCGTTTCCGCCGCCCCTTCAACGCTTTGCAGCCGTTGCTTGAATCAGGCGATGATCGAAGCGACGACGCCTGCACCGACGGTGCGGCCGCCTTCGCGGATGG
>QBLV01000073.1 GCA_003241815.1 Hyphomicrobiales bacterium | reverse complement strand
CCTCCGGATGGCTGCCCCTCGGGGATGAGGTGGGGGCAGGATAGGCGAGGTGTGGTGGGGCGGGGGTAAGTTAAACGCGGAGATGGCAGCTTCGGGTCGGAAGCGGAAGCTCGACCGCTCACATGCCGCAGGGTGCTCAGTGAGCAGAAATCCGCTATGTTTCGGTAGCCCAACGCATCTGCCCCGGTGGAGGGCCTCGCCGCAATCAGCTCGTGAGATGCCAGATGACGAATATCGGAAGGGCTTGCTTCGTCGTGCTATGCACGCCTCTGCTCATGGCCCTGGTCGCGCAGATGCACTTCACAGGCGTCGCCGACGATACGGGCGAGACTGTGACAGGGTTCATTCAACCCTCCGATGACGACGCATTTGACGGCAGGGCGAGCCTCAGGACCAGCCACGGAGTATCTTGCAGAGGGCCGTATCGTCCGATGACGCGCATGCATTCAGAGGCGCATCTACGCTGTTCCGATGGTCGGAGCGCGTTCATCCGCATAAGCTTCTATGGTCGCAATATCGTGTCAGAAGCGAACATAGACGGTGTGAAGATCACGCTATCCGTTCCCGGACTTCCGCACCGCTCACGTTAGGTCTAGCGCGAGCGACGCAAGCTGCAAAAGAACTAGTCCTCCGATGTCCGCAATGGGTCGGGAGCGGACACCCTGGAGTGCGATGTCAACTCCAGCGAGAATGCAATCCAGAATGCTCGAACATTTGGCTACATGCCTGTAATAATTCGAAAGAAAAGAAAAGAAAACGTAATAACAACAAGAATTAGTAAGCATCCTATCGTGCTGCCGGTCCATTTTCTCATTATAAGCCAGATTGCGACTAACAAACAAATTGCCGCTATCGCTTTTGGAATCGAAAACACGATAGCCATGAGTATCCAGCCAGCGATTTGGTCCTCAGCCAGCATTATCGGATGCCAATATTCCGATAATATCGTCTCGAAAGACATAGAATTTTATTCTCCGAAAATCTTCATTTGTTACTGGAATTGCCTGATCTCGAAGATCCAGTCTTATTAAGAATGGTCTCGACCGAGTATAATTGTTAGCGCAGGGAGCGTCGGCTATGGGTCGGAAGCCGCCCTTACCCCCTCACAAATTCCGTCTCTCCCCCCGCAGCGTCGCAAGCCCGATCCCCACCGCGTCGAAGCCGCCATCGACCGCCAGCGTCTGCCCGGTGATGTAGCTCGCCTGGTCGCTGCACAGGAAGAAGATCGAAGCCGCGAGTTCTTCCTCCAACCCGTAGCGGGCGAGCGGGATCGCGTCGCGGTAGTCCGCGCGGATTTCGGGTGAGTGGACGGCGGCCGCCATCGCGGTCTCGACCGGGCCCGGCGCCACCGCATTGACGCGGATGCCGAGCGAGGCGAGCTCCGCCGCCTGCTGCTTGGTGAGGTGCCCGAGCGCCGCCTTCGAGGTGCCGTAGGCGACGCGCAGCGTCGAGGCGCGCAGGCCCGAGATCGAGGTGATGTTGACGATCGCCCCGCCGCCAGTGTCCGCCATGAGCGGCGCGGCGAGCTGCGTCGCCAGAAACGGGCCGGTCAGGTTGACCGCGAGCACGCGGTTCCAGTCCTCCAGCGTCGTCTCCAGCAGCGGCTTGAACACCGCCGTGCCGGCATTGTTGACCAGCGCGTCGAGCCGCCCGAAACGCGCGATGAGCGCGGCGAAGGCAGCCTCCAGCGCGGCGGGATCGGACACGTCGCAGGGCAGCGCCAGCGTGGCTTCAGGTTGCGCGATATCGCTGACGGCAGCCGCGAGCGTCGCCGCCTCGACATCCAGCAGCGCGACCTTCCAGCCCTCGCTGAGAAAGCGCCTGGCGGTGGCGAGCCCGATGCCGCGCGCGGCGCCGGTGACGAGGGCTACTTTCGCATGGTTCTGAGGCATGGTTTTCCGACCCGGTGGCTGTTGTTCTGATTGCGATCAGCCTATGCACGCACGCGCCCCGCCGGCCAAGCGGATAGGGGCCGGACCCTCAGCGCCACAGTCGCTCGACAATCGCGGCCATCTCCTGTATGGCCCGCGCACTCAACTGAAAACAGCGTGCCGAACGCCCGCGCAGATCAAGCGCGACAACGGCAATTGGAGAAGACCCGTGAACATCATCGAACAGCTCGACAAGGAGCAGGTCGCCAAGCTCAGCGAAGGTCGCGAGATCCCGCACTTCCAGCCCGGCGACACCGTCCAGGTCAATGTGAAGGTCAAGGAAGGCGAGCGCAGCCGCGTTCAGGCCTATGAGGGCGTCTGCATCGCCCGCAATGGCGGCGGCCTCAACCAGAGCTTCACCGTCCGCAAGATTTCCTATGGCGAGGGCGTCGAGCGCGTCTTCCCGCTCTATTCGCCGAACCTCGATTCGATCAAGGTCATCCGCAAGGGCAAGGTCCGCCGCGCCAAGCTGTATTACCTGCGCGATCGTCGCGGCAAGTCGGCCCGTATCGCCGAGCGCGTCGAGGCCCGTCCGCCCAAGGGCGCCAAGGCCAAGGTCGAAGCCAAGTAAGCGTTCTGCTTCAGGCGAGAACGTTTCAACGCGGCCCTTCGGGGTCGCGTTTTTTCTTGGCTCCGAGCAATCCACATACAGCGCGCCGTCATCCCGGGCGCAGCGAAGTGAAGACCCGGGATCCATTCCGGAACGCAAGTCGGAGAGGTTCAGGAATGGATCCCGGATCGGCGCCGCTGCGCGGCTTGTCCGGGATGACGCGGGAGGAGACGCGACGGCCAAATCCTGTCCTGCAATGAGGTTTCCTACTCCTGCCCGCCAAAGGTCATGTCGCGCCGCGCGGTCAGGATGCTGATCGAATAGCCCGCCACCACGTCGACCAGCGCCATCAGCGTGATGATCAGGAAGGTGCCCGTGCCGAAGCCCGGGACCAGCAGGAACCCGACGAAGCAGGCGATGAAGACCAGCATCGACAGGCCGTGATTGAGGATCGAGCTCGATTTGGCGCTGGTGGCGTTCATGATCTCGAAGAACAGCACGATCGTCGACAGCGCGAGCAGCAGTTCGCTGACCGTCAGCGAAAACCGCGTCGCCGAGGGCAGGTTGAAGGCCGCCACCTCCGTGCTCAGCGGCACGCCGCTGGCGGCGACGGTGAGGCCATAGGCGACGACCGCCAGCACCATGAAGGGAAAAAACCGCAGCATCGTCTCACCTTTTCCTTGCCGCCGCAGTCCACGCGCCGCGTCGCGCACTGCATAGCAGCGCAGGACGGCGGACGCACGCCGGCATGCTCGCGATGCCGTGGTGATGAGACCTTCGTTTTTCCGGCCCCTCCCCCGCATCGGCTTCGTTGCCGCCGCAGTCTGGAACTGTTAGAACCGCGCCATGACGAAGCGCCCCGCGATCCAGCATGGCCGGCTTTGCGTGGTTCGCCGCGAGGCGAACCTGCGCCGCATGCCCACGACGCAAGGCTTTGCCGCGCTGCATGACCATGCCCGCCTGCCCTGGCGCTTCTTCGGCCGCTTCACGGCATCGCTCGTAGGGCTTACGCGCGCCTGAGACCTGCGCGCGCGCAGGCGACAGGCGAACGCCAGACGACGCCCGGTTGGCCAGCGCGCCGCGCTCGACAAGATTTTCCGTTCCGCTTCAAAGACCCCAAAAGGCTTCACGCCATGACCGCGACCTCCGCCCCCCGCACGCTCTACGACAAGATCTTCGACGACCACATCATCGACCAGCAGGAGGACGGCACCTGCCTGCTCTATATCGACCGCCACCTCGTCCATGAGGTCACCAGCCCGCAGGCTTTCGAGGGCCTGCGCATGACCGGCCGCAAGGTCCATGCGCCTGAGAAGACACTGGCCGTCGTCGACCACAACATCCAGACCACCGACCGCTCCAAGGGCATCGTCGAGGAGGAAAGCCGTATCCAGGTCGAGGCGCTGGCCAGGAACGCCAAGGAATTCGGCGTCGAGTATTTCGACGAACTCGATATCCGCCAGGGCATCGTCCACATCATCGGCCCCGAGCAGGGCTTCACCCTGCCCGGCACCACCATCGTCTGCGGCGACAGCCACACCTCGACCCATGGCGCCTTCGGGGCGCTGGCCCATGGCATCGGCACTTCGGAGGTCGAGCATGTGCTCGCCACCCAGACGCTGATCCAGAAGAAAGCGAAGAACATGCTGGTCCAGGTGGACGGCACGCTCAGCCCCGGCGTCACCGCCAAGGACATCACGCTGGCCATCATCGGCGAGATCGGCACGGCGGGCGGCACCGGCTCTGTCATCGAATATGCCGGCGAGGCCATCCGCGCACTCTCGATGGAAGGGCGCATGACGCTCTGCAACATGTCGATCGAGGGCGGTGCCCGCGCCGGCATGGTCGCGCCCGACGAGAAGGCCTTCGCCTATCTCAAGGGCAAGCCCAAGGCCCCCCACGGTGCGGCTTGGGACGAGGCCATGCGCTACTGGGAGACGCTGCGCTCCGACGAGGGCGCGCATTTCGACCGCATCGTCCGCCTTGACGCCAACAACCTGCCGCCGATCGTCTCCTGGGGAACGTCGCCTGAGGACGTGATCTCGGTCGCCGGCAGCGTTCCCGACCCGGCACTGATCGAGGACGAGACCAAGCGCACCTCGAAGCAGCGCGCGCTCGACTATATGGGCCTGACCGCCGGCACCAGGATGACCGACATTCCGCTCGACGTGGTCTGGATCGGCTCCTGCACCAATGGCCGCATCGAAGATCTGCGCGCCGCCGCCAAGATCGTCGAGGGCAAGAGGATCGCGACATCGCTCGACTATGCGATGATCGTTCCGGGCTCAGGGCTGGTGAAGCAGCAGGCCGAGGCCGAGGGTCTGGACAAGATCTTCCTCGCGGCAGGCTTCGAATGGCGCGAGCCGGGCTGCTCGATGTGCCTGGCGATGAACCCCGACCAGCTCAAGCCGGGCCAGCGCGCAGCCTCGACCTCGAATCGCAATTTCGAGGGCCGCCAGGGCTTCAAGGGCAGGACGCATCTGGTCTCGCCGCAGATGGCGGCGGCCGCCGCGCTGGCGGGGCGTTTCGTCGATGTGAGGACGCTGGGCTAAGAGGTCTCGCGGGGAGAAAGCGCCATGTCGAACGATCCCCGTGAAGCCGCACGCGCCGCCGAGGCGCAAGCCGCGCTGAACCGCGTCAAGCGCGACAGCGAGAGCCTGCTCGGCTCCTCGATGGGTCGCGCCGCCGAGCATTTCAGCGGCGGCGATGCACCCCAGGGCGACAAGATCGAGCTCTGGGGCCGGCGCATCGGCCGCTCGCTGTCGCTGGTCGGGGTCATCGTGCTGGCCTGGTGGCTCGGCCATCAGCTCAAGGTCTGGTGATGGGCAGCGTTCCCACTATCCGCGCCGCCGAGGAGGCAGGCACCGAGGCAGCGCTGTCGCCGGACATCGACTGGGACGGTGCTAAGGCGCCTTCCATCGCCGCCTTCGAGGTCATGGCGCAGGAAGCCTTCGACCGGCTGCCGGAGGCATTCCGCGCGCTCTGCGCCGACGTGATCTTCAACGTCACTGAATTTCCCGAGGACGATGTCTGCAAGGAGCTGGAGGCCGAGAGCCCCTTCGACATCCTCGGCCTGTTCACCGGCATCGGCCTGCCGCAACAGGGCTATGCCCCGCAGACCGGCCAGATGCCCAACACGATCCATCTCTACCGCCGCCCGATTCTCGACTACTGGGCCGAGCATGACGAGACGCTGGGCGGCATCGTCACCCATGTGCTGGTCCACGAAATTGGCCACCATTTCGGCTTCTCCGACGAGGATCTCGAAGCCATCGAACGCGCCGCCGAATGATCGCGGCTCTCACCTGACACGACGACAAAGCCGACACGAACAAGGACCCTCGCCATGCAGCCCTTCACCACCCTGACCTCCACCCCCGCGCCGCTGAAGGTGATCAATGTCGATACCGACATGATCATCCCCAAGCAGTTCCTCAAGACGATCAAGCGCACCGGCCTGGGCACCGCGCTCTTCGCCGAGATGCGCTACAAGGAGGACGGCTCGGAGAACGCCGATTTCGTGCTGAACCAGCCGGCCTATCGCAAGTCGGAGATCCTGGTGGCCGGCGACAATTTCGGCTGTGGTTCCTCGCGCGAGCATGCGCCCTGGGCGCTGCTCGATTTCGGCATCCGCTGCGTGATCTCGACCTCGTTTGCCGACATTTTCTACAACAACTGCTTCAAGAACGGCATCCTGCCGATCGTGGTCTCGTCGGAAGACCTCGAGAAGCTGTTCGACGACGCCGATCGTGGCTCGAACGCGACGCTCACGGTCGATCTCGAAAAGCAGCAGATCACCGGCCCCGATGGCGGAACCGTGACCTTCAACATCGACCCGTTCCGCAAGCACTGCCTGATGAACGGGCTCGACGACATCGGCCTGACACTGGAGAAGAAGACCAAGATCGAAGCCTATGAGGACAAGTTGAAGCAGCGCGCCTGGGCTTGAGGAGTGTCATCATTCTCGGGCGCGGCGAGGCCGCGACCCGAGAATCTCTTGCAGGAGATGCTCGGGTCTTCGCCCGAGCGTGACGGGGCTCACCCCACCAGACCGGCCATCGGCCCGATCCCGCCGCTGCCCGGAAACACCTTCTCCGCGAGCACCGGCCCCGAGAGCCCGAAAAGCTCCGAGACCACGCCCTTCGCCACGGCACGGATGTCGGTCGTCGGCTTCAGGTCGCGCTTCTCGTAGAGCTGCTCCGGCTTCAGCCCCGGCCAGTCGACGATCATCCGCCCGCCCTTGACCGCACCGCCGACCAGGAAGGCGACGGTCCCGGTGCCGTGATCCGTGCCGACCGTGCCGTTGACCCTCGCGGTGCGGCCGAACTCCGTCACCACCATCACGACCGTGTCCTTCCAGACCGGCTTGAGCCCCTGCTCGAAGCTCGCCAGCGCGCCGTCGAGTCCGCCCAGCAACTGCGCCAGCCGGCCCTTCGCGCCGCCTTCATTGGCATGCGTATCCCAGCCCTCGAAGGCCAGCGCGGCGATGCGCGGCCCGTCATCGGCGCCGACCAGCGCGGCCGCGCCCTCGGCGATGCGCTTCATGCCGTCCGCGCTGTCGGGACCGCCGCCGCCCTTGGCCTCACCGCTCATCCCGCTGCGCCGCGCGATGCCTTCTGTCGTGACGGCCTGGCTCAGCGCCCGCGCCAGCCCCGGATCGCGCTGGCCGTAGAGATCACCCAGCCGCTGGATCAGGTCGCTGCCCGCGCGCGCCATGCGTGGCGGCGCCCAGCCCAGCACCGGAGCCTCCCCGCGCGCCACCAGCGGCGGCGCCACGCCGACGCCGAGAACGCCGCGCTGCGAGATGCCCTCGCCGGGCGGCAGATTCGCGATCAACCGGTTGAGCCAGCCGCTCTCGGTCTTGCCTGGCCCGGCCTGCCCGCTCTCCAGCACATCCTGCCCGTCGAAGTGCGAGCGCTCGCGATAGCCGGTCGCAGCCGCGTGCACGACCGAGGCCTGGCCCGAAGCGTAGAGCCTCGCGAGATTGGGCATGGCGGGGTGCAGGTAGAAAAAACCGTCGAGCGGCAGCGCGGCGTCGGGGCCGTCCTTCATCAGCGCGATGTCGTCGCGCAGGGCGGCATAATCGGGATCGCCGATCGGCGGCACCGCCGACAACCCATCGAGCGCGCCACGCAATACCACCAGCAGAAAGCGCGGATCGCGGCTGCCGGCCGCCGCATAGGCGAATTTCGGCACGAAGGACCAGGCGAAGAGCGCCCCGGCCGCGCCCAGAATGGCGCGGCGAGACGGCGTCATCCGTTCGCAGTCGTCGTCGTCATCGACCATCGGCGCTATCTCCTCTGGAATTCGGGCGACATCAGCATCAGGGCGAGCGCTTGCGGCTTGCTGTCGGCACGAGCAACCGACTGCCGCGTCTCGGGCGACAGCAACGGGCCAAGGATGTCTTCGGTCAGCGCGCGCGGATCGGGCACGCTGCCCGCCGCCTGTCGCCCCCATCCCGCCGCAACGTCGATGCGAGTCTTGACGCCCTCGGCCGAGGCCCAGGCATCGTTGCTGTCGGGGTAGCCATTGGGGCCCGAAGGCTGCCAAAAGGGCTGGCCCATGGCGTTGAGCGGTCCGTTGATCTGGCCGAAATCGGGCTTGCGACCGAGCGCCCTGAAGGCCGCGAGCAGAAACTCCTGAGGCGAGCGGATTTTGGTCGGCTCGGCGCGCCATGCGGCATTCGACTCGATCAGCGCGCGCGAGACGGCGGCGAGATCGCCTTCCGTCCGTCGAAACACCGCCGAAATCTCCGTCATCAAAGCCGGCGGCGGCTCGTCCGCAACGAAATGCCGGACAAGCTTCATCGCAATGAAATCGGCCGTGGCCGGGTGGCGCGAGAGTTCGCGAAACGCGGCCAGCCCCTGCGCCTTGCCGGCCTCACCGTAATGCCTGCCCAGCAGAGGCGGCGCGCCCGGTTCGTGCAGCCCGGCATTGAAGGCGAACGACCCGGGAAAGCCCAGCACCGCCTCGCGCCCCACGACCGTCCAGCCCGTGATGATGCGAGCCAGATTGGTCACGTCGATCTGACTGTAACCGCCGGACACACCCAGCGTATGCAGTTCGAGGATTTCGCGGGCGAGGTTCTCGTTGAGCCCACGCCCACGCCGCTTGCCGACGGGCGAGCGCGGGCCGATCGAGAGCCGGTTGTCGAGGAAGTCGAGCATCGCCGGATGGCTCTCGGCCGCGACCAGCATGTCCTCGAAACGGCCGAAGACATGGGGGCGGATCGCCTCGCGCTCATAGGCGCCGGCCATGATCCGCGTCATGTTGCTCTTGGTCGCACCAATGCAGAAATGGTTAGACCAGAACTGAACCAGCCGCTCGCCAAACCCCGTTTCGGCTTCGAGCGCGAGGCGCACCCGCGCCAGCACCTCGCCGCGATAGGTCTTGTAGGGCAGCGCCGGCTCGTTGACCGGCTTTGGCTGGGCCATCTGGTTCTGGCCCGCGACAGGCGCAGGTGCTGCCGCCGCCACCTTCGTTTCGCCGACGCGGCGCGCCTCGC
Organism: Hyphomicrobiales bacterium; assembly: GCA_003241815.1. Lineage (GTDB taxonomy): Bacteria > Pseudomonadota > Alphaproteobacteria > Rhizobiales > Beijerinckiaceae > Allobosea. The sequence continues at coordinate 10,295 of QBLV01000073.1, read as the reverse complement.
GCTCGATCCGCTCGCGATCCTCGAAGGCATAGAGCGCGGAGCCGATCTCGGCCGCGCCCGAAAACGGCACGCCAGCAGGCTGCGGCGGCATGCCCCGGTCGATCTCGGCCAGCAGACGGTCGCGCGGCGCCGTTCTGATCTCGGCACTCTGACCCAGCGCGAAGCCGAGGCCGAAACGCTGCAATCCCACGCTGTCACTGCGCGCATCGGATGGGCTCGCCATGCGGTCGCCTCCGGTCGTGTTCATCGTGGTGGGACAGAGTGACCTTACAACTGTGGCGAAAACCGGAAGCGAAACCCGACAATGCGAGGCTTCGTCGAATGGACGAATCTGGAAGCGACCAAATGCAGCCCGAATTACGAAAAAACCGCCGCCCCTTGCGAGGCGGCGGTTCCCGAATGGTCGGTCAGGATCGGGCCATCACATCGCCGGCAGCGCCGCGACATCACGCACCGGCGCGGTGAGCCCGGTGACCTTTCCGACCATCGAGGCCTTGCCGGTGGCGAGGTCGACCTTGTGCAGGGCGCCGTCCGCGAGGAGCCAACCGGTGTTCGTTCCGTCCGTGCCGGTCTCGATGTCGAAGGCGATCGCCTTGGGCATCACGCCGAGCTTGCCGACCGCGCCGAGCACGCCGTCATTGGGCGGCGCCTGCTTGATCAGGCCGCCGATGGTGGCATCGATGTTGTAGAGCGTCGTTTCCTTGGTGCCCTTTACCGAATTTGTGTAGGCGCCGGCGACGATGTTGGGCTTCTCGCCCTTGTGCATGTCGGCGTCGGCAAATTTGTGCGAACCATCGACCACGACCTTGCCGTCATCGACATTGACCCGGTAGTTCGTGCCATCGGCGCCCATCACCCGCAGGCGGTCTGCAGCAGGGTTGAAATCCACGGTGGCCATCGTCGAGGCCGCGAGAACCTTGTCCATCTTGGACTTCATCGTCGCCTTGCCGGCGGCATCGACCGTGTAGATCGTGCCGTCCGTGGTCAGCGCATAGAGCATGCCGTCTGCGGGGCGGACATCGATGCCGGCGATCTTACTGGCGATGCCGGTGACCTTCATCGACTTGCCGGCCTTCTGGGTCGCGCTATCGATCATGGTGAGGGTGTCGTCGCCGGTGAGCGCAGCGATCATGCCGGCCTGGGCGGAGAGCGAGGCAGCGAAAGATGCACCGAGGATGGTCGAGGCGATCAGCGCAAGCCGGCGGGCCTTGTGGAGACGTGGCGTCCTGGTCATGTCGTTGTCCTCCGATTCATGTAGAGGTGCCGCTCTGGCCATTGCGGACCGCAGCACTCGAAGCGGATATGCGGGGTGTGCCAGGCCGGATGCAGATTGAAAAATAAAGACAAAATGCGCATCCGAACGGGAACCGCGCATGTAACCCGGTGTTGGCTCTGGACTCGCGGGTCAGACGCCCGGGGACAGGGATGGTGGGGGACATCGCGTTGACGCAGAAGGCGGGAGAGATCGAGGCGGCGCTGCTGGCCTGCGCCTCGGGAGATAAATCCGCGCTGCGCCGCATCTATGATGCCGAGTCGCCGCGTATGATCGGTGTGGCTCAGCGTTTGCTGAAGCGTCGCGCCTTGGCCGAGGAGGCTGTGCAGGATGCCTTCGTCCTGATCTGGCGGCATGCCGCGCGCTTCGACCCGGAGCGCGGCGCCGGCCTGACCTGGATCTATGCGATCCTGCGCAACCGCTCACTGTCGATCTTGCGCGACGAGAAGCGGACGGAAACGAGCGATGCCCCCGTCGGCGAAGAGACGGCGAGCGAAGAGGACGACCCCGAGACCGTGATGTCGAAACTGTCGGACGCCAAGGCGCTGCACGCCTGCCTCGAGACCCTGCCGCCGCAGCGGCGTGGCCTCGTGCTGCTCGCCTTCGTCCAGGGCCTGACCCATGGCGAGATCGCAGGCAAGCTCAGCTTGCCCATCGGCACGGTCAAATCCTGGATCCGGCGCTCGCTGATGTCCCTGAAGGAGTGCCTCGGATGAGCCCCTCGATGGATCTCAACGCGACCCCTCAGGAGCGCGACGCGCTCGCGGGCGAATATGTGCTGGGCCTCGTCGAGGGCGCGGAGCGCACAGCCCTGGAGCAGCGCATCGAACGTGAACCGGCGCTGGCTGCCTCGGTGGAGAGCTGGCGCGGTCATCTCGCCGCCATCGACGCCACCGCGCGACCGATCCCGCCCTCGCCGGGATTGTGGCCGCGCATCGAGGCCGAGATCGCGGCGATTCTCCCCGCCGCCGAGCGCGGGCGCACCAAGGCGATCAAGGCTGGCAATACGCTGGGCAATTGGTGGAACAGCCTGTTTATCTGGCGCGGCGCGGCCTTCGCCGGCGCCTTGGCCGCCATCGCGCTCGCCATCGGCCTGAACGGCGCGCTCGACCGGGCGAAGCGCCAGCCCGTCATGGTCGCCGTCCTGCTGACCGACGCCAATGTCGCCGCCGCCGTCGTCAACACTTATCCCGATGGGCGCGTCGAGATGGTGCCGCTGCAGAACATCGCCGTCCCCGCTGGCATGGCATTGGAAATCTGGACGCTCTGGGACCGGGCGGTCGGCCCGCGCTCGGTCGGCCTCATCGACCGCGCCCGCACGACGCCGCTGCGGCTGGACCAGCTCCCGCTGGGCAAGGACCAGCTCTTCGAGATCACCATCGAACCCGCGACAGGCTCGCCGACCGGCCGCCCGACCGGGCCGATCGTGGCGAAGGGAAATACCGCGCAGGCGTTGTGAGGATGAGGCAGCCCCAGACCCGAGCGTCGTTCTCGGGCTTGACCCGAGAACCTCCGGACCAGCTAGCTGTTTGACGAGATGGTCGGGTCAAGCCCGACCATGACGAGGCCTCAAACCACCACCGTGATCGTCTCCGCCGCCCGCGTCAGCCCTGTATACAGCCACCGCGCCCGGTGCTCCCGAAACGCAAAGCTCTCGTCGAAGAGCACGATGTCGTTCCACTGCGAGCCTTGAGCTTTATGGACCGTCAGCGCGTAGCCGAAGGTGAATTCGTCGGTGTGCTTGCGCAGCTCCCACGGGATCTCGTCCTCGGTGCCGTCGAAGAAGTTCGGCAGCACGGAAACCTTGACCGGCTTGCCCGAGGGGTCGTCCTCCGGGGTCACCCGCATGGTCACGAGCCCCTTCTTCGAGGTCTTCAGCTCCTGCACGATCCATGAGCCGCCATTGAGCAGACCCTTGCTCTTGTCGTTGCGCAGGCAGACCAGCTTCTCGCCCGCGACCGGCACGGTCTCCGTCCGGCCCATGATCTGGCGCATGCGGGCATTGTAGTTGCGCCGCGTCTTGTTCATGCCGACCAGGACCTGGTCGGCGCTCATCACCAGTTGCGGATCGACCTCGCTGCGACGGATGACGCGGCTGGGGCCATACTCGCCGACATCGAGCCGCCCGCCCTCGCGCACCGTCATCGACGTCCGCACGATCGGGTTGTCGGCGGCCTGGCGGTGCACCTCAGTGAGCATGATATCGGGCTCGGATTCGGTGAAGAACCCGCCGCCCTTGACCGGCGGAAGCTGCGCCGGGTCGCCCAGAACCAGCACCGGCGTGCCGAAGGACAGCAGGTCCCGGCCAAGGTCTTCATCGACCATCGAGCATTCGTCGATGATGATCAGCTTGGCCTTGGCCGCCGTGCTCTCGCGGTTGAGCACGAAGGTCGGGCTCTCCTCGTCGACCCCGCGCGAGCGGTAGATCAGCGAATGGATCGTCTGCGCGCCGACGCAGCCCTTGTTGCGCAGGACGAGCGCAGCCTTGCCGGTGAAGGCGGCGAAGACGACATCGCCGTCGACGGCCTCGGCGATATGGCGCGCGAGCGTGGTCTTGCCGGTGCCGGCATAGCCGAACATCCGGAAAAGCTGCGGCTCACCGGCCTGGAGCCAGCGCGCCACCGCGCTGAGCGCGGCATCCTGTTGCGGCGACCAGCTCATGCTGGGAACGGACAAAGCAAAATCATGCCGCAGATGGGGACGAGTCGCGCGCCGAAGGCAAGAGAGTTGACGAGCGCGATGGCGCCAAACCCGTTCAGGCGGCCCGCAGCCGCCGGACGAAATCGAAGGCCTCGCGTTGCAGCGTTCCGATGCGCTCGTCGAGCGCCCGCGCGCTGGCGGCGCCCATATCCGCCTGGCTGACGCTCTGGGCATTGGCGACCGCGATCTCCGACATCGCGCCCGCAGCGGTCCCTGTCACGTTGGAGATGCGCGAGACGGTCTCGCCGAGTGAGCCGAGCAATTCGGCCTGAGAACCGACCATCGACGAGATTTCGGTGCTGGTCTGCTCCACCGCACCGACGCTGGCCGCGATCGCCGAGATGGCCCCGGCGGCATGCGACAGCGCCTCGTTGACGAGCGAGATCCGCGCCACGATCTTGGCCGTCGCCTGACCTGTCTGGCTCGCCAGATCCTTGACCTCGCTCGCGACCACCGCGAAGCCGCGACCATGAACGCCGGCGCGCGCCGCCTCGATCGTGGCGTTCAGCGCCAGCAGATTGGTCTGGCGCGCGATCGCCTCGATGATTTCGACAACGTCTCGGATCTGCGAGGCGTTGTCGGTCAGGCGCTCGACGAGAGCCGAGGTTCCGGCCGCCTCTTGCGTCGCGGCAGTCGCCATCACGGAGACCCGCCTGACCTCGCCGTTGATCTGTCCGATGACATGCTCCAAACGCAGGGCGGCGTCGGCGCTGTTTTGCGCATCCACGCCGGCGCCTTTGACGGAGGAGGCTGCCGTTGCGGCGCTCTTAGAGACCTGATGGACCCGCACGGCGGAATCCTGCAGCGCGGCGCGCAGAACCTCGCTGGAATCGGCGATCTCGCCGAGCAGCGTCCCCAGACGCAGCTCGAATTCGTCCGCAATGCGCTCGAGATCCTGCGTGCGCGCCTGCCGGTGCTGCTGCGCCAGATCGGCCTCGGCCTCGCGCGTCACCAAGGTTGCCCGAACCTCGCTGAGCGTCCGGACCGTCCGGGCAAGTTGTCCGATCTCGTCGGCCCGGCCCTGATGAGGAACCTCGATCAGCGTATTGGAGGAGGTGGCTCGGGCAATCGCCGCCATCAGATCGCGCAGCGGGCGGGTCAGATGCGCCCTGAGCAGGAGGATGGCCAAAAAGCCGCCGGCAAGCGGCATCAGCAAGGCGATCACGATCGTTCGCGCACGCACATCGTGGGCCAATTCGGCGGCCCTTTTGGTGGCGTCACGGGCCATGTGCCCGAGCTCGTCGCGCATGTTCGAGGTCGTCACGATGATCTGGCGTACATTGTCCCGAGCCGCATCCGCCCCCGCCTCGACGAGCGCCGCCTTGACGGAGACGCTGCGACCGATCTGGACGATGTCGCGCTGGAAGGACATGAAGGTCCGCAGGCTGGGGTCGAGGGTCGGATTGGCCCGCAGCATTTCGGCGGGCAAGGACAACATCAGGCTCGCCCGCGCCGAATCGACCAGTTCAACCGCGCCGTCAAGTTGGTCGAGAACGGCCTCGATCTCGCGGTGGGTGGCGCCCACCTCGAACCTGCTGAGCAGCGAGGCATAGGTGACCCGGTTGGTCAGCAGCGCCGCGCGGTTTGCGAGTTCGAGCCTACCGAGACTCTCTTTGTCGATGAGGCGCACCGCATCGAAACCACGCACCGCGCTGACCAGACCCAGCGCGGCCGCAAAGCTCAGAAGCGCGAAGAGAAGCGTGATCTTCGCCGTCAGTCCCAGTCTGCTGATCGTCATAGCCGCCATCGTCTATCCCCGGTCGGGTTTCGCAGACGCGAACGAACGACAGGTTAACGCCGAGGATAATAGCGAGACAATTCAATAGATTAGCCGGTTACAGACAATCACGTTATCGACTGCTCAGGTTCGCAAAACGGCATTGAGTCAGGAGGCTGGCGGCCTACACTGATGATGTCCCGAGAGCGAGTCGATCCCATGCGCGTAGCGGTCAACGGCGTTCGCCTCTATGTCGATATCGAGGGCGCGGGCCTCGTTGCCGACGGCCCGCGTATGCGCGAGAAGCCGACGCTCATCCTCGTCCATGGCGGCCCGGGCGCCGACCACAGCCTCTTCAAGCCGGCGTTTTCCCAGCTCAGCGACATCTGTCAGATCGTTTATTACGACCATCGCGGCTGCGGTCGCAGCGAGGACGGGCCCCGCGAAAGCTGGACGCTGGCCCAATGGGGCGACGATCTGAAAGGCCTGTGCGACGCGCTCGGCATCGAAAAGCCGATCGTCTACGGCGTCTCCTTCGGCGGGTTCGTGGCGCAGGCCTATGCTACGCGCCATCCCGGCCATGCCGGAAAGCTGATCCTCGTCACCACGGCCGCCAGGGTCGATTTTCCAACGATCTATGCGGCGTTTGAGCGAATCGGCGATGAGCGGGCGGGAGAGGTGGCGCGGGCCTATTGGTCGGCGCCCTCGCCGAAGACCCGTGCGCCCTATCTCGACCTCTGCCTGCCGCTCTACAACGCAAGGCCGCAAATCGGCCCGGACGACTGGAAGCAGCGCGTCATCATGCGCAACGACACAGGCGTCTACTTCAACGGGCCGTCCAACGAGCAAGGGCGCATGGATTTCCGTGAAGCCCTCAGCAGGGTCGATTGCCCTGTCCTCATCATGGCCGGCGAGGACGACCCCATCATGCCGATCGCCTTCAGCGAGACAATAGCGGCGAGTTTGCCGCGAGCACTCGTGCGTTTCGAGCGCTTCCCCCGCTGCGGCCATGCCATCATACCTGACGATCCGGAGGCTGCCTTCGCAGCCATCCGCGATTTCATCCTCGCCTGACCCAGTGACCTGCCTCACCAGGGAATCGTCTCGCCCTGCCAGGTTCGGAAACTGTTTGTCTGCGCGAGGCCCGATGCATCGATCGTGGCAATCAGGCCGGCGGCGCTCTCGGACGGCGCGATGTCGGCTCCGCCGCCGCCCATATCGGTGCGGACCCAGCCGGGATGGAACAGCAACTGCACGATGCCACGGTCGCGAACCGCGTTGCCGAACACCACCATCGTCATGTTCACCGCCGCCTTCGAGGAGCGATAAGGCAGCGAGCCCGACGGATTCAGCCCGATCGACCCCATGCGGCTCGTAATGGTCGCGATCTTCCGGCCCGCGCCCGCCTCGATGTTCGGAAGAAAGCCCTGGGCCACGCGCAGAGGGCCGTAGACATTGACCTCGAAGACCTCGCGCCATCCGTCGAAATCCATGGCCAGCGCGCTCTCACCACCGCGCGGACCGTGGATGCCGGCATTGTTGATGAGAACGTCGATCGGGCGGCCATCGAGCGCGGCCTTGGCAGCGGCGACGCTGTCGTCGGAGGTCACGTCGAGTTCAAGCGGCGTGACCGCCGCGACATGAGCCGCCGCGACCTCCGCCAGCGCACCGCCCCAGGGATCGCGCGCCGCAGCCACGACATGGTCGCCCCGCCGAACCAGTTCCATCGTCAACGCAAGCCCGATGCCGCGATTGGCACCGGTGATCATCCAAGTCTGGGGCATGGTGTGTCTTTCGTCGTTGGCACTGCCGATTTTAGGCGAGACGAACCTCCGTTGGAACAGCGCGTGCACAAGGCTGCCCCACGCAATCGGACTGGCCGGCCGACATTTGGTGGATATTCATTTTTCCGTTATGAATATCTCATTGGGAGATTGGTCATGCCGCTCTACATCCGCGACGATCAGGTCGATGAGCTGGCGACCAAGCTGCAGCATCTGACTGGCACTACGACCAAGACCCAGGTCGTGCGCCAGGCGCTCGAACGGGAGATCAGCCGGCTCGAAGCCGCACGGCCGCTCGAGGAGCTGATCGCCAAGAGCATGGCCTTGGCCGATGCCATGGGAGCCGGCGAAAGCGATTTCGACATGAAGGCGTTCACCGATGAGATGTGGGAGGCATGACCTATCTCGACGCATCGGTCATCGTCGCCATCCTCGGGCGCGAAAACGACCGTGAAAGCCTACTGGAGCGGCTGGCGGATTCGCCGCGCCCTTTTCTCGTGTCGCCGCCCGGCGTTTTCGAAGCAATCGTCTCCCTGGCGTCGAAGAAGGCCCGCGATACGCGCAAGGTCGTCGATGCCGATCTGATGACCGCGGCCCAAGCCAGTGTCATGCAGTTCATCGCCGACATCGGCGCCACGGAGGTGACGATCACTCCCGCCATCGGTCAGGCCGCGATCGAAGCCGCCAAGCGCTATGGCCGGGCCGTCGGCAGTTCGGCCGCGCTGAATTTCGGCGATTGTTTCGCCTATGCCTGTGCCAGCGAACACGGCGCCGCGCTGCTCTACAAAGGCAACGATTTCGCGCAGACCGATCTGGGCTGAGCGCCCGTCGCCGTCACTGCTCTCGAAACGACGGCAGCAGCTTCATCCCTTCACGCTCCCATACCCCCCGGCCGTCGGCGTGATCACCGTCACCGCTTCGCCGGCTTCCAGCCAGGTCTGGTCGGAAGGCTTGAGCTCCTCGACCGCGCCCGACAGCCTGCGCACAATCGTCTTGCCGAGTTCGCCCGGCTCGCCGCCCTTGATGCCGAAGGGACGGACCTTGCGGTGCGAGGCGAGGATCGCGCAGTCCATCGCCTTGCGGAAGCGGATCGTGCGGCTGGTGCCGTCGCCGGCGTGCCACTCGCCCTTGCCGCCCGAGCCTGCGCGGATGTGGAAATCCTCCAGCACGACGGGAAAGCGCGTCTCCAGGATTTCCGGATCGGTCAGGCGCGAATTGGTCATGTGGACATGCACGCCCGACGTCCCGTGGAAGCCGGGCCCGGCCGGCGAGCCCGAGCAGATCGTCTCGTAATACTGGTACTGGTCGTTGCCGAAGGTCAGGTTGTTCATCGTCCCCTGAGAGGACGACATCGCCTCCAGCGCCCCAAACAGCGTGTTCGTCACGGCTTGGGAGACCTCGACATTGCCCGCCACGACGGCGGCCGGATAACGCGGGCTCAGCATCGAACCGTCGGGGATGATGATCCTGATCGGCCGCAGGCAGCCGGCATTCATCGGGATCGCATCGTCGACCATGACCCGGAAGACGTAGAGCACAGCCGCCCGCGTGACCGGGGCCGGCGCGTTGAAATTGTCGGCCCGCTGCTCCGAGGTGCCGGTGAAATCGACCGTCGCCTCGCGCTTGTCGCGGTCGATCGTGATCTTGACCTTGATCGCGCAGCCCTGGTCCATCGGATAGGTGAATTCGGCGTCGTGCAGCTTGGTCAAGAGCCGCGCGACGCTCTCGGCCGCATTGTCCTGGACATGGCCCATATAGGCCTGCACCACGTCGAGGCCGAAGGAAGCGATCATCTTCTCGAGCTCGGCGACGCCCTTGGCGTTGGCCGCGATCTGGGCCTTCAGGTCGTTGACGTTCTGCACGACGTTGCGAACCGGATAGCGCGCACCCGTCAGGATGGCGACCAGCTCGTCCTCGCAGAAGCGGCCCCGGTCGACGATCTTGAAATTGTCGATATAGACGCCCTCCTCCTCGATATGCGTCGCCAGCGGCGACATCGAACCTGGCGCCACGCCACCGACATCGGCATGATGGCCGCGGCTCGCCACCCAGAACAGAATCTGCTTTTCGTCACGGTCGAAGACCGGCGTGCAGACCGTGATGTCGGGCAGATGCGTGCCGCCATTATAGGGCGCGTTCAGGCAGTAGACGTCGCCCGGTGCGATCACCGGATTGTTCCTGATCACCGTCTCGACGGACTTGTCCATCGAGCCCAGATGCACCGGCATGTGCGGCGCGTTGGCAACCAGCGAGGCCGTCGGGTCGAAGACCGCGCAGGAGAAGTCGAGCCGCTCCTTGATGTTGACCGAATAGGCGGTGTTCTGCAGCGTCACGCCCATCTGCTCGGCGATCGACATGAACAGGTTGTTGAAGATCTCCAGCATCACCGGATCGGCCCTGGTGCCGATCGCGGCGTTCTGGACCAGCGCCTTCGAGCGCACCAGCACGAGATGGTCCTTGGCGGTGAGCCTCGCGCCCCAGCCCTCCTCGACCACGACGGTCTGGTTCGGCTCGATGATGATCGCGGGTCCCGCGATGCCATGACCGGGCTGCATCGCCTCGCGGCGCACGATCGCGGCCTCGTGCCACTGCCCCTTCGAGAAGACGCGTGTCGTTTTGTCAACGGCGGTCGGATTCCAGGCCAGGGTGGCGGAGTAAAAGCAGGCCAGTGGCGGCATGGGGGGACGATATGCAAAGGGCCCCGATCGGGGCCCTTTGCATATCGTCGCGATCGTTTCGGATCAGCCTGGGGTGATCTCGCCGGTCTCGGGATCGACGTGTTCGGCGGTGGCCTGGTTTTGCTCCGCCGCGGCGAGGCTGC
>QBLV01000072.1 GCA_003241815.1 Hyphomicrobiales bacterium | reverse complement strand
CGCGCTGCAACAAAACGCGGCGCTTCATTGGATGGTTTTGTCACCGCCCTACACAGCCCTCGACCAGCTTCAGAAAATCCGCAAGATTTTGCCGACGTACGATGACGCACGTCAGCCATCGCGAGAGCTGACGGTTGAGGTCTTCCGGGCCGCCGCGCCAATTGTCGAAGCCCTTGAGGATCAACCACGGCCTGCCCTCTACCGTGAGTTCGACGCCCTCCAGGCCGTCAGGTACATCCTCCACATCGTCTCGCCAGACCAAAGCCTCATCGAGGGTGACCAGCGGCAGAGCGATTGACCGAATCCATGCCGGGGACTCCAGCGGGGCCGGCCCCTGATCGGTCCTGGTCGCGAACTCCTCGTCCGCCTCCTCGAAGCGGGCGCCGGCGAGCAGTGACGGATCGATAGCGCGCAGCTCGTCGGGCTTGGCTCCGGCGTCTCTGCCGATCGGTTCCAGGTTGTCCGCCATGCGCGCGCGCAGTTCGTAGAGAGCCAGCCACTGATACTTCTTGCCGATCCGTTCGACGGAGTGCGACATCCGGTTATTGTGCAAGCTGTCGTCGAACTCGCCATGAAGCGCCTGAGACCAGCCCAACTGATGCGCGCGGAGGCAAACCCAACGACGGGCCCATGCCAGATTGAACTCAGCGTGGTCTCGTGGCGCCGGGCGTTGATACATGCCGCTGCGACGCCAGTTCTCTGCCTCCTCGCGCCAGCGCTCGAACATGTCCGAGCCGACCGCGGCTTTAAACGCCGCCTTGGCGACTGTGGCCTTTGGGCCTTCGCGCCAAGGGGATTCCTCGTAATCCTCCTCCAGCGCCTGGGTGAGGCGGGCATAGTCGGCCTGGCACTCAGGCGTCGCTTTCGCGTCGAAGTCCTGCTGCCAGGCGTCGTTGAGCATTTCCCGAGTAGGACGCGGTCCCACGCCGCGTCGCGCCGGGCTCCAGGCGTCGACTGCCCGGTCAAGCACATACCGCGCGAAATCGCCGTCCTCTACGCAAGAGGCTACGATCGCGTCCCGACCGACATGGCCGTTGGGATAGGTTCGAGTAAAACCGTCGATCACCGCATCCGGGACGTGCTCGATCGGCCAAGGGGTATTGAAGGGGCCGCGGGACGGACCGTTATCATAGTCTGCGGGGAGAACTCCGTGGACGATCGCCCACTGGATCAGCAGCCGGCCATGTTCGCGCGACAGACAGTTCACGGGCGGCTGTCTCCGAACGAAAACCTCCTGGTCTAGCGCGCGAACCACATCCGCCGCCGCGTCCCGAGGCCATCGCCCCTGTAACGCTGCGCCGTAGACGGCGCACAGCAGGCGTTCGATCACATAGCCGTCGTCAAGATCGAGGAACCGATCCAGGAGCGGAACGACGAGGCTCGTTCGATCCGCCAGGATGGCCACCAGACCCTTGGTCGCCCGGTCCCGCAGCCCACGATGGCTTGTCGACAGAAACCAGGTCAGGGCGATGGCCACGAGCAGCGCCCTAGGCTCCCCCAGCGCTCCGGCGCGGTGCCTCAACGCCCAGTCGATCAGCTGACCCGCCGCCCGTCCGGATTGAGCAAGGTGAACCGACCACAAGGCGTCGCGCTCGGGCATCGGCAAAGCTTTTAGGCGCGCGTGCAGGGCTTCCGCGTTTTGCGCCGCGTCGGGCTCGCTCGCGAGCCTGATGCGCGTATCCCATTCTTCGGTTTCACCACCGTACTGCCGGACAAGGGCCCAAGTGCGGTCCGTGAAGGCGGTCGCTTCGCGGATCATCAGGCTTTCGCTGAACGCCCGCGAGGCCTCCCAATGGATTTTACGGGGTACAGGAAGGTCCAGCAGTTCGATGCCGAACCGTTCCGGCGCCAAGACCGCCAATGCCTCCAGAACGCCGCCGATGTAGCCTCTGTTGCTGGAGAGAGTTCGCGCGAGGGCGCTATCGTCAGACAGCTTGATCCTGATGTCGTCAGCGTTGTCGCACCCGGCGATCAGCCCTTCGGCGACCGAGAAATCACCGAACCTTTCGAAGGTGAAGCGGACGACCTCGCCGTCGTCGTCCAGATCGGTCGACAGCAACCCCGACGCGATCAGTTGAAAGAGGAGGTCTCGCTCGGATCGTCCGTCGTGGGTGAGGATCGTGGTGGCGATCTCGTCAGCCCGCACATAGGGGATGGCTGCGTCGCCCGTCTGGGCTATCTCCGCCGCGAGGGCGGTGATCAGCCTGGGAACATGCTTCAGCTTCGGATTGAGAGCCATGTCTCGTTGAACCGTGCCGGCGACTGCCTGGGCGTAGAGGCCAAATATCGTTGAGACGCCCTGCGACCCCCTTGGAAGCGTGGACTCGCCGGTCAGCGCCAGCCCGTCGCAGAGCGTCTTGAGAAACAGAGGCGTTTCGAATTCCGCAAGCGGCCACGGCGCGTCCAGAGTTGTCACACCGCGCATGTCCAGGTAACGGGCCGCGTCGGACGTCGAGAAGCCCGTATGATCGAGCCTCGGGATTACCGTTTCGTCGAACTCGGTCGGTATCGTGGCGTCGACATAAGTGCTTCGACACGAGAGGACCACGCTGATCCAGGGATAGGCCTCCACGTCGTGGAGGAAGCCCGCCAGCCGCACCGACCAAATCGCTTGGCCGCCCCGTTCGTTGATGCCATCGATCACCACTAGCGCTCGGACGCCGGAGGCTTGGGCTGCTGCATCGAGGGCCCCGAGAAACTCCTCCACTCTGACGTGCCGAGGAAGATCGAGGCCGGCAACGATCTGAGCCCAAGGATCTTCGTCCTTGAGGAGATGGGACAGCACAAGTAGCGCGGGGGCGTCCGCGTCGACTTGATGCTGACAGGCGTCGGCCAGCAGATGGGATTTGCCACGACCGCCTTCTCCGGTCACAAGAAGCTGCCGGGCATTGATGAGCGACCATCGGCGGGAGGCCAGCCTCTCGCGAGCGTCGGCCACTCGGCTGTGCAGCCGGCTGATATCGGCGGAGGATTGCGATCTGTCCCTGGCGCGATGATCGGACCGACGCCACAGGGCTGTGGCGGATTCCGCGTCTGCGAGACGGACAACTAGCTCCGCCTGGGGGAGGTTGTCTGGCTCTTCGTCAAGGACGGCCTGCATGGTGGAAATCGCCGCGTCCACCGCTTGGCGCGCGTCCTCCGCCTCGCTGACCGCGTAATTCGGTACGCGAGATCGCGCGTCCGAGATGTCAGCCGCAAGCTGTTTGAGCTCGTCGATGAACGCACGGTCCCGGGTCAGAGCAAGAATGGCGTGACGGATCGGGAGTTTGACGTTGGTCGAGGGAGTATAGCGTGCACCGAGGGACTTTACGGCCTTCGCGTGCTTCTCCTTAAACCAAGCGTTTGTCAGTAGGGTCTCATCGAACCAGAATGCGATCCGTCCCGCCGCCTTGGCGTTGGCGACGAGACGGTCCTTTAGTTCCTGCGCCGGCCACAGCTCGATCTCGACGGTACGGTGGGCAGCCGCGGCCTTGGCCACTTCCGCGTCCCGCCATGCGTCCCACTTGGCGAGGGCGCCCGTGGTCTTCGCACGACGACCATCAGCCGGATCGAAGGGAATGCAAGCGATGAACCGGTCCATCGCCGGATGTTTATCGAGCGCGGTCGCCAGAGAACCCGAAAGGCTCGCGAGCGCCGCGTCGATATTCCAATAGTATTTGACCTGCCAGCCGACCTCTCGGCCGGTCGGCAGCACCGCGAAAGCCTCGACGCCGCCATCGGCGCCGCGGCCCTTGCGCACGAAACGGGCGCCCAAGCTCTTCGCCTCATCGGCCGCGAGCTGGCAGCACAGCTCTTCGAAGGCGTCCGATTGGAGCCCGCGATGAAGGCGAATGGCTTTGAAATCAATGTCCGGTGAAGGCATGCGAATCTGGAGGTTGTATTGTTCCAGATTAGCCGCACCTGAGCCTACCTGCAATTGATGCGTGAAATTTCTGCAAGGACAACGGTTAGAAGGTGCTCTTACGAGCCGTACGGTTAGTCAATAAAGCAAAGCGCGAATACTGGCTAGATCGGCTCTCCTATCTCAGGTTTCGTAACCGAGATTCGTCCACGGGCGGCACGCAGGCACGTGACGATCGATGTTTAGTCGCGCGAATAGACTGAAGAATGGATTGTCGCCGCCGGATGTAAGGATCCTCCGCCACTTCCCGTGAACAATCTCCTCGATGGCCATGCACGGTGCCCTTGCGGTGATATGGTAGGTTGGTGGACCCGACGCTGACAACCCATCTGAATGCCTTGAGAGCCGCGCTGCTGACCCTGAAGCCCACAGGGCAGACGGGTTTCGAGGGCCTCATCGCCTTGGCGCTGCACGACATCCTCGGCGTGCCCTTTCGCCTTGCGTCGAGTGGCACCCAACGCGGCATCGATGGGAAGACGGCCGGCGAAGGTGACGTCGTCGCGTTCGAGGGGAAGCTCTATTCGGACAGCGTTCCGCGAACCGAGGTCCTCTCGAAGATCGCGGATCTGGGGAGAAACAAAGACGCCCCCGACCTTGTGTGGGTCCTGGGAGCCACGACGCTGGTCTCGACCCAGCTGGCCGACGATCTACGCGCCGATGCTGCCGGCAAGGGGATGATCGTCGTCATCCTGGACTGGTCGGAGACGCGCTTGCCGGAACTCGCGCTCGCGCTGGCGATGTCCGGGGAACGCGTCGAGCAGTTCCTGCTGGCCCATATCGAAGACGGCGCCGCGGGTCAGGCGATCGCGGCCTTGGGGGTCATCCGAGACGCCGCGGATTTCGCGCTTGAGGCAGCCCGCCTGCGCGCTTCGCTGGATGGCCCCGCGATGGCTGCCAGGATGGCGGAAAAGGCGAACGCGGAATGGCTCATGGCCGTCTTCTCCGACCGACGGCGGGCTCGGTTGAGGCTCGGACAGGCGCTGTCGCCCCTGGGAGACGGCGTGCCCAAGTTGTTGCCTCGCAGCGGGCTCGTGGAAAGCCTGACGCCGTGCCTGAGCCAACCCGCCGACGGCAAGACGACGTTCGTGCTGGGTGACGAAGGATGCGGCAAATCCTGGCTGGTGGCGCAGGCCTGGAGCGGTCTCGCCAGCAAGCCCTTGTTCGTGGTCATGACAGCCGATGCCTTCACCCAGAGTTCGGCGCCGTTCGACGCGAAACCGCTTCTCATCGTCAAGCTTATCGAGCAGACCGGAGACGAGGCGGACGATCGCAACAAGAGGAGGTGGGCGAGAAGGCTGGCGGGCTGGCCCAGGCACCCAGTATCGGACCGCCCCCGACTGGCCGTCCTGATCGACGGCATCAATCAACGGCCTGACGTCGATTGGGGCAGGATCATCGAGAGCATGTCGTTGCTGCTCGAAGAAATCGGCGGTTCCCTGCTGGTCTCCTCACGCACGCCGTTCTTCCGCGACCGCGTCCGTGGCCGACTCACGATCCCGACAGGCACGGTGCAGGTGCCCGAATGGTCCGCCACGGAACGCGACGAGATACTCCGCGACCGCACGATCGAGCCCACGTCGCTGCATCCGACGGTCGCGGGAACCTTGCGAAATCCGCGGCTGCTGGGCATCGCGCTCCAGCTTCTGGACAAGGGAGCGGTCTCGTCGCTGACCGAGGTCAGCGTGAGCCGTTTGCTCTTCGAACACATTCGGACCAGCGAGCAGGAGGCGCTGGCGCCTTACTCGGCCTTGGACTTCGCAAGGCAACTCCAGTTGCATGCCCGTGCGATCCTGGATCGGGCGCGTGCCCTGCAGGTGGACGACCTCTACGTATTCGACGCGGACCTGTCCGCGGTCGTCGACGGTCGCTTCTTCCGTGAGGTCGACGGCGACCCGCACAAGTACGAGCTGAGGGAACACGGGCTTACGCTCGCCCTCGGCCTTTCCGTGGTCGATCGCCTCCGCTGGGCAAGGCGGAACCATCGCGACCTCGACGAAACACTGGCCGAGCTCCTGGAACCGGTCGCGGCGCTCGATGACACGGCGAATGTGATATTCGCGGCTCTGAACGCCGTCTCCTGGCTGGACGACCACTACGACGCGGAGGTGGCCGCTTCCCTCGTGGTGGGCTTCGCCAACCTTCAGAATCCCGACCAGTCCAGGTTCCCGGCATTCTGCTCGCTTGCGAAGGAGCGCCCGCCCGGCTTCCTTCTTGCCGCGCGTCGGCTCTGTCTCGCCGGAGGCCATCAGCCGAATTTCGACTGGGTCCAAGGAGCGCTGATGGATGCAGCCGGCAGCGAGCGCGCTGGAGTGACCGTGGCGGCGGAGGCCGCCAGCTGGCTCTCGGTTCATTCGGTCACGCCAGATGTGAGCATGCGTGCCGGCGCCGAACAGGGACCGGAGCGGGCCAAGAAGCGGACTGAAATCGACCGTCGGATCGACGAGCTTTCCGAGGCCGAGCGGCAGATCCTCGGCAGGCTGATCATCGTAGAGGACAGCGTGAGCGCCCTGTCAAAGCTGGCCATGTTCATACTGGCTGGCAGACAACTGGCTCCGCATGCCGAAGCCGTCCTGGACTGGTGTTTCGGGCAGGCGCTGAACTCCGACTATGGCTCGCCCTACAAGGAGTGCATCGACCTAATCAGTCTCAACTTGGTCGACTGGAGTGATGCAAGAGCCGCCCTCCTGAGTGTTGCGGCGCCCCTGCGCGGCCCCCAGGTGTCCAGGGTCGGGCAATGGGCACTCGTGGCGGCGCTTCGTTCGACCGGCAATCCTGCCGATGCGGAGGAGGCACATGCCCTGGTCGAGGCGCTTACCAAGGACCGGGAACGGTTCCCCGGCTGGCGCAGGATCGAGGACTACTGCGCGACCGATCCTTGTGATCCGGACTCTACGGAGCCGGACAACATCGAGACGACCGCGCGGAACTATGGTGCGATCGACGTCGCCAGGCTCCGACTGAGCATGGGCCTGTCCTCGGAAGACCAGTTCCTGAACGACGCGCGCCCGGGCGTGGCCCGCTTTCACCCGGCGACCGCCGCGGCCAAGCACGTCGAAATGGCCGACCACGTGCTGGGCCGCAAGGGATTTCCCCTCCGCCAGGGCGTGCTGATGCTGCGCGACCACGCCGCGCTGCTGACGCGCACGCAGGCCGAGGCCCTCATCGCGAAATGGCGTGACGCGCGAGCCGCCGGAGACCTCGAAGGCCTCTCGAAGCAGGACGAATGGATCACGACCCAGTACCTTCTCCTTCTCGCGTTCCCCTCCCTGACGGGCGCGGAACAGGCCGATATCCTGCTCGAAATCGGACCCGACCAGGAAATCCTCCTGGACAACCTGCAGGCGATGAAGGTCGTCGATGAGGATTTCCTCAAGCGGCGGCTGGCCGATGCGCGGGCCACCGGCGACGTGCACAGGCAGTACGTCCTCCTTGAGATCACCAAGGAAACGGACGCGCCCCTTTCGGAGGACATCCGCGACTACCTGATCTCCCTGGTGACCTCGGAGGTCGAACGTCTGCGGACGCGTGCGTTCGGCATCATCGCGAGGGGCGAGGACGGCCGGATGCTGCGGGCCGTTGCGGACAGCGGCTGGAATGCGGCCGACGCCAACTCGGAGAACGGATTCGAGGCGTGGTACGGCTCGTTGGCGCTCATCCAGGCCGCGAAGCTCGGGCACGCCGACGGCCTGGGCATCGTCGAGCGCATCTCGCCCAGGCTCTACGGGCACGCCGCCCGCATCCTTGGGGGGAACGTCGCTCTTGCCATCGCCGGGCGGATCGACGTCTCGATCCAGCGTGCCGCCGGGCTGGACAGCGAACTGGTCGCACCGGACATCGAGCTGCACGCCCCCATAGGCGACTGGACCCACCCCCTCCGCTTCAGCGTCAGCGATCGCGATCCGCCAGGCAACGATCTCTCCTCGTCGATGCGAAGGTTTGCCGAAACCGACGCGGAGTTCCAGGAGCGTCACCGGCGCAACTACGACGCCTTCGTCGACTTCAGGGACAGCCTGACCAGGGCGCAGGCGCGCATCGTGCTCGATCATCTTGCCCTCGACGATTTCGCCGCGATCGTCGCCTGCGCGCCCGAAATGGCCGACCGGTGGGATGACCTCCTGTCGTCGCTCCCCGAGACGCGGCTGTCGGCGGTCTATAACCTTGTCCTGCTGCTCGCCCATGCCCTGAGCGGGACCCGGCCAGACAGGACCCGGGCCTTGCTGGCGAAGATCAAGCCCAGCAGGCCGATCGTCAGGGTCGCGTTCGGCCGCGCCGGCGTCGGCCTCGACGCCATGGCCATCTGGGCCGCGCACGACGGCATGGAGTTGGACGACATCCGCTCCCGTCGACTGGACCAGGCGCGGACGGACCAGGATCTGGCGACCGAGGTTCTCGCGGCGCTGCTGAACGGCAAGCAGGACACGCTTCGGCGCTATGTCGAACGGCGGGTGGCAGGCGGCGAACCGGCCCACGTCGCCAGGGGCGTCATGGTCGCCGGCTTCTCCGACCTCGACCCGTTCAACTCGGAGATACTGTCCCGTTTCGAGGGCTCGCACGGCCTGATCGGGGATGCCCGCCGGGCGGCCAGCTACGCCTACGACCGCAATCGATGGTCGCGCCACTGGTTTGCGCAAATCGCCGCGTCCGACGAAGCGGAGGATTTCTGGCGCGCGAAGGTTCTCTTTGGCAAGATCGTCGACGGGCGGTTCGGGGTCTGGCGCGAGCAGTGCGCGCGGACCGGCTCGGCGATCGGCCGCCTTGGGGAAACCGTCGGCGATGGGCTGAAAAGCCGCTATGGCAGATGGGAGAAGCATCGCAAGAAGACGCTCTTCGGACGGGAGGCGCCGTCGCCGTTCTTCCTGCCATCTTCAATTTTATGATAAATACGTGGACGCGCTCGCCTTGATCAGGAAGCTATCTGCCAACCGTCTCACGCGCTACTGGTTCGGTGCATCTGATCCATATGTCGAGTGCTACGTCCATCACAGCGCGAAATGCGGTTAGTCTGCGAAGGATTCGTCATCCAATCGATATCGCCTGCGGCCCTTGCGCACTGAAGCGTAAATGTCTGTTTTCCGGCACGTTCCGAACGTACGGAATTGGCGGATGCCGTTGAAAAAGTCGTCGTTGCCGCGGGTATGAAGTCCTGATTCAGTTGTCCTTGGTCGGAGGGCGGCGCGATGATGGGCGAGCGACAGGTGGCGCAGGAGGCGTTGTTCTACGAGTTCAGCCTGGAG
Source organism: Hyphomicrobiales bacterium (assembly GCA_003241815.1). Lineage (GTDB taxonomy): Bacteria > Pseudomonadota > Alphaproteobacteria > Rhizobiales > Beijerinckiaceae > Allobosea. The sequence goes on along the minus strand of QBLV01000072.1, from coordinate 10,263 downwards.
CGGCACGTCCCGGCCGATCATTGGGTCCGAGCCATCGACCGCTTCGTCGATCTCTCTGATATCCGCGCGCATCTGCGTCCGTTCTACAGCGAGATGGGTCGGCCCTCGATCGATCCGGAGCTGATGATCCGGATGCTGCTCGTCGGCTACTGCTTCGGCATCCGGTCCGAGCGCCGCCTGTGCGAGGAAGTCCACCTGAACCTCGCCTATCGCTGGTTCTGTCGGCTCGGGCTCGAGGGCGCCGTTCCCGATCACTCGACCTTCTCGAAGAACCGGCATGGTCGTTTCCGCGAGAGCGATCTTCTGAGGGAGTTGTTCGAGACGACCGTCCGGCGCTGCATCGCGGAGGGGCTCGTCGGCGGCGAGGGCTTCGCGGTCGATGCCAGCCTGATCAAGGCCGACGCCAACAAGCAGCGCTCGGCGGCGGCCTCCGAAGTGGTCGACTGGGACGATCTTGCCCGGACGCGCCGGTCGGTGCGCGAGTATCTCGACACGCTCGACGAGGCCGCCTGGGGCGCCGCCAGCGAGGCCAAGCCGAAGTTCGTCTCGCGCTCCGATCCAGCGGCGCAATGGACTGGCGCCCTGAAGGGACACGCCTTCTTCGCCTATGCCACCAACTATCTGATAGACCTCGACCACGCCGTCATCGTCGATGTCGAGGCCAGCCGTGCCATCCGGCAGGCTTAAGGTCGGCTCGGCCCGGACCATGCTCGACCGAACGCAGGAGCACTTCGGCCTCTGGCCGGCCAGATTAGCTGCTGACAGCGCCTACGGCTCGGCCGAGAACCTCGCCTGGCTGGTGCATGAGCGCGGGATCGAGCCGCACATCCCGGTCTTCGACAAATCGCAGCGCAGCGACGGCACCTTCAGCCGCTCCGTCTTCGCCTATGACCACGCCCGCGATCTCTACACCTGCCCGGGCGGGAAGGAGCTTCACCAATATCGCCGGCGCTTCGGTATCAGCCGCGAGGGCGTCGATTCCGAAGGCTTCATGCGCTACCGCGCCAGCAAGTTGGACTGCGACGCCTGCTCGCTGAAGCCGCAGTGCTCGCCCAACACGCCGGCTCGCACGATCCTGCGCTCGATCCACGAGGGCGCCCGCGACATGGCCAGGGACATCGCCGAGACCGATGCCTATGTCACCTCGCGGCGAGAGCGGAAGAAGGTCGAGATGCTCTTCGCCCATCTCAAGCGCATCCTGAAGCTCGATCGCCTGCGCCTACGCGGACCGAACGGCGCCAGAGACGAGTTCCACCTCGCCGCGGCAGCCCAGAACCTCCGGAAGCTAGCAAAGCTCCTGCCGAACGGACCGCAGTTCAGGCCTGCATGAGAGGGCGAGGATCAATCGGCCAAATCCGAAACGCCCTCGCATCCCTCTCAAGACCGACTTTTTCAACGACATCGGCGCGAAGCTCGCGTACGGTTCCCTCGCTAGCGCGTGCCGTCTCTCGCGGACTCCAGTCTGGTACCCGCGCCCCTGAAGGGGGGGGGGAAAGTTTCCGAACGCCGAGTAAAATCTGCGGATGCATCCATAACGCGCTCAGGATCACAACCTGATGCGTAACGATGCCATACGGATACATCCCGAATAACGGCTCTGGGTCGCAGGCACGCTCCGCCGACGGCGGGGCGGCTGCGAGTTCAGCGCTCCAGGCCGCGCCCGCGGGGGCGAGCAGTGACGGATCGGTTGGGCTGCTGGCCCCCGTCGCCGTGTCCGCTGCGTCCCGGACTGTGGCCACGCATCACACGGGCGAGCTGCTCTTCTGCGGCCTTGGTTCGGTTACGAAGCCCCTCACGCTCGAGCCTGTTGGCCCGCATACGGGCTTGCTCCTTCATCGCACGCATCCTTGCCGCACGTTCCGATCGCTCCTTTATCGCGCGCTGACGGGCCCGCTGGTCGGCCAGCTTCATCGCGATTGCCCGCTCGCGGAAGAAGTCGCGGCTTTCCGCCTGGAGTTCGGCAGCCAGTGCGATCCGGTCTTCCGCCGCGGCCTGATCATGGGCGGCTCTCAGGCGTCGAGCGCCTTGGTAGGATGGCAGGCTTGCGACAGCCACACCTGCAACGGCGAGAGCGCCGAACAGACCAGCCCCGGTCACTATCGCGCCTGCGGCCAGCAGGTAGAATGCGAGCTTGCGAACGTCTGGATTGGCGAACACGCCGGCTGCGATGAAGAAGCGGTTGACCCGTGCGCGGCGGATCCGGTCGCGCCGGCGGTAGCGTTCCCGCACCAGAGCCTGACGCTGCCGAAGCCGCGTGCGCTCCTCCGCTGTGAGCCTGTTGGCCGTACGCTCTTTCGCGGCCTTGGCTTGATCAACCTGGTCGCGCTCGCCGTCGGCTTCCATCTCGTGGATGAGCCTGTCGAACTCGCCGAGCACGGCGTCGGCACTGCGCTTGGGACCATCGAGCCGCAGCGCGGCGCGCGCCTGCTTCTCTGCTGGAAGCGTACCGAAGGCCCGGCCGACATCGATCTCGTGCAGCTTCGCGGCTTGCCCAGCTCGTTTAGAGACGCGGTTGACGTGCCGTGTCAGGCTCGTCGTCATCAAGCTCTCGCGGTCGATCAAACGCACGATCGGGCGACCATCGACGAGGGTGTGCCCGGCGCAAAGCGAAAAGCCGCTGGCGTCCAGTTCGGCCCGGAACCGCTGCAGATCGCCCCCGCCGCGACGCCACGCGAGCAGGACGCGATCGTCGATTGTCTCGACGTCCACCTCGAGGCGAGCCGCCTGCTGCATCTCGTCCTTGCCAGGACGAATGCCGGGTTCGGCGACCGGTCCGGCCGCAGCGCGTTCGGCAAGATCCTCAAGCCCGCGTTCCCGAAGCATCTCGGCAACGCGTTCGACCCTGACGCTGGGCGAGAGCCCTTCACCAAGTTCGATCTCCAGCCGTCTGGCCAGCATGTCGTCGCGCTCGCGGCTGCGCCGGAACCGCAGGGCTTTGCCGGTGGCTGGATTGGTCATGGCGTACACGACGTGGAAGTGCGGCGGCCTGCGCCCTTTGCGATGTTCGGTGACATGCCGGGCAGCGTCGAAAGGGATCCCGTATTCCGCCTCGATGACCTTCAGCACGTAGCCGAGTTCCGCGGGGCTCAGCGCGCGCTTGGGCGAGATGACGACGTGAACCACGTCGCGCGTGACGCGACGGTTGCGGCGGGACTGAGCCGCCAGCACGCGCAAAGCCAGCGCAGCCTCGTGCGGGACGTCCTGGCAGAGGTCATCGCGAACGATGACCTGTTCGTTCGAGCCGCGCCCGGTCTTCATGAGATGACGTCCGAGCTCGCCGAGGCAGCGCGGCGTGGTGATCAGCATCATCACGCGTCTTCCTCGACCTTCAGCGCATCGAGCACCCGCGACATCACGATCTCCGTCTGCGTCAGCATCGCCTTGATGTCGGCGCCGAGCGAGACGAGCGAGCCGGCCGTGTTCGCGTGCCTCGTCATCTGGTTCAGGTTCCGGCCGTGTGCCCGCAGCTCGTCGAGCATGGCGTCGAGCCTGCCGGCGTTGGCCGCCGCGCGCCGCACCGCCGGCGCCTTCATCGACGAGCCGAGCGCCTTGATGAGGGAAGCGCGGGCCCAGGCGTTGGGCTTCAAGCCGGCGGCTTGCGACACGGCAGCCAGCTGCGCGGCGGTCGGGTCGTCGATTCGGAACGAGACGAAAACTGGGAACTGGTTTCCCTCGGACATCGAGGCCTCCTGTGATTTCGGCGAAGCCGGCGCGCTCGTCGCGCACCCGGATCTGCCGGGGTGGGGTGCATGGGAATCTCCCTGCCGAGTCTTCCCGTGTCACAAGTCTAGATCTGCGCACACGGGCCTCACTTGCCCCTTTATCAAATCACATTCTGTACTGAGAGCAACACTTATTCATTATATACGCCCCTATACGTCAGATGCACTCGATCTGTATCCGGATACATCCTGAATATATCCGTATATGTTCGCATACTAAAAATATATTCTGCGTAAATATTGCGCCGATACTTAAAACGGCGCATCTGACCAGCAGGAGTTCACCGATGACGAAGAAAGTCGATCTGAAAGCCATGCGGCAAGCTGCCGACCAGGAAGCGGACAAGGCGCTGGCCGAACGGCCGTTCACGATCCGCAGCAATGCGGCAGCGGTCCGGACGTTGTTTTCACCGATCGTGAAGCTGCGCGCGGCGGGCAAGTCCTGGGAAGAGATCGCCGTGCTTATCGAGAGCTGGTGTGGCCGCAAGATCGCTCCGCGGACGATCAAGCAGTACGTGACCGACATCCGTCAGGGGCGGATGAAGCCCGACCCCGGCGATGATGACGCCGCCGTGGCCGAGCCGGACGATAGCGGCCCGTCCAGCCCCCCCGAGGGTGACGGGCAGACCGCCCCGCATCAGCGCCCTTCCAAATCCACCCATGCCGTTTCGCGCGAGGCTGCCGATCAGGATGCCCCGCGCAACACGAACGGTCAGACCGGGACGACGTCGGCGCCCGATCAGACTGAGACCGCGCTCCCCGAGCCCGGCGCATTCGAAGCCAAGCCCGACCGATTCTGAAGGAGTACGAGATCATGACGACCAAGGAACTGATGGAGAGGCGCAAGATCGCCAGGCCCGACGCGCCCCGGCCTGCGCAGCTGAGGCCCACCGGCAAGAGGTTGGCCCCGGCCATCCTCTCCTGGAACCCGAAGGGCGGCACCACGAAGAGCAGCACCCTCGCCGCGCTCGCTTATCTGCTGATGTGCAGCGGATCGCGGCCGCGTGTGATCGACACGGATGTGTCGAATCCCGATCTCTGGAAGAGCCACGGGAAGGTGCTCACCTGCGAATGCCTGTCGCTCGAAGACGAGGGTGGCTTCGTGTCGATCGCCCGGCGGCTCACCGACCCGGACATCGACGAGGAGATCCTGATCTCCTGCGGCGCAGGTCTCGTCGAGAGCTTCATGGAAAATGCGCCGATCCTCGACCTGGCGGCAAAGCGGTCGGAGCGTCCGATGGTTGTCCTCTCCCCGATCGACCAGGACATCGACAGCTGCAACCACCTCCCCGACCTGCTCGAGGCGATGCCCAACGCCACGGTGTTCGTGGTGCGCCCGCGCCATTTCGGCCGTCCGGAGAGCTTCCGGGTTTTCAACGAATCGAAGCTCGGTCAGGCGATGATCGCCGACAAGCGGGTGATCGACCTCCCCGCCATCCCCGACGCGATCATGCGGCGCTTCAAGTCGCAGCGCCTGTCTTTCGTCGAGATCTTCGCGCTCGACGACGCGGCGGAGACCGCCGCGCTCGACATCTGGTCGCCGAAGGCCGCTGCCGCTCTGGCGCCGCTCTTGAACTGGTGATCCCGATGGATCGCGAGGATTTCGACAATCTCGCTCGCGATCTGCTCGGCCGTCCGCTGACGGCGGCCGAGCACCGCGACCTTCTTCCCGCGATCGCGGCGTTCCGGCTAAAGTCCGGGTCGACCGTCGCGGTTCTCCTCGTCCTGTACCAGTCGCTCAGGACCGAAATCGCCCAAGCGCATGCGGCGGCGCTGGTTGCTCGCGCGAAGCGCCGGCGCGCTCGCCGTGCCCTCGGGATGGCTCTCGGGGCCATTCTCAGCTCGGCCTGCGTCGTCCTCGGATATGCGATCGCGACCCGCCAGTCCCTGCGTGAGCTGGACCCAACCATCCGCTGGACGCTCTCGGAAGAGGGCCGGCGGGCAAAGTGGTTGTCCGATGCCGGAATCCTCGAAGCACTCGATCGATTCGCATTTCCCGGCTGGACCTCCCAGCCGCCGTTCTGTTTCCCGGGCCCCAATCCAGACACCGGCGAAAGGCCCGGCATTCGGACGCGCCCCTGACCCTGAATCTCTCTTCAAACCAACGAAAGGCAAACCGATGCTCAAGGACCAATTTCCCGCCACCTACCGCGCCGTTCAGCTTTATCGGCAGATGATGGGTGTTGCTGAGGTGCCCGCGTCTGGCGTCGCAGCTGTTCCCGACAACGGGCCTCCTCAGCCGTCGGAGTCGCAGCCCACCGCGGCCGGGGCCGAGCCCGCCACGGCCTCGGACCTCGTCATCCGTCTGACGGTCGAGGCGCCCGCGGCTCACAGGTCGGTCGACATCGCCATCACGATCGGCACGCCTGCAGCGGTCGCGGAGGGGCGGCCGCCCGCGAAACTGTCGGCATCTAGGGAGAGCGTCCGATGAGCGAAAAGGAGAGCCTCCCCCCGACCGACGCCGACCTCGTCCTTGCCATCGCCAAGGAAGAGGTCGAGCTCCTGCGCTGGCAGGGCCGGTGCTATGCGGTGGTCACGACCGACAAGGGGCCGCGCACCCTACAAGTCCGCGGCCCCGCTTTCCAGACTTGGCTGCGGCTGCGGTTTCTTCAGCTTCAAGACCGGATCGTTCCGGCTGCTGCCGTCAGGGCGGCCATCACCGCGCTCGAGGACATCGCCAGTCTCGCCCCGGAGCAGCCGGTGTTTCTTCGCTCAGCGCGAGACGGTGAGCGCGTCTATATCGATCTTGGGGACGAGACCGGTGCCGCGATCGAGATTACGTCTGGCGGCTGGCGCATCGTTCAGGTGCCCAGCGTCCGCTTCGTGAGGGGTAACCTGACCCAGCCTTTGCCCGTGCCGGCCCGAGAGGGCGGGCTTCATCTTCTGCGCGAACTGCTCAATCTGGCGGATGATGGGTCGTTCCAGCTCCTGGTCACCTGGTGTGTCGCATCACTCATGCCGGAGGGGCCCTATCCCCTGCTGGTGGTCACTGGAGAACAGGGGTCGGCGAAGACGACGACCGTTAAACTGATCCATGACCTCGTCGACCCAAGCCGGCTCCCGCTCAGGGCGCTGCCGCGCTCCGAGCGGGACCTCTATATCTCGACGTCCAACACGCATGTGCTGGCCTTCGACAACATCTCGTCGATTGACGACTGGCTCAGCGACACCCTGTGCAAGCTCTCCAGCGGCGGCGGCATGGCGACGCGCCAGCTCTTCACCGACGGGGGAGAGGTGTATTTCGAGGCGATCAAACCCGTGATCTTGAACGGCATCACGGACATTGTGACGCGCCCTGATCTCACCGATCGGGCGATCATCCTGAACCTGCCGGCGATCGCCGAGGAAGAACGGCTCGACCCCGTGGCGTTCGAGGCCCGCTTCCAGGCTCGCCGCCCACAGATCCTCGGCGCCCTTCTCGATCTCATGGCCACGGCGGTCGATCGTCTGCCGACGCTCAAAACCAACCGTCTGCCGCGCATGGCGGGCTTCGCGCGCATCGGCATCGCGATCGAGCATGTCTTCGGGCCGCCCGGTTGCTTCATGGAGGCCTACAACCGCAACCGCTCGATGAGTTCGGCCATCCTCGCCGAGAGCGACCCCATCGTCAGCGCCATCACGAAACTGATCCATGACAACGGACCGTGGAACGGGACCGCAACCGATCTCGCCAGGGCCCTCGAGCCGCGCATGGTTCCGCCCAAGCGGCTCGATCCCGCCGCGCTCGCCGGCCGCCTGCGCAGGCTCGCGCCCGTGCTCCGCTCCAACGGGGTCGGTGTCGAATTCGAGCGCGTGGGAAAGGACAGGACCCGCACCATCGCGATCACAAAGAGGGCAGCGTGACCCCGTCGCCCCGAAATGCGGCGTCCGCCCTGACCGCCGCGTCCGTCGTCACGGCCTCGACGGATGCAGCGGGCAGAGCGGACGGGGCGGTCGGTCATCGAGTTTCCAACTTGCATTGCTTCGTTGGCTCAACAATCGCCGGCTGCTGGAACCCATCGGCAACATCCCGCCGGCCGAGGCAGCTAAGGTCCTTCGAGCTTGGAGCGCCTTACAGTAGCCGATCTTTTGCGTCGGTACGGCTTGCGATCTGTCTGAATGGCCGAGCATTATTGCGGTGAGGGCAATGCCCGTTCGACCAGGTCGGATATAGGGTGAACGCCGGGGCGGGCCAATGAGGATATTCGTATCGTATGCGGCGGAGGATCGGCCGGTCGCCGAAAGCGTCGTGCATTCACTCAGGGCACGCGGCCATGACGTTTTCTTCGATCGGGATAGCTTGCCGCCCGGTCACAGCTATGAGGATCAGATCGCAGCTTCCATCCAGGCAGCCGACCTCCTCGTCTATCTCGTCAGTCCACACTCGGTCTCGCCCAAAAGCTTCACGCTGACCGAACTCGGCCTAGCTGAGCGCAAGTGGGCCAGCCCGGCGCGCCGGGTACTTCCGGTGATGGTCGAGTCGACCGATTACGGTTCCATTCCTGCCTACTTGAAGGCAGTGACAGTTCTCGAGCCAAGGGGCAACGTGGCGGCGGAGACCGCTGCCGCCGTCTCCGCCATGCGGCGAATCCCTGCCCGCCTCCTAAAATACGGAGGCGTCGTTGCGATTGCGCTCATCATGGCGGGCATCGGGTATCGCGGGTATCTGGCTTCTGTCGGGCTCCAATTGAAGCTTACCGCACCGGAGCCGGCTCCTTGGGAGCGTGGATATTTCGGTGCGCCATCGCGATTTCGCCATGGCTTGACCGTTCTCAACAATAGCACCGCGGGGGCCCGCCTCTCGCAGGCACAGCTGGTCTCGAAGCCCGAAGGTGCTCTGCGCATCACCGACCGCTTTGGCCTTTTCGCCAAGGAGGCCATCCCCGTGCTCGCTCCCGGATCAAGCGCAGAGGGCGCCATCGTCGTGGAACCCGTCTCAACAACCGCTGGCGAAGTCAGTTGGCAGCTATGCGTCACCGAAGCCAGCGGCAGCGAAACATGCTCGCCGGCGCAGGCCTGGCGGCCGAAAGGCGATTTTTCTCCCGCAACTGCCTTCACGCTGGATCCGGATCTCTCGCAGCATGCTGTCGCCGTGGCACGTGACAACGTCGGCTTCCTGCTGCTGCGCCGAAGCCCCGCAGCCGTGCTTAGACTGGACGAGACGGGGCAGATTATCGCCAATCGAGCACTGATCGGCGATCCAACCACGCTCTATGCCGATGAGACGGGCATCTATGTCGGCACGCGGGGCCCAAACGCGATCATCAAGCTCGACCCGGAGCGCCTCGACCTGATCGCCGAGGTGCCGGTGAGGTTTCCCTCCAAGAAGCTCGGAGCCTTTGGAAATCCGGTGTCGAGCACGCCGGCCGTGATTGCCCGCGGCGGGGATCGGCTCTGGATCGTGACTCGCGGTGGAGCGTCTGGCGCCGGCCTCTTGCACATGAGCACGGCGCTGACCGATCCGCAGGTACCCGACTTTTTCGACGATATTGCCTATAATACGAAGGGGATGATGCTGTCGACCAACGGCCGCGATGTCTGGGCAACGGAGACGAATGCTACGCCGGCCAGCCTTCGCAAGCTCTCGCCGGACAAGTTGGCGACCTATTCGGGGCACGAGTTCGACATCGCGTCATGCGCCACCGGAATCCTCGTCGAAGCCGAGTCATTGCTGATCCCGGATTGCAATGGGACGGTGCAGAGGGTGGTGGAAAAGGGCAAGGACCTTCAGATTCAGCATCGAGTCGACGCTCTGCTGGGCTATGCTAAAGCACCGTCAATCTGGACGACGGTCCAGATGAGGCCAGGTCCGGGAGACGGCGGGGGCTTCCTGGTCAACACGGAGCGCACCGCCGGCAGCCCCGCCACAGAATCCATTGTCAATCGCCTGAATACGAAACGCGGCCTCAAGATGCCACTGGATATCAAGAATATCCGCATCGTGGATCTCGCATTTCAAGACAAGGTCTTCATGGTGATCATCGAAGGCGCGGGAGGGCAGCGCGAGACCCTGGCCCTCCGCTACGAATAGGTGGTTGCCGCGGACCGGACGCCCAGTCCACCGATATCTCCCCCGCTCCCACGGTTGGCCATATGATTTTGCGAAACGCAGCTCCTCCACCTGATTTCCGTTGTGGGAACATGGAGACTTAAGTCGTTCGCGCCGCAGCAGCGTCATCTGGCCAGGAATGCTTGCGTATGGCACGATGCCGAGCAAGGTTTCGGGACTTGCCAAGACTGCAATGACGGCGGATCCCGCGACAGCCGCGACCGCTGGAAAAGGGGGCGAAGCGATGCGGTTGGAGCTGACCGGCATACCGGAGGGATTGCGGCGCCTTGTTGCGCAGGAGGAGGACGAAGCAACTCTGCTCGCTGTCGCGAAGTTCCTGAAAGCCAACAGGAATCATATATTGCTCGCCTGGTTCACCGAGCAGTTGCTCCGCCGCACCTTGCATCGCCATGATCACAAGCTCTGGCACATGCATGCTCAGGCCCTGGTCGAGTTAGCAGGGTGATGAAATATGCCCCCGTTTGACGGAGTGGCTTGGGGATCGGCGGGTTG
>QBLV01000071.1:19021-19554 GCA_003241815.1 Hyphomicrobiales bacterium | reverse complement strand
GCCCAGGAGCGCGCGCAGATCGGCGCCGGGCACGACGAGGCGTCCGGTCAAGCCGGCTTCGCGCGCGAAAGCGACGTTGCCGCGCGCGCTGGCGGCGCCCATATTGAGGACGAGATCGTCAAGCGTGACGGCCTCGGGGGCGAAACCGACCCGCGCATGGGCGTCGACGAGACCGTCGGGAAGCAGGCGCGCGGCCCCCTCTGGGAGGATTTGGCGCAGCCCGTCCGCCTGGATCGTCAGCCGCGGCGGCGCAGACGCCTCATTTTCCACGACGATCGAGAGACCGGGCCCCGCGAGCGTACCGACCCATCGGCCGGCCCCTTGCTGCATCACCAGTTCGCCCGGCCCCGCTTGCCGTGGCGCCGGCAGGCCCAGTGCCTGGAAGACCTGGCGGCGGTCGGCGAGATCGAACCGCAACGTCGCACCGGTCCAGAGCCCGGCCCCGTCGATGCGGCCGCTCAGCGCCAGCCGCCCGCCCTGTGCCGAGCCGTCGACCGTGACGCCGGTGTCGCCGGCGGGAGCCCGCGTCAGCC
>QBLV01000071.1:2809-19011 GCA_003241815.1 Hyphomicrobiales bacterium | reverse complement strand
GGACAAGCGGACCGGCCAGCGCCGCGATGGTCTCGAAGCGCGGCGCGCGGATGCGCCCCGTAATCTCGCCGCCCTCGGCGAGCAGCGCACCCGAGCCCGAGACGGTGACGCCGCCGAAACCGTCGATCGCCAGCCGGCTCAGCCGCCAGATCGCGCCCTCACGGCGCAGATCGAGGCTTGCCGAACCCGGCGGCGCATTGCGGAAGCGCACATTGAGCAGGTTGAGGTCGAGCGCGAGATCGCGCCGCCCGATCAGGCCACCGACACTTTCGGCAGGTGGCAGGCTGTTGAGATCGAAGCCCTGCAGCGAAGCCTTCGCCACCAGCCGGTCGGCGGTGACGTCCCCGGACAGGTCGAGCCTGATCCCCGAAGAACCGGTGACGAGCAGGCGCTGGATCGCCACCCTGCCGCCATCCCAGGCACCGATCGCCTCGCCATCGATCTGGCCCAGCCCAGCGACGAGATCGGCCAGCGCCGGGTCGAGCCCCGCCCGCGCGGCGACGAGCGCGATGCGCCGCGAATCCTCGGCCTTCACATTGATTTTGCCGGCGACGCCATTGGCATCGACCGCACCGCTCGCACCGATCAGCGCACCGGCGACACGCATCGAAGCCGTGGCATCCGACAGCCCATGATCAGCGAGCCGGCCGCGCAGTCCAAAGGCGGAAAAATCCTCGCCGCGCCAGATCAACTGGTCGAGGTCGAGGGACATGTCGAAATGGCCCGGCAGCGTCTGCAAGGCCCGCTCGAACCCGGCACGCTCGCCCAGCGCCGCTGCCAGCGCGTCGGCATCGAGCCGGCGCGCCCGCAGCGCCACCGAGCCCGTCCCGTCGGCGGGCAGGAACTGTCCCTCGCCCTCCAGCCGCGCCGCGCCGCCGGCGAGGTCGAGCACGATCCCGGCAAGATCGAGCTTTCGGCTGCCGCCCGTGACCTTGCCGGACAAGGCGAGCGCTCCGCCCGGCGACAGCGTGAAGGCGCCGTCGAGGCCGAGGGCCACGCCGCCCGCCGAGGCGGGCAAAAGGAAGTCGCCGTCGAATCCGAGCCGGATATCCTCGCCCGTGACGAACGCCTTGGCGCGCAGCCGGCCGTCCGGCTCCAGGGCGCCGGTCGTGACGCGCAGTGAGGAGCCCGCCGCCTCCCCTTCGACCCGCCATGGGCCGGCGAGACTGATCGCCGAGACCTCGGCCGAGATCGGCGAGAGCGTCACCGGCTCCTTGCCGGGCTCGCGCCAGATCAGGGCCGAGCGGCTGATCGTGAAGCGGTCGAGGCTCGTCTGCGTCGGCAGGCCCGGGCCGGTGCGGAAGGGCAGCCGGATCGCGCCGGCCTCGTCGAGCACCACCGAGACGGCCGCTCCCTCCGCCTTGGCGTCGGCGATGCGGAACTCGCCGCGTGCCAGGGACGACAGCCCGAGCTCGACCGTCAGCAGTTCGACGGCTGCCGTGCTGGCGTCCTGTGTCCTGCCGCCGAAGCGGACATCCTGAAGCGTCAGCCGCGGCGACGGCAGAAGCCGCAGGCCGATGCCGCCGGCGATGCTGGTCTCGACGCCGAGCGCGCCCGCAAGCCGCTCCTCGATCTGGGGCCGATAGCCCCGCCAGTCGACGAAACCCGGTCCGATCAGGGCGGCGAGCAGCGCCAGCACCAGCAGGCCGGCCAGGACTGTCAGGGTCTCACGCAACGTCCGGCTTCATCCTCGTCGTTTGGGTCGACACGATCATGCCGCTAATCCCACCATGGAGCCAAGTCGCGGCAATATCACGACATCTTGCCAAGCGCCGACGCATTCTGCAGCGTTCCGACGATCCGCCGGAACGACCCCCGCACCTCCCGTCAGAGCACGAGGATCTTACCGGGGTTGAGGATGTTCTGCGGGTCGAGCGCACGCTTGAGCTGCCGCATCACCGCCAGCGCGGGCGCGCCATGCTCGGCCTCGAGATATTTGATCTTTTTCTGGCCGACGCCGTGCTCGCCGGTGCAGGTGCCGCCCATGGCAAGGGCCCGCTTAACCAGACGTTCGATGAAGGCCTCGGCGCGGGCCACCTCATCGGGATCGGTCAGATCGACCAGCGGCTGGGTGTGGAAATTGCCGTCGCCGACATGGCCGGCGATCGGCGCGATCAGCCCGCTCGCCTCGATGTCGCGCTTGGTCTCCTCGACGCAGTCCGCGAGCTGCGAGATCGGCACGCAGACATCGGTCGCAACGGATTCGACGCCGGGACGCAGTGCACGCGCCGCCCAATAGGCGTCGTGGCGGGCCTGCCACAGCTTGCTGCGGTCCTCGGCCTTGGTCGCCCACTCGAAGGGACCGCCGCCATATTCGGCCGCGATCTCGCCGAAGCGCTCCGATTGCTCCTTCACACCGGCCTCAGTGCCATGGAACTCGACGAAGAGCATCACGGTCTCGGGCAGGCCGAGTTTGGAATGGAGATTGACGCCGCGGATCATGACCTCGTCGAGCAGCTCGATGCGCGCCACCGGCAGGCCAGACTGAATGGTGACGATCGTGGCGTCGCAGGCGGCCTTGACCGAGGGGAACGGACAGATCCCCGCCGAAATTGCCTCCGGGATGCCATGCAGCTTGAGCGTGATCTCGGTGATGATGCCCAGCGTCCCCTCGGAGCCGATGAGGAGGCGAGTCAAATCGTAACCGGCCGAGGTCTTACGCGCGCGCGTCGACGTCTTCACGATTGCGCCATCGGCCATCACCGCAGTTAACGCCAGGACATTGTCCTTCATCGTGCCGTAGCGCACGGCATTGGTGCCCGACGCCCGCGTCGCCGCCATCCCGCCGATCGAGGCATCCGCACCGGGATCGATCGGGAACATCAGGCCCTGGTCGCGCAGATGCTCATTCAGTTCCTTGCGCGTCACGCCGGCCTCGACAACGCAGTCGAGATCCTCGGCGTGCACTGCGATGATGCCCTTCATCTGGCTCATATCGATGCAGACGCCGCCGAAAGGCGCATTCACATGCCCTTCCAGCGAGGTGCCGGTGCCGAACGCGATGACCGGAACGCCATGCGCCGCGCAGAGGGTGACGATGTCGGAGACCTCCTGCGTGTTCTGCGGGAACACGACGGCGTCCGGCGGCTGGTTCGCAATCCAGGTCAGCGTATGGCCGTGCTGCTGGCGCACCGCCAGGCTCGTCACCAGCCTGTTGCCGAACGAAGCCGCGAGCGCACGGGTCACGGCGGCGACGGAAGCCGGCAATGGCGGCAGCTTCGCGGCGGATGCAGGGGCCTCATGCAGGGCGGCGGCAGGCAAATTCATTGTCAACATCCGGTTCTGGAGCTTAGACTTGGAATAATCCGGTTTCGGCATCGGCTACGATACGGAAAGCGCGGGCGCGAGAGCCTCCGGGCCTCCCGTCGCCGAGCCGTATCGCAGTATGATAGACCATGCCGGAAGGCAAAGGGCAGCGGCCAAGATGCGGTTTTTCATCGCCCATCATGCATTTGTGACAGGGGTCGTGCCCGCGCGGGCATCGTGCCTGCAGCCCAGCGACACAGAACGCGGGAGGCGGCGATGAAAGACGACATCCGCGCCCCGGTGCTGTTCTTTGCGCCTTTCGTCTCTTCGCCCATGCGGGTCGAGCCGCAATGGATCGACCATAACGGCCATCTCAACATGGCCTATTACCATGTGCTGTTCGACCGTGCGGCCGACGAGGTCTTCTCGCTGGTGGGCCTCAACCCGGATTACGTCGACACGCGGCACTGCTCGACCTTCGCAGCCGAGTGCCACATCCTCTACAAGCGCGAGCTGACCGAGAGCGATCAGGTCCGCATCACCGCACAGCTCATCGCCTTCGACGACAAGCGTCTGCACTATTATCTCGAGATGCGGCACGCGACCGAAGGTTGGCTTGCCGCCACGAGCGAAAACCTCTCGCTCCATGTCGATCTGACCAGCCGCAAGGTCTGCCCCTTCCCGGCCGACATCCTTGCCAGCATCGCCCTGATGAAGGCGGCCCACGGCATGATGCCGCTGCCGGCGACGATCGGCCGGATCATCGGCATGCCCGAGAAGACAGCCATCACAGTCGAGAGCATGACCAGCGAGCGCGAGACCGAGACGCGGCACTGACGTCACCCTCCGCAGGACGCGACGCCCCGCTCAATCGGGGTCGGGAATGCACAGCATGATGCCGCAGGCTTTGCAGTGGACCGCATCCGGCTCGTGGCGCTGCAACCCGCATTGCGGGCAGGGAAAGGTCACCTTGACCGGGCGAAAGACCGCCTGCGCCAGCCTCACGAACAGCGAGATGCCGACGATCATCACGATGATCGAGGTCAGCTTGCCCGCGATGCCCGGCAGCACGATGTCGCCGAAGCCGGTCGTCGTCATGGTCGTGACCGTGAAATAGAAGGCATCGACATATCCCTCGATGCCTGGCCTGCCCGCGAAGAAGAAGGTGTAGATGAAGCCTGTGACGACGAAGAGGAACGTCGTCAGGTTGATCACCGCGCGCGCGGCATCCTCCCATTCGCGAAACCGCGTTCGGCGAAACTGCAGCCAGATCGCGCCGCGTTTCGACAGCGACCAGAGCCTGAGGATGCGCAGAAAACCGAAATTCTCCAGCAAATGCGGCGCCAGCAGCGTCGCCAGAATCAACAGATCGAGCAGCATCGTGGGCTGCCGCAGCAGCCGGAACACATGCGACGCGGCCAGCATCCGCGCTGCGATCTCGACCACCAGGATCGTGGCGATGGAATAGTCGATCCAGAGGAAGGCTGGGCGGTCGCGGATCAGCGGGGTCGCGATGAAGAAGGCGATGATCAGGACATCGACGATCGCGGTCGTCATCTGGAAGCGAAGCGCATCGGGCGAACGCCCGTGATAGAGCTGGCGCAGGCGGTCACGAAGGCGCCCGAACCCGGCCTGCGCAGTGGTGTCGGCCCGTTCGCTCATGCCATCGCCGCTAGCACGGAGCAGTGCGAGGCGTCCAGCACCGGCCCTGACGCACCATCCGCGCCCCTGGCAAAACGGACGCCGTCACCCCAATTCATGGCATCCAATCCCGCCATCCGGAGCCGTCATGGTCAAAGCCGTCTGGAACGACACGGTCATCGCCGAATCCGACGACACCGTCGTCGTGGAGGGCAACCACTATTTCCCGACCGAAGCCATCAAGGCGGAGCTGTTCAAGCCGAGCGACACGACCACGGTCTGCGGCTGGAAGGGCACGGCAAACTACCATTCCATCGTCGTCGATGGGCGAGAGAACACGGACGCCGCCTGGTATTATGCGGAGCCCAAATCGGCCGCCGCCGAGATCAAGGGCCGGATCGCCTTCTGGAAGGGCGTCAAGGTCGGTTGAGCGGCTTCAATTGGCGCGGGCGCAGCGTCGCATGCACGGCGTAGCCGCGATGCAGCGGCCTGGTCGAGGCGGTTGCGCCCGCAGTTTTCGCGACGGCATCGACCACAGTGGCGAGATCGTCACGCGGCGTAACGTGAAACAGCGCCAGCCAACGGTTGAGGACCGCCCGGAACGGTGCCGGCAGGTCCCGCTGGTCGCCGAAATCGACGATATGCAGTTCCCCGCCCGGAGACAGCCGGCGCGCCGCCTCCTCGACCACCCCGCGCCAGGGCGGGATCATCGACAGCGCATAGGAAATCACGATCCGGTCGAATCCATCCTGCCCGAACAGCGCCTGCGGATCGAAATCGGTCGCATCGGCCTGTTTGAGGACGATGCGATCGGCCATGCCCGCCCGCGCGACGGACTGACGTGCGGTCTCCAGCATCGCGGCCGATACGTCGAGCCCAAAACAATCGCGGCCCGGATAGGCCTGCGCGATCCTGATCAGGTTGCGGCCGGTGCCGCAGCCGATTTCCAGAATGGTCCCGTTCGGCCGCGGCGCGAGTTCGGCGATCAGCCGATCGCGGCCAAGCAGATAGAACTTCCGGCTGGCGTCGTAGATGTGCCGCTGATGGCGATACATCGCATCCATCAGCCCGGCCGCGCCGTCCATGCGCGGAGCGGCACTCATACCGTAGCGCCCGGAAGCACATAGAGATGGAAGCCGCCATAGATGGAGGAGCGGTCGCGCGCGCAGAGCTCGCGGCTGGTCGCTTCCTCATAGCGCCACTGGTCGAGAATCTCGGCCGGCACCCGGCCCGGCAGCAGGCGCTCATCGGCAGCGGTGCGGAAAATCACGCGCGCGCCGGCCTTGGCCGTGCGCGTGATCTGCGTCCAGAGCGCCGTGAGGTCGGCATCGTTCATCCAGTCCTGTGCGTCGAGCAGGACATAGGCGTCGCAGCTCTTGGCCGGCTGGGCTTCGAGAAAGGCCGTAACCGCGTTCTGGTGATAGGACACGCGGTTGGCGCGCGCCTTCACCATCTCGAAGTTCACGCGCTGAAGATAGGGCGGCAGCGCCGCGTCCGGGCTTTGCTCGTAGCCGCGACCGAAAGCCTGACGTGCGAAATAGTTCGTCTTCAGGTCAAAGCCGCAGGCCAGCCGCTCCATCCTGTCATGGAGCGCGCCGCGAATGCCGTCCGAGCCATCGGCGGCGAGCGCCTTGTACTGCGCAGGCGGGATACCGAGGCCATAGAGCGAGGCCGGCTGGCGGATCAGCCAGCGCACGAAGGGTTTGTCGAAGACAGGCGCGACATGCCGCTTGAACAGCACGCGCTGCTCGGCGAGGTCGCGTGCCTCCAGCATCTTGCGGGGATCGCAGCCCAGCACCCGGCCGAGCAGATGCCCCGTTCCAATGAAGCGCCCGAGCAAGCCGAAGCGGTAGACATTGCGGGCGAACATGCCGATCCGGCGACGCCCATCGATCCCGCGGCCCTCCCAGTAGCCGCGCGAGGTGGCGTCGAGATGCGGCGCGATCTCGCGCTCGTAGAAGGCGACATTGGCCGATGACTGCGCCTGACCGAAGAAGCGCAGGAATTCGTCATGGCGGGTCATGCGCGCCAGCGCCGCGAGCTTCAGCTTGCCCAGCGCGATATGGGCACCGTTGAGGTCGATCGCGCTGATCTTCGCCGGATCGGCCGTCAGATAGGACAGGACGTTGCAGGAGCCGGATGCGATCGCGACGACATGATCGTCGGATGTGAGGCGCAACGCCTCCATGTCTACGACCGGGTCTTCCCAGATCTGCGGATAGACGAGGCCGGAGAAGGCCAGTGTGAACATCCGCTCCAGCAAACCAGCCTTCGAAAGCGGTTTGCTGCGATGGACCGCGCTCGTCAGTCCAGTCGTAGTCGTGCGCCGAACCGTGCGTGCCGTCTGCGTCACCTGATCCTCGCCCGCCATCTGCGATGGCGAGCCGACTAGTGGAGTCGCGTGACGGTTGGGTGACGACCCGGCGCCGACCGGCTACTGCGCCGTGACGCCGGCGGCCTTGATCACCGGCGTCCATTTGTCGACCTCGGCGCGGACATGGGCGCCGAGCGCAGCCGAGCTCTGCCCGGCATCATCGGGGATGACGCAGCCGAGCTCGAGCAGACGGGCTCGGACCCCGGCATCGGCGAGCGCCGCGCGCCCTGCGGCGTTGAGTTTGTCGACGATCTCCTTGGGCGTGTCCTTCGGCGCGAAGATCGCATTCCAGCCCACCGCCTGGAACTCGGGCAGGCCGCCCTCCATGCTGGTCGGCACGTCCTTGGCGACATCGAGCCGCTTGGGCGTGGCGACGACATAGGTCTTGAGCTGGGTCAGTTGCGGAACGATGCCGACCGTCTGGTCGCAGACATAATCCAGCTGTTTGGCGAGAAGCGCGTTCATGGCCGGGCCCGAACCACGGAACGGCACCTGCTGCACCGGCGCCTTGATCAGATAGTGGAAGAACACGCAGGTCAGATGCGAGGTCGAGCCGATGCCGCCATGGCCGTAATTGTACTTGGACGGGTCGGCCTTCAGCAGCGCGACAAACTCCTGCATCGTGTTGGCCGGAAAGTCTTTATGCGCCGAGATCAGCATCGGCGTACCCGCCGTGTTGATGACGGGCGCGAAGTCAGTGCGCGGATCATAGGCGAGGTTCGGATAGAGCCCGACCGAGGCCGAATGGGTGCCGAGATTGCCCATCATCACCGTATAGCCATCGGGGGTTGCGCGAGCGACCCGGATCGAACCGGTCGTGCCGCCGGCACCGGCAACGTTCTCGACGATGATCGATTGGCCCAGCGTGCGGCTCATATGGTCGGAGACGATGCGGGCGATCACGTCCGTCGGCCCGCCGGCGGCAAAGGGCACGATCATGGTGATCGACCGCGAGGGGTAGCTCTGCGCCAAAGCAGGCGCGGCGGCCATCGAAAGGGCGGCCCCGAGGGCCAGGATCAGGCGACGCATCGTGTTTCCTCCAGTTTTGTTTTTGCCGCGTTTGCCACGGTCTTCGGCAGTTGGTTCGACTACATATGACGCAATCCGACGCTCTCGATCAGCGGCAGCAATTCGTCACGCGCCCGGATGCGATGCCTCCGGGCCGCCTCGCGGGCGAGCCCCGACAGGCCGTGCCGGATGGCGTCGCTGGTGGCGCGGTGCTCGGCTTCCGAGGATGGCAGGCGCGGCCGCAGCCGCAGCGTCAGCATGCGCGCCCGGTGCGACTGGTCGTTCACCGTCTGGATGATGCGGGCGAAGCGGCCATTGCCGCAGCGCTCGACGAGCAGCCGGTGAAACGCTTCATCCGCCCTGCCCCAGGCTGTGAGGTCGCCAGCGACCAGTGCCTGCGCCATCCCATCCGTCGCGCGATCGAGATCATCCGCCAGCGCGATCCGGGCCGGCTCGGGCATCCGGGCCGAGAGCTCCGCCGCGCCGGCCTCGATCGCGATCAGGACATCGTAGATTTCGGCGATGTCCTGCGGCGCCAGCGCGCAGATCAGGATGCCGCGCTTGGGCAGGATGCGGACGAGCCCCTCCTCCTGCAGTCGCAACGCCGCCTCGTGCACCGGCGTCCGGCTGACGCCCAGCCGCAAGGCCAGTTCGCCGGCCGACGCCTGGTAGCCCGGCGCGAAGACGCTCTCGCGAATGGCGTGCTTCAACGCGGCATAGGCGTTGTCGACGAGGCTCGCACCCCGCTCACTCGCCGGTTCCACTGCCTTGCTGCGCGCAATCATATGGTTCTCCGACACTGAGACTACCAACTTCCATGGAAGCTGCAATGGATTCTTGACTCGCAGTTCGATCGCTCGCAAAGACGAACCCTGAGATGGCTAGGAACGAAACCATGAAGACGCATCGCATCGCAGCCATTCCCGGCGACGGCATCGGCGTCGAGGTCATCGCGGCCGGCGTCGAGGTCCTGGAGGCGCTGGCCCGGCGCGCCGGCACGTTCGGCTTCGCCTTCGACCATTTCGACTGGGGCTCGGACTACTACAAGCGCACCGGCCTGATGATGCCGGCCGACGGCCGCGAGCAGATCAAGAATCACGACGCGATCTTCTTCGGCGCCGTCGGCGCGCCCGACGTCCCAGACCACATCACGCTCTGGGGCCTTCGACTGGCGATCTGCCAGCCCTTCGACCAATACGCCAATGTCCGCCCGACCCGCGTGCTGCCGGGCATCACCTCGCCCCTGCGCTCGGTGTCCGGCCCCGAACTCGACTGGGTGATCGTGCGCGAGAATTCCGAGGGCGAATATGCCGGCGTCGGTGGCCGCGTCCACAAGGGCTTCCCCGAGGAGGTCGCGACCGACGTCTCGATGATGACCCGCACCGGCGTCGCCCGCATCATCCGCTACGCCTTCCGGCTGGCGCAGGCGCGTCCGCGCAAGCTCCTGACCGTCGTAACCAAGTCGAACGCCCAGCGCCACGCCATGGTGATGTGGGACGAGATCGCCGCCGAGGTCGCCGCCGAATTCCCGGACGTGACCTGGGACAAGATGCTGGTCGACGCGATGACCATGCGCATGGTGATCAAGCCGCAGAGCATCGACACCGTCGTCGCGACCAATCTCCACGCCGACATCCTGTCGGACCTTGCCGCCGCGCTGGCCGGCTCGCTCGGCATCGCGCCGACCGCCAACCTCAACCCCGAGCGCGCGTTCCCCTCGATGTTCGAGCCGATCCACGGCTCGGCCTTCGATATCGCGGGCAAAGGCATCGCCAACCCGATCGGCACCTTCTGGACCGCGACGATGATGCTCGACCATCTCGGCGAACCCGCGGCCTCTGCCCGGCTGATGCGCGCGATCGAGCGGGTCACCGCCGACCCGAACTTCCACACCCCCGATCTCGGCGGCAAGGCCACGACCCGGCAGGTTACCGACGCCATCATTGCCGCGATTGCCGGTGACAACGCCTGACGCGCCGGTCAACGGCATCGTGAAGCTTTTCCGCAGGGGCACCGCTGAAATTTCGCGGGCACGTCGCCATATCGGTCGTGACGGGTGTGACTGCGCCGCGCGGAAAGGGAGAGCATCATGGGACTGATGGACATGTTCGGCGGCACCAAGGCGCCCGAAGAGCACTTCCCCTTCGAGCTGTCCGACGCCGAATGGCGCGCCAGGCTGACGCCAGAGCAGTATAATGTGCTGCGCGGCCACGGCACCGAGCGGCCAGGCTCCTGCGCGCTCAATTTCGAGAAGCGTGCAGGCACCTTCTCCTGCGTCGGCTGCGGGCAGGAACTGTTCCGCAATGGCACCAAATTCGAGAGCGGAACCGGCTGGCCGAGCTTCAACGAGCCGCTGGAGGACGCGGTGGGCATCACCGAGGACCGCAAGTTCGGCATGGTCCGCACCGAGGTCCATTGCGCCAATTGCGGCGGTCATCTCGGCCATGTTTTCCCGGACGGCCCGCCGCCCACCGGCCTGCGCTATTGCATCAACGGCGTCGCGATGGATTTCGAGCCCGCCGAGGGTTGACGCCCCGTCCACAGGCAAAGGGGCGCAATCTGCCCCGCGCCGCCCTATATTGACCGTGAACGAATCACGATCAGGCGTCGCCGACTTGTCCGAACACAGCACCACCTCCGCCCCCCTGCCCCGCCCCGGCGGCCTCGCCGCGCGTGCGCAGGCGGCGCCGAGCGCAGGCTATCTCTCAGGGTTGAACCCGGAGCAGCGCCAGGCGGTCGAGGCCACAGACGGCCCCGTGCTGGTGCTGGCCGGCGCCGGCACCGGCAAGACCCGGGTGCTGACCACCCGCATCGCCCATCTGATCGCGACCAACCGTGCCTTCCCCTCGCAGATCCTGTCGGTGACATTCACCAACAAGGCCGCGCGCGAGATGAAGGAGCGCATCAGTCATCTCGTCGGTGCGGTCGCCGAGGGCATGCCGTGGCTGGGCACCTTCCATTCGATCTCGGCCAAGATCCTGCGCCGCCATGCCGAGCTGCTCGATCTGCGCTCGGATTTCACCATTCTCGACACCGACGACCAGATCCGCCTGATGAAGCAGGTGATCGCGGCCGAGGGCATCGACGAGAAGCGCTGGCCCGGCCGCATGCTGGCGGGCTTCATCGATAGCTGGAAAAATCGCGGATTGGCGCCCAAGGACGTCGCGCCGGGCGAGGCCGCCGTCTTCGCCAATGGCAAGGGCGGCAAGCTCTATGCCGCCTATCAGGACCGGCTGAAGAGCCTGAACGCCGTCGATTTCGGCGACCTCCTGCTGCACTGCCTGACGCTGTTCCGCGACCACCCGGACGTGCTCAGCGTCTATCACGACCGCTTCCGCTACATCCTCGTCGACGAGTATCAGGACACCAACACGGCGCAGTATCTTTGGCTGCGCCTGCTCGCTCAGGGGAGGCGCAACATCGCCTGCGTCGGCGACGACGACCAGTCGATCTATGGCTGGCGCGGCGCCGAGGTCGACAACATCCTGCGCTTCGAGCACGATTTTCCCGGCGCGACCGTGGTCCGGCTGGAGCGCAACTACCGCTCGACCGGCCATATCCTCGCGACCGCCTCCAAGCTGATCGCCCGCAACGAAAGCCGTCTCGGCAAGACCCTGCGCACCGAGGACGAGCTCGGCGAGAAGGTCACCATCACCGGCGCCTGGGACAGCCAGGAAGAGGCCCGGCTGATCACCGACGAGATCGAGGCGATGCAGTCGAAGGGCGACAACCTCTCGCAGATCGCCGTGCTGGTGCGCATTTCGGCACAGATGCGCGAACTGGAAGAGCGCTTCGTCCAGACCGGCGTGCCCTATCGCGTCATCGGCGGCCCGCGCTTCTATGAGCGCGCCGAAATCCGCGACGCCATGGCCTATCTGCGCTGCGTGGTGTCGCCCACCGACGATCTCGCCTTCGAGCGCATCGTCAACCAGCCCAAGCGGGGCTTGGGCGACGCCACCATCCAGATCCTGCACAACCACGCCCGCGCCAGCCAGCTCTCGCTATTGCAATCGGCCCGCGCCATCGTCGAGAGCGACGAGCTCAAGCCCAAGGCCCGCACGAGCTTGCGCGAACTGGTCAATGCCTTCGGCCGCTGGAGCGGGCGCGCCGAGCAAATGCCGCAGGGCGAGCTCGCGGAACTGGTGCTGGAGGAGAGCGGCTACACCGAGATGTGGCAGAAGGACCGCTCGGCCGACGCCGCCGGGCGCCTGGAAAACCTCAAGGAACTGGTGCGCTCGCTCGACGAATTCCCGGACCTGCCATCCTTCCTCGAGCACGTCTCTTTGGTGATGGATACCGATTCCGGCGATGCGGCCGAGCGCGTCTCGATCATGACGCTGCACGGCGCCAAGGGGCTGGAATTCGACACCGTCTTCCTGCCGGGCTGGGAGGAAGGCCTGTTCCCCAACCAGCGTGCGCTCGACGAAAGCGGCCGCGCCGGGCTGGAAGAGGAGCGCCGCCTCGCCCATGTCGGGCTGACGCGCGCCCGCAAGCGGCTGAAGCTCTATTTCGCCCCCAACCGCCGCATTCATGGGCTCTGGCAGTCCAACCTGCCCTCGCGCTTCATCGACGAACTGCCCGAGGAGCATGTCGAGGTTGTGCAGGCGGCGAGCAACTATAGCCAGGGCGGCTACGGCGCTTCTCGCTTCGACCGGATGGAAAGCTTCGGCTCCTCCTACAACACACCGGGTTGGCAGCGTGCGCAGGAGAACAAGGCCAAAGACAATGCCGGCGGGGGTTCTGGTTTTTCCGACAGCGGCGGATTTGGACAGGGGACCTTCGGAGGCTCGCGCCAGCGCGGCCCAATGCTGATCGAAGGCGAGTTGACCGCCAAATCCTCGGGCTCATCGGCCTACGACACCGGCGCCCGCGTCTTCCATATCAAGTTCGGTAACGGCTCGGTTGCATCAGTCGACGGCAACAAGCTGACGGTGGATTTCGACAAGGCCGGCCGGAAAATGGTGCTGGATAGTTTCGTGCAGAAGGCGGGATAGTGGCTCACCCACGGTGGACAGCTGTCCACGCTTTAGGGACAACTGTCCCGGAATGCTCATATAACTCGTGCGGTGCTCATTCACCTGTTTTGAGGCACCGATGCTCACCAACAGCGCCGACATCATACGCCGCCTGAAGCACGAAGGCTTCGTTCTCAAGAGCATACGCGGCTCGCACCACAAGTTCGTGCATGAGGCGACGAAGCGCATGGCCATCGTGGTCCATCCCAAGCGGGATATTCCCATCGGCACCGCGCGCGACATATATAGAGCTGCGGGCTGGGAACGAGACTGAACGGACGGTGCCATGCGACACTACATTGCCGTCGTCCATAAGGAGGCCAACTCTTGCTACGGCGTCTCTTTTCCCGATGTCAGCGGCATCATGACGGCTGGTGACACTCTGGATGAGGCTTACCGCGAGGCACGCGAAGTTCTCGCATTCGCCGCCGAAAGCTGGACCGAGGACACGGCATCAACCTTTCCCGAGCCCCGCACGATCGACGAACTACGGCTCGACCCCACGTTCATCGAAAGCTCCCGCGACGCAATCCTGATGGCGGTCCCTTTCGACCCCTCGCCTGCTCGTCTCACTGCCGAGTGAAGTGGCCCACTACGTCGCTATCATCGAGGACGCAGGCCCCGACTTCGCCGTCGGCGTCTGGTTTCCCGATCTGCCTGGCACTTGTCAGCCGGAAATGCGCTGACGAACGCGGAAGCTGTTTAGCCGTCAGCGGCCGATAACGCCGCGCTTCAAGCCGCAGCGTTCTCCCTGGCCGGCAGCGCTACACGGTTCCGTCCACGCCGCTTGGCCCGGTAAAGCTGGCGGTCGGCGGCGGCCACGAGGGCGGTGAGGCTCGGCTCGGTCGCACGCGACGCGGCCCCGATGCTCACCGAAAGCGGCACCATCTCACCGCTTTCGGCTTTCAGTTCCAGCGCGGCCACGGCTTGCCGGAGATGCTCGGCCATGGCCGCGCCTCGCGTGAGGTCCGCTCCGCGCAGATAGACCGCGAACTCCTCGCCGCCGATGCGCCCGCCGAGCCCATGCTGGCCTGTGGCGCTGGTGATCACGTCGCCGATGGCCCGCAGCGCGGCATCGCCGACAGGATGGCCGAAACGGTCGTTGATCGTCTTGAAATGATCGGCGTCGAGGACGAGCAGCACGCCGACGGGGTCTTCGGCGATGGCGTCTCCCAGCGCGGCGAGGAAACCCTCGCGATTCAACAGGCTGGTCAGGCCGTCGCGGCGGGCGCGCTCGGCCAGTTCCGCATGGCTTGCGATCAGCCCCTGATGGGCCTCCGCGAGATCCAGGTGCAGGCGAGCAATCTCGTCCTTCGCCATGCGCAACCGCGACGCCTGAAAGAACTGCCAGGCGCTCACGGGAAAGGCGATGAACAAGGGGCACAGGACGCACATCAGCCAGGCGTTGCCGTCAACGACCCCGCCCAGCGCCGGCACCACCGTCACCGCCAGCAGGAGTGAGGCTCCGATGGAAAGGACCGTCACGGTGGAGGACTTTAGAAGGATGATCCGCAAGGCAGGCATGCCCTGCCATCGCATGAATTGTTGAACGCCGGGTTTCCGCACAGTCAGGATTGCGACCGCATCCTGAACGCCGCCCGCGCCGCATCCACCTGCGAATAATACGTCTCCGCCCAGACCCAGACGCCGCAGAACGCCGCCGTCAGCTCGCGACCGATCTCGCTCATCGTGTAGTCGACATGGGGCGGGATCACGGGATGGACCGTCCTCGTGATCAGCCCGTCGCATTCCATCTGGCGCAGCGTCTTGGTCAGCATCTTCTGGCTGATGCCGCCGACGATCCGGCCCACCTGCGTGAAGCGCAGCGTGCCGTGTTCCTCCAGAGCCTCCAGAATCAGCATCGTCCATTTGTCGGCGATCTGGCCGATCACGTCGCGGACCAGCGCATCGACCTCCGGCCCGATCTCCGGATGCTGCAATCCGCCCTGGGCCTGCATGGCGGCGACGGCCTCACGTATCGATGGCATCACACTCTCCTTTTGGTGCCTATAGAACTTTCAGGTGCCTTCTTTCGTTAGGAGAGCATCGCGCCTAGCTGTGTTCGGCGCAACCACGAATGGCGCAATCGCGAAAGGACTCATGCGATGAACATCACAGGCAACACCATCCTGATCACCGGCGGCGGCTCGGGCATCGGCCGCGCGCTGGCGCAAGCGCTGCATGCGAAGGGCAACACCGTCATCATCGCCGGACGGCGCGAGCGCGTCCTCGAAGAGGTCACGCAGGCCAATCCCGGCATGCGGTCGATGCTGCTCGACATCCAGGACAAGGCCGATATCGCCGCCTTCGCCCGCGATGCCGTGGCGCGTTTTCCGGCGCTCAATGTCGTCATCCACAATGCCGGCATCATGAAGCCGGAAACGCAGGTGGACCTCGCCATCGCAGAGGAAACCATCGCGACCAATCTGTTAGGACCGATCCGGCTGACGGCGGCGCTGCTGCCGCATCTGCTGGCGCAGCCGCGTGCCTCGGTCGTCACCGTCTCGTCGGGCCTCGCCTTCGTGCCCATGGCCGCGACCCCGACCTACTCCGCTACCAAGGCGGCGATCCATTCCTGGTCGATGGCGCTGCGCCATCAACTCCAGGACACGTCGGTCGAGGTCGTCGAGATCGCGCCTCCTTACGTGCAGACCGAACTCCTCGGCGCGCACCAGTTGACCGACCCCGACGCCATGCCGCTCGCCGATTTCACCGACGAGGTGATGTCGATCCTCGAATCGGCCCCCGCTTCCGGGGAGGTCATCGTCGAGCGCTGCAAGCCGCTGCGCTTTGCAGCGGAGAACGGCAACATGGCGGCGGTCTTCGGAATGGTGAACCGCCAGCACTGATCGCTGAGAACAGGGCGTCATTCTCGGGCTTGACCCGAGAATCTCGTACACCAGAAAGCACTGGTTTCG
>QBLV01000071.1:0-2709 GCA_003241815.1 Hyphomicrobiales bacterium | reverse complement strand
AGATGATCGGGTCAGCCTGACCATGACGCCCTGCCCTCACTGACGCGACGGATCATGACAACCGCGAGGCGGCCTGCTATCCCCCGCCCATGCGTGAAGGTCTTCTGCCATCGACGGTCGCGACCGTCCTCGAACTCTCCACCTCGGGCGAGAAGGCGCGCGCGCTGACCGAGCTTCTGGGGGAGGTCTTCGACCCGACCGAGACCGCGATCTCGGCCTTCGAGATCGAGACCGGCGTCACCACGCTGTCGTTGAACGCGCCCTGGAAGGTCGAGATCTACTTCGCCAGCCATCCCGACGAGGAGGCCGTGCGCGACATGCTGCGCGGCATCGTCGGCGATGTCATCGACACGACGCCCTTCACCACGGTCAACCAGCAGGATTGGGTCGCCGCCAGCCTCGACGGGCTGAAGCCCGTGCGGGCCGGCCGCGTGCTCGTCCATGGCGCGCATGATCGAGACGCCGTGCGGATCAACGATGTCGGCATCGAGATTCCCGCCGCGCTCGCCTTTGGCACGGGTCATCACGGCACGACCGCCGGCTGCCTGCTCGCGCTCGCCGCGGAACTCAAGCGCCGCCGCCCACGCCACGCCATCGACGTCGGCACCGGCACCGGTATTCTGGCGCTGGCACTGGCCAAGCAGATCAAGCGCAAGGTCGTCGCCGGCGATATCGACGCGATCGCGGTCGAAGTCGCGGCGCACAACGCCCGCGTCAACCACGCCCCGCACGCGCTCGACTTGTATGTCGCGCCGGGCCTGCGCCACGCCAAGGCGTACCGGCCGCGCCATTTCGACCTGGTTTTCGCCAATATCCTCGCCAGCCCGCTGAAACGCCTCGCGCCTTCGATCGCGCGGGTTCTCTCAGATGACGGAACCGTCGTTCTGTCAGGCCTGCTCGCGATGGACGTTGCCGGCGTCGTCTCGACCTATCGGCATCAGGGGCTCTATCTCGCCCGTCAGTCGCTGCGCGAAGGCTGGGCGACGCTGGTCATGAAAAAAGGTGGCGCAGCCGCGAGGCCACGCCACCTTCGATAGATCGATCAACGCTCGGCAGGATGCGATCCTGCGTCAGGCGACCGGCATGGCGCGGGAGCGCGTCTGTCGGATCAGAGGCCGATATGGCCGTACTTGGCTTCGGCTTCCGCCTGCATGGAGCGGGCGTCGTGCCAGACGGCGGAGGTGAACTTCGCGGCGTCGACGATGGTCTCGTAGATGTGCTTGATGATGGCGATCATGGTCTTGGTCCTTGCAGGCCGCGCGGCGGGCCGGCGGCAAAATGCGAAAGAGGCCCTGGCGCGGTCCGCGCCAGACGAGGCAAAGGCTCAGCGGTTGAACGGCAGCGCGCGGTCGTTCGAGATGGTCGAGACCGGAATGCCACCCAGAAGCATCCCCGATTCGTTGATCAGGAAGTTATGGGCGCGCAATTCGCGCATAGCCGACCGACGGCGGCTCTCGATCATCGCGGCGTAGAGGCGCTGCCAGAAACCCGAACCATCCGAGGTCGTGACAGTCTTGGCGGCGGTCTTGGTCACCTCGGTCGCAGGCAGGACGGAGGCATCGTTCAGCACATAGGTCATGGGGATCCATCTCCTCAATCGAAACGAAGGACAGTCCCGGTCGCTTCCTCGTTCTCTTATGCTACCAAAGTGGTACGCTTTCGCACTTGCGAGAAGAGGCCTTCGCAGATGCGAGATATGCGCAAAACGCATGCATACGGCCGCCTTTCCTTAACGATTACTGAATTCGCATAGCGAAGAGGCACACCGCCTCTTTTGGCGGCGCTGCGAGCCGTCGCGAAAAGCACGCCGGGTTTCTGTTTCGGACTGGCCTTCGCCGCCAAGAGCCGCGACGATGCCGCAAATTGCCCGAACCGGACCCTGCCATGCTGCAATCACCTGCCTCCGCCCACGCCGCCTGCCGCTTTCAGACATTCTCGGAGCCGAGCGACCCGGCGCAGGTCGCGCCCCGCATCGCCGCGCTGAGACAGGCCCTCGCACAGCAGGGGCTGGCGGGCCTCATTGTCCCACGCGCCGACGAGCACCAGGGCGAATATGTGCCGGCCCATATGGCGCGCCTCGCCTGGCTGACGGGCTTCACCGGCTCGGCCGGCAACGCCGTCGTGCTGACGGACGAGGCGGCGCTGATCGTCGATGGCCGCTACACCATCCAGTCGGCCGAACAGACCGACACGGCCGTCGTCACGCCGACGCGCATGGAGGAAATGCCGCTCGACCGCTGGATCGAGGCCAACCTGCCGGCCGGCGGGCGGCTCGGCTACGATCCCTGGCTGCACACGGTCGATGGCGTCGCGAAGCTCGAAAAGGCGGCGGCCGCCGCTGGAGGCACGCTCGTCCCGCTGAGCAGCAACCCCATCGACGCGCTCTGGACCGATCGGCCGGCTCCCCCATTGGCGCCGGTTAAGGCGCATCGGGCTGATTTCGCCGGCGAGGACGCCGCAAGCAAGCTCGCCCGCATCCAGGGGGCGCTCACCAAGGCGAAGGTCGATGCGCTGGTCATCTCGGACCCGCATGCGCTGGCCTGGACTTTCAACATCCGCGGCGGCGATGTCGAGCACACGCCGCTGCCGCTGGGCTATGCCATCGTGCCGCGCGAGGGCCGCCCGACCGTCTTCCTGGCGCCGGAGAAGATCACCAACGAGGCGGGAGACGCCATCGGCGCGGTCGGCGAGATCGCGCCGCCCGCAGGG
>QBLV01000070.1:19499-20025 GCA_003241815.1 Hyphomicrobiales bacterium | reverse complement strand
GCGCCGTCCGGTTCAAGGTCTCGGCGATCCTGCGCCAGATTTTCGTCTCGGGCTTGTCCTCGCCGAAAAGCGAGGCGACCGTCACCGGCCGGGCGGCGGCAAAACCGCTGCGGGCGGACAACAGCGCGGGCGTGGCCAACAGGCCCGCAGCGACCTGGCGGCGGCTCAACATCATCGGCGGACCTCGTTGCCTATCGCGTTCATGGGACACTGACTCCTGACGCTCGCAGTGTCCTGACTCGGCTGGAATGCGGCCCGCCGCAAGAGGGGGCCGCGCATCGCCGGAATGTATCGGCCACGGCTTGACGCCGGCGCCCCCAGGCAAGGCGACCGGAAAGCCACCCCAACGACAGGCGCACGAAATCCCGTATTGATACGATTCCTTAAGAGTAGCTAAGATGAGCGATTGATTCGTGTTGGCGTTCCCAAAGCTCCCCAGGCGCTGTCTTCGAGGCCATCACTTGAACGCCCTTCCGGTTGCCTGCCCGAACGATTGGCTGGGATCGTCCTTGCAAGATGAGGGGCG
>QBLV01000070.1:12666-19489 GCA_003241815.1 Hyphomicrobiales bacterium | reverse complement strand
GTGGCGCGTCGGCGGCGTTTGGCGCGGCGACGCCGGAAGCAGGCGAATGCGCGCCCGATCCGGACTCCATCCACAGACTTTCGCTGGCACAGCATGGCTTCCTCGCCTTGCGTCTCGAGGCAGCGCTCGGCCGGCTGGCCGCGACCGAGACCCTTCTGGCCGCAGAGCGCCTGCATGGGCGCGAGGCGCAGGCTGCGCTCAGCCTGAGCGAACGGGCGCTCCAGCAGAGCCGCGAGGCCATCACCTCAGCCGATCAGCGCCATCGCGCGGTTGCGCTGGAGGTCGAGCGGCTGAAGCAGGAACTGCATGAGGCTGCGCTCGACAAGATCCGGCAGGATCACCAGATGGCCTCGCTGACGGCGGCACTGGCCAGCCGAACCGCCGAGATCGAACGCCTGAGAGACGCCGGCGCGACCATCGCAGCCGAGCTGCGGGCGGTCAGGGCCAAGCAGAACTCGGCGACCGACGTGCTGCACCGTGAATGCCAGCGCCTCGAAGAGGCTTTGCAGAGCGAGCGACGCGACACGGCTCTGCTGCAACGCACGCTGGATCTCGCGCGTGCCAACCGGCGCGCGCTGCAGGAGCAGATCCAGCAGCGCATTCCCATCCAACCATCGGCCGGCCTCTCCGCCTTTCCTGCGCATCCGACCACCCCGCCCGCCTCTCAATCCCTCGGGCAAGCCTCAGCCGACATGGCGATCTTGCTCAGCTCGAACGGAGACCATCATGCAGCCTGCCGTTAGCGACCTCGCAACCGTCACGACCCTGCCGCGCCAGCCCGCGTCGACATCGGAGCAGTTCCTGAACGCCTCGGACAAGATCGCGGCCTTTCCGTCGCCGTCCCTGGCGGCCGCCTCGTTTCAGGCCGCGCCGGCCCACGCATTTGCTCCTGCCGCGCCGATGGCCGAACCGGAGGCTGCCAAACCCGCCGCCCCAGCGGCGGCCTCGCAGCGCGACTGGCCGTCCGCACTGGCGCTGATCGAGGAAACCAGCGAGGCCATCCGGATCAGCGATCTTCGCTATGCCCAGCTCGAGGAGCGTCTGCAGCAGACGGTCGCCCAGGCCGCCGGCAACATGCGAGAGCTGGAAGCCCAGGTCGCAACCGCCAACGAACTGCTCTGGCGCTCCGAGGAGCGGGCCCGCCAGGCCGAGGCCCGTGCCGTCGAGGCGGAAGCCTGGCTCGCCCGCCTGCACGACGCCGTCACCACCTCGTTCTCGCCGGCCAACCGCCCGCAGTCCCGCAGCTGACTGTGACACAGGAGATGCCCAGCCTGAGCCGCGCTATGCTTCGGTCTCCGGGCCGCAGCGACGCGCCGGCACCGGCGCCGAAGCGCCCGTTCATGGGCCGCGCCACCAACAGGCCCAACCCGCAGGAGACGCTGGCTCTGGTTGAGGGCGCCGGCGAAGCGTTCGAGACGCTGCAGCTGCAATTGCTGGGCGTGCTGCAGAAGGCCAAAAGCTCGCTTCAGGAGGCGCAGCAGGAGCGCGCCCAGCTTCAGGTCGAGGTCGCGGCGCTCGAAAAGGAAAAGGACGGCTGGAGCCAGCGCGCCCGGAAGGCCGAGGCGACCCTCGAACAGGCAAACCAGGTGCTGCAGACGCAGCAGGGCATTCTCGAAAAGGCCATCCTGCGCGAGCGCGAAGCCGTGCAGCGGGCCTATATGCTCGAACTGAAGCTGCGCCAGTCCGGAGCGACGCAGCGGCCGGCCTGATTCGATGGCGAGGACGGCGGCACGATGTTGTGCCGCAAGGCCTTGGAGGCTCCCCACAAGGACGTCGAAAGAAGTTGTTCGCAACTCGTCAAAACCGATGTCGGGACATTGCCATGCGCCGCGCCGCGCCCTCTGCTGGCGCATGGCCTTTGGTTGAGTCCGAGCGCCCCAGGGACCGGGCGGCCGGAAGGCGGCGCGTACCGCGTCAACGGGGCAAGGTAGGGTGGCGTCGATGATCGGTGCAAGTCTGAGACGGCTCATGGGCCGGCAAAACGCCCCCGGCAACGAGCGAAGCGAGCTCTCGAGCGATCACGGCGATATGCGGATGCCGCGGGCTCTCGACGTGGCTGCCCTTGCTCCGCCGGCCCTCGATCCGTCTGACCTTGCCTCGTCTGCCGTGCCCGCCAACGAGCCGGGCACTCCTCCGGCAGCAGCGATCCAGAGCACGTTCGCCAAGCCGAGTTCGTCGCATGAGGTCGGCGAACTCATGGCGGCGATCAGCGACCAGTCCAACGATCTCCAGACCGAATTCGCCAAGATCTCGAACTGGTCGGTCCAGCTCGATCTGCTGATGACGCGCACCGCGACGATGCAGCAGATCCTGCCGAAGTTCATCGAGAACTCCCAGGACCAGGCCGCGCAGATCGAGGAACTCAGCGCCGCCTGCAGCCGGCAGGATCGCGAGATCGCCGGCCTGCAGACCGAGCTCGGCCATTACCGCCCTCTGGCGATGCGCTATGAGGAGGACCTTCACCGCACCCGCGCCGCCCTCGACCAGGCCCAGACCTCACTGGCTTGCCTCGAAGCCGAGCACGTCAAGGTTCAGGGCGAGGCGAACGGGCTGCTCCAGAAGCTCTCCAACACCGATTCGCGCGTCCAGCGCCTCTCCGAAGAGCGCCAGGTGGTCGAGCAGAAGCTGCTCGAACAATCCGCGACGATGCAGAGGCTGTCGCGCGAGGTCGCGATCCTGCGCTCCGATCTCGTGGCCGCCAGCGGCGAGAACCAGCGCTTGCAGCGCGACATCGCCGCGCTGGCCGACAAGATGAGCAGCGAGCGCGAGGCCGCCAACGAGGCGGCGAGCCAGGCCCAGGCGCGTATCGTGGCAGCCCTCCAGACCATCAAGGAGATGGAAGCCCAGGCAGCGGCTGCGGCCGAACGCGAACGCAGGCTGGCCGACGATCTCTCCCAGCGCGACAGGCGCGTCTATGATCTCGAGATCAAGCTCTCGGCGCTGCAATCCAAGGCCGATTTCCTGACCGGGGTGAACCAGCAGCTTCGCGACGACTTGCGGCACCATATCGACCATGTCGGAACGCTTGAGCATTCCAACCGCCAGCTGATCGATGCGATGTCGCGCAAGCGCGATGCGGCGGAGGCTGCGTCGCCCGATGCCCATGAGGCGCCGCGGAAGCGCAGGGCCGTGGGCGAGAAAGACTGAGGTTCGCGAGCGGCCGGGCCCAGCGCGCAGCTCTCGATCAAAAACGCCGCGTCATCCTGGACAAGCCGCATCGCGGCGCAGGCCGGGATCCATCATAATGCGCCGTCGTGTTCTTATGATGGAGCCCGGACGACCTTCGGTCGCCCAGGATGACGGCTGTGTCGACCGCCGACCCGTCGATCCTCACGCCGCCGCGAAAGCCGCGGTGATGATGCCCTGCGCCTCGTCCTGGATCGCGCGCAGATGGGCCTCGTCGCGGAAGCTCTCGGCGTAGATCTTGTAGACCTCCTCGGTCCCCGACGGCCGGGCGCAGAACCAGCCCTCGCCCGTGACGACCTTGACGCCGCCGATCGACGCGCCATTGCCGGGAGCCTCGTTGAGGACGGCCGTGATCGGCTCGCCGGCGAGCCTGTCCGTCTCGATCTGCTGCCGCGACAGCGTCTTGAGCACGGCCTTCTGCTCGCGACTGGCGGGCGCATCGATGCGGGCATAAAGCGGCGCGCCGAGCTCCTGAGTCAGCGCGACATAGCGCTCCCCGGGGTCGGAACCCGTCTTCGCCGTGATTTCGGCCGCGAGCAGGCCCAGGATCAGGCCGTCCTTGTCGGTGGTCCAGCTCGTGCCGTCCTGACGCAGGAAGGAGGCGCCCGCGCTCTCCTCGCCGCCGAAGCCGAAGCTGCCATCAGAGAGGCCCTCGACGAACCATTTGAAGCCGACGGGCACCTCGACGAGCCGGCGTCCGAGTTTGCCCGCGACGCGGTCGATCATCGCGCTGCTGACGATCGTCTTGCCGATGGCGGCATCACCGCGCCAGCCGGGCCGGTTCTCGAAGAGATAGCCGATCGCCACCGCCAGATAATGGTTGGGATTCATCAGCCCACCACTGCGGCTGACGATGCCGTGCCGGTCGGCATCGGTGTCGTTGGCGAAGGCAACGTCGAAGCGGTCCTTCATGCCGATGAGGTTCGTCATCGCATAGGGCGAGGAGCAGTCCATCCGGATCTTGCCGTCCCAGTCGGCCGGCATGAAGGCGAAGGTCGGATCGAGCGTGGTGTCGACCACGGTGGCCTTGAGGCCATAGCGCTCGATGATCGGCGCGTAATAGTCGAGTCCGGCACCACCAAGCGGATCGATGCCGATGCTGACGCCCGATGAGCGGATCGCCTCCATGTCGATGATACCAGCGAGTTCCTCGACATAAGGCGTGATGAAGTCGTGCTTGCGGACGAAGTCCGAGGCGAGCGCCTTCGCATAGGGCATACGCTGAATGCCCGCGAGACCAGCCGCAATCAGTTCATTGGCCTTGCGCTCGATCCAGCCGGTGGCGTCGGTATCGGCGGGTCCCCCATGGGGCGGATTGTATTTGAAACCGCCATCGGCCGGGGGGTTGTGCGAGGGGGAAATCACCACGCCGTCGGCCAAGCCTTGTCCGCCAAGGTCTTGTCCACCAAGATTCGCGCTGCGGCCGCGATTATGCCCGATGATGGCGTGCGAGATCACCGGCGTCGGGGTGAAGCGCAGATGCTCGTCGACCATGGAAACGACGCCATTGGCGGCGAAGATTTCGAGCGACGTCTCGAAGGCCGGGCGCGACAAAGCATGGGTGTCGATGCCGAGGAAAAGCGGCCCGTCGATGCCGTTCTGCTTGCGGTAAAGGCAGATCGCCTGGGCGATCGCCAGGATATGCGCCTCGTTGAAGGAGAGCAGTAGCGACGAGCCGCGATGGCCCGACGTGCCGAAGGCGACGCGCTGGCCGGCCTGCTCCGGATCGGGCCGGTCGAAATAGGCTTTCGTCAGCTTGGCGACATCCACCAAGAGGCTGGGATCGAGCGGTTTGCCGGCGAGTGGGCTCACGGTGGACGACATCAAATTCCCTCAGCAACGAAACGAGATAGCGGTATCTAAGACGCCGGGACGGAGCGCTGGTTCCGGCGGTGATCCTGTTGGGTGATCTTGCTGGTCGATCTTGGTCCAGATGCGGCGGCGTGTCTCTCACTGCGCGAGCAGGTCGGCGATCTTGCGGCGCAGGAAAGCCCTGTCGGCTTCGATGTGGATCGGATTGCCGGCCCTGTGGCCGTAGATCGACGGAATCGGGCTGAAATCGACCGAGCGCGCATTGACCAGCAGCGGCACCTCCGCCTCGTTGTCGCCGGGCTGAAAGTAGCTGTCGGTCTGGCCCGGCATCAGCACGATGCGGGCGCGGATCGCAGCCAGCGCGGTGGCGAGATCGCCGCCGAAGGCGTCGCAGCGGCTGACGTCGCCGTCCTGCCAGGTCGCGATCTGGGCGAGCAGATCGTTGGCGTCGCGCCGCGCAAAGGCTGCGTCCCAGGACCGCGCCAGGAAATCCTCCAGCGAGGTGAAGCCGAGCCCGCGCCATGCCTCGTCGCGATAGAAGCCATGCGACAGCGCCCAGCCGGCATAGACGCGGCCCATGGCCCGCATGCCGGCGACCGGCTGGGCGACAAAGCGGCCGTCCCGGAAGGCGGGATCGGCCGTCAGCGCGGCCTTCACGCCCTCAAGGAAGACCTGATTGAAGGGCGCGCAGCGGGCGCTGCCGCAGACGATCGCGGCACGCTCGACCATCTCCGGATAGAGCGCGGCCCAGTGATAGGCCTGCATGCCGCCCATCGACCAGCCATAGACCAGCGCCAGACGCTCGATGCCTAAATGCTCGACCAGCAGCCGGCGCTGGACCGCGACGGCATCGTGATAGCTGACCAGCGGGAAGCGCCCGTCGACCCAGGCGCCGGGCGCGTTGGACGGCGAGGAGGACAGGCCGTTGCCGAAGAGGTTGGGGATGATGACGAAGTAACGCTGCGGATCGAGAACGCCGTCGCGCGAGACCAGCCACTGCGTGTCGTGATGCTGGGCGCTGAAGGAGGTCGGGTAGAGGATGGCGTTGTCGCGGGCCGCGTTCAGCGTGCCGAAGGTCTTGTAGGCCAGCTTCATATCGGGGAACACGACGCCCGAGTGAAGGGTGACGTCGCCCGCCCCGAAGACGGCATGGTCGGCCCTCTCGGTCACGCGCGCTGCTCCGGCCCGGTCATGGGCATCTGGCTGGAAAACACCATCAGCCCACCCGATTGGCACGGGCCAGGAGCGCATGCAGCAGCACGTTGGTGCCGGCCACCGCATCCTCGGGCCGGCAATCCTCGAACTCGCTGTGCGAGATGCCGTCCTTGCAGGGCACGAAGATCATCTGCGTCGGGCAATAGGGTGCCATCCGGATGGCGTCATGGCCGGCCCGCGAGCGCAGCCGCATCGTGCTCAGGCCCTGCTCGGTGGCGATCGTCTCGACGAGATCGGCGAGCGCGGAATCGAAATCGACCGCCGGCCGGTCCGGCGACGCTTCGACCTCGATCGCAATGCCGGTGCGCTCGGCGATCGCCGCAGCGGCGGCGACGATTTCGCGTCGCATCGCGCTCATCACGGCGGCATCAGGATGCGTGCCCGAATAGGTGAAGACGACGCGGTGGGGGATGTTGATGCGGTTGTTGGGCCAGAGCCGCAGCGACGCCACCCCCATCGATCCGACCGGCGCGTTGCGATGGCCGATCGCCTCGATCGCCGTGATCAGTTCGGCGGCGGCCGCCAGCGGATTGCGGCGCTGGCCCATCGGGGTTGCCTGGGCATGGGCGTTGTCACCGAGGCAGGTCACGTCGGCAAAGCAGTTGTGCTC
>QBLV01000070.1:0-12656 GCA_003241815.1 Hyphomicrobiales bacterium | reverse complement strand
GTCGCCGAAGCGCTGGCACAGATCCGCCAGCTCGGTGATGCGCCGATGCGGCGCCCGGTCGAAAGCTATTTCGAACTGCATATCGAGCAGGGCGACCGGCTGCAGCAGGCCGGGCGCAACATCGGCGCATCACCGAGCTGGCGGATCTGTGCCAGCGCTTCGGCGACGGAGATCCCAGCCGGGTCTTTCGACGCATGGGCCGTGGCGAGATCGAGCTGGCCGGTAAAGACGGCTGCCCCCATCAGGCCCGGCGCGAAGCGGGCGCCTTCCTCATTGGTCCAGTTCACCACCTCGATCGGGTGCCGCGTCGTGATGCCAGCCCGGTCGAGCATACGGACGCATTCAAGCCCTGCCAGCACGCCGAGCACGCCGTCGAATTTGCCGCCGGGCGACTGCGTGTCGATATGGCTGCCGACGAAGACCGGCGCCAGACTGGCGTCGGTGCCCTCGCGCCGCCCGAAGATGTTGCCGATCGGATCGACGGAGACGGCGAGCCCGGCCTGTTCGAACCAGTAGCGCAACAGGCTGCGGGCCGCGCCGTCGGCTTGCGTCAACGCAAGACGATCGCACCCTCCCGCCGGCAGGCCGCCGATCTGCGCCAGAACCATGATGTCGGACCAGAGACGGTCCGGGTCGATCGCGAGGCGGGACAAGGCTGGTTCTCCGGATCGGCACACTGACACGTGCCGCGACACCGTGCCCCGGCAGATGCGGTTTCGGCAACGCCGAATTTTGTCGCGTCGGAACTGTCGTGTCGGCAGCACCAGCCGTCTCGCTCTTCCGTTCCCGCCGGATCGGTAAAGGCGAACGATCCTTGATCGGGATCAATGCGGCCCCGGGCGCGTTATCGACAAAAGAAGCGCAGGTCTCCCGGCTCCCGGGTGGACCCGCCGAGGAAACCGCAATGCAACTCCCCAATGGTGCCGTCATCGCTCTCGTGGACGGCAAGCAGTTCGCGCTGTTCCGCAACAGCGGCACCGATGCCGAGCCGACGCTCGCGGCGATGCCTTCGCCCGATCTTGACGAGCACAACAGGGCCGGCGGCGCCGGCCGGGATTCGAGCTCCGCCAACCCGACCGGGCATCAGATCGACGAGGATGCCCATGCCGCCGCCGTCACAGCATGGCTCAACCAGCAGGTCACAGGGCACAAGATCGAGCACCTCGTGGTCATCGCCTCGCCCCGGACGCTGGGCGAGATGCGGCGCCACTACCACAAGCAACTGGAGGCGGCGCTCGTCACTGAGCTGTCCAAGAACCTGATCGGCAAGAGCGGGCCGGAGCTCCTGGCTGCACTGCAGGATAAATGACCAATCCTGCATAAAGCCCAGCCTTGACCTCGATCAAGGCTGGGATGCTGCGTGAGGCCCATAGAAGGCGTCGGCGACCACCAGATTCGGGACCAGCCATGACAAGCACGACATCCCGAGCTGGCGGACCCCCCAGTGGCGCGCGCGTTGCGCTTGCGCTCATTCTCGTCGTCGGCTCCGCGATCTGCGGCAACGCCCTGATCGCCGGGCCCAGCCGGGCCATGCCGGCCGACGCGCAGCGGCCCGACAACGCCGAGAGCGCCACCATCGGCAAGCGCGTGGCGCAGCAGCATTGCAGCGGCTGCCATGCGATCGAGGCTGGCGCTGCCAGTCCCAACCCCAAAGCGCCGCCCTTTCCGCTGATCGCCGAGCGCTATCCGGGTGGCAACCCGGCGCCCGTGCTGATCGACGGCACGGTGGTGCGCCATCCCGGCATGCCCGAATTCATCCTGATCGAAAACGAGACCGACGGGCTCGTGGCCTATATCCGGCGCGTTTCGCGTCTGTGGAAGCCCGCGCCCTGACCCGAGCGGGGGCATTCCGCGAGAAGAGGAGCACCTGGCCATGAAGGCGATCACGACCAGCCGGACCCAATCCGATGGTCCGCGCCGTTGGCGTTGGCGGCTCGGGGCGCTCGGTGCCGGCCTGCTCTGCGCTGGCAGCACCTTGGCGCAAGGCGTCGGCGATACCCGTGCCGGCCGGGAGGTCGCGACGTCGCTGTGCATCCAGTGCCACCAAATCGATGGCACGGGCCGCGATCCCTCCCGGGTTCCGCCCGGTTTCGGCGCGGTCGCCGACATGGCGTCGCAGACCGCGCTGTCGCTGCGCGTCTTCCTGCAGACGCCGCATGGCGACATGCCGCGCTATCAGCTTACACCCACCGAGACCGATGACGTCATCGCCTATATCCAGAGCCTCAGGTCCCGCTGAGGGGGCGGAATGAAGCAGGACCTCAGCGTCCACCCGACTGGGCGGGCGAAACGCGGCCAGCGGCGGTCCCGCGCCCCAAGATCTCATCAACCTCATCGCGGTCGATCCGCCGGTGGTCGAACAGTCGTCGCGCGATGGCCGCATGGGCCAGGCGCATCCTCGGCTGATACAGGATCGCTGTGGCTGCCCGGGCGCATCGCGCCCGCATAACCGCTTCATCGGGCGGCCGAAGCAGCGCGATATAGGACGTCATCTGGTCGAGATCATCCGCATGCGAATGGAGTTCGCCCGGATACCATTTCGACCCCTCACCCTCGTTCCAGTAGATCATCTCGCCGCAATGGCCCGCCGACAGGATCGTGATCTCGACCTCTGCGCGCTCCCGGTCGACAGCTCTGTCAGGCTGGAACCCCCGGCGATAGGGCTCGAAGCAGGTCTCGCCGGAGAAGCCGTAAGGCGGCCGAAGCCAGGCATGAGTGATGGAGCGCTGGTGATGCCACCCGACGACGATATGTCCGGCTTCATGAAACGCGCAGGCGGCGCGCCGGATATCGGGAGGGATGTCACTGAGAATCGGCATGGTCCTTCAATGCCAGTCCCGTCGCCGCCTGCGCAATGCGCGGCGCACTCCCGACACCTATCACTTTTCCTGCCGCAGGCTGCGCTCAGCCCAAATCCCACCTTGCCGAAGCGGCTGCGATCAGCGATTGCGCTTCTGCGGTTTGCGCCCGTACGTAGCCCAGCTGGATAGAGCGCTGCCCTCCGAAGCTGGGGTTGCGCCGGAACCGCTGCCGAAATACCCTCACAATCGCAGCATCTTAAGTGCTCAAATCGGTTCTGAAACGCGATCACAACGCGGTTCGGCACGACCGCGCCACTTGCCCGATCTCGGACCGAAGCGCTTCGGTCGTTTGTCTCTTGAAAACCAATGATGATGGGTCCAAATCGGCGCCATCAATCGTAAGGTTCGAGAGCTGCCATGACGACCGCGACCACAGAAAGCCGCACCTTCGAAGCCGATGTTTCGCGTCTCCTGCACATGATGGTGCATTCGGTCTATTCGGACCGAGACGTTTTCCTCCGCGAATTGATCTCCAACGCTGCCGATGCCTGCGAGAAGCTGCGCTATGAAGGCATCGCAACGCCGACCCTGATCGGTGACGATGGCAAGCTCGCCATCACCATTGCGGCCGACCCCGAGGCAGGCAAGCTCTCGATCTCCGACAACGGCATCGGTATGAGCCGTGATGAACTGATCGAAGCCCTGGGCACGATTGCCCGCTCAGGAACGCGCGCTTTCATGGAGCAGGTCGAAGCGGCCAAGGGCAAAGACGGCGCACAGCTCATTGGTCAGTTTGGCGTGGGCTTTTATTCGGCCTTCATGGTGGCTGCGGAGGTCGATGTCGTCAGCAGGCGAGCTGGCAGCAGCGAAGCCTGGCACTGGACCTCTGATGGCAAGGGTGAGTTCTCGGTCGCGCCTGCGCCGTTAGAGGATGCTCCGGAGCGGGGCACGCGGGTCCTGCTGTCTCTTCTGGATGATGCGAAGACCTATGCGGAGCGCTGGACGCTGGAGAGGATCGTCAAAGCGCAGTCCGGGCATGTCCCGGTGCCGATCCATCTGATCGAAAAGCCAGGTGCAGAGGCGACGTCGCTTGCCGACGGGGCGGCGCTCTGGACCAAGCCTAAAAGCGAGATCAAGCCGGAAGACTACACGGATTTCTACCGCAGCGTCGCAGCCCAATATGATGAGCCGGCAGCGACCATCCATTTCCGCGCCGAGGGGCGCCACGAATACACGACGCTGGCCTTCGTGCCGGGATCCAAGCCCTTTGATCTGCTCGACGCCGATCGCAAGGGCCGCATGAAGCTCTATGTGAAGCGCGTCTTCATCACCGATGAGGCGGAGCTCCTGCCGCGCTATCTGCGTTTCGTGCGCGGGCTGGTCGACACCGCCGACCTGCCACTCAACGTCTCGCGTGAGATGATCCAGGACAGCCCGCTCCTGGCCGCGATCCGGAAGGGCGTGACCAACCGAATTCTCGGCGATCTCGGCAAGCTGGCAGAGAACGATGCGGATGCCTTCGGGAAGATCTGGGAGAATTTCGGCCCGGTCGTGAAGGAGGGTCTCTACGAGGATTACGAGCGCCGCGAGCAACTGCTGACGTTAGCGCGATTTGCATCGACGGCGACGGCCGGCTTGCGCAGTCTCAAGGATTATGTCGCGGCACTCCGGGAGAACCAGACGGCGATCTACTACATCGTCGGCGACGACCCGGCGCGCATCGCGACCTCGCCGCAGCTCGAAGGGTTTCGAGCGCGCGGCATCGAGGTGCTCCTCCT
The DNA here is from genome assembly GCA_003241815.1 of Hyphomicrobiales bacterium. Lineage (GTDB taxonomy): Bacteria > Pseudomonadota > Alphaproteobacteria > Rhizobiales > Beijerinckiaceae > Allobosea. The sequence goes on along the minus strand of QBLV01000070.1, from coordinate 8,077 downwards.
CAGCGACCCGGTCGATAGTTTCTGGGTGTCGAGCGCGCCAGATTACGAGGGCAAGCCGTTCAAATCGGTCACACAGGGCGCCGCTGATCTTGGCCTGATCCCGCTGGTCGACGGAGCGACCCCTAGGGCCGAAAGCAGCCCGGAGGTCGCGAGCTTGCTCGAAGCGATGAAGCTCGCGCTCGCCGGGGAGGTCGCGGACGTGCGCGCGTCCGATCGCCTTACCGAAAGTGCAGTCTGCCTCGTCGCCCCAGACAGCGGTCCCGACCGTCAGTTTGAGAAACTGCTGTCGGCCGCAGGACGAATTGATAGCGCGGCCAAGCCCGTGCTTGAGGTCAATGTGCAGCATAGTCTCGTTCTCAGCCTAGCCGGGCTGCAGGATGATTCTCTGCGCAACGATCTCGCTCATCTCTTGCTTGACGAGGCTCGTATCCTCGACGGAGAGCGTCCGACCGACGCCAGATCGTTCTCGGGACGGCTTGGACGTCTGATTGCCCAAGCCCTTGCGGTATCGCGCTAATCAAAATCGGCCCCGGGGTTGTCCATCGGGTCCCAAAGGGCTGCCGAAGTCCCTATTCGATCTCGACCACGCGCTCTGCTTTGTGTTTGTCATAAACGGCGACCGCATCGGCCAGCGCAGCCAACTCGGCCGCAGTTTCCGAGGCACGGACGGATAAGTCGCAGAGCCGCCCTAACGCAGCAGCCCGCTCTTCGTCCGCGGTCACGGTGAAGGGTGAGGGCTGCATAAATGAAGTTCCCATGACGCTTGGTTAGCTCGTCATTTTTATGGAAAGGTATTTCAACACACAAGCGTCATGTGCCAGGCGGCTGACCAAGACGAGCGGCAACGATGCCGCCAGGCTGCGAAATACCTCGGCCGCTTTGAACTGCGGTTTGAAGATGTGTCCGACGCGGGGGCAGATTGCCAGTGATCGCGGCGCCATGGCAAAGCTGCCGAACATGGGAACGTTGCCTGTCAAGGGCACTGAAACCAGGGAGCAGGTCCCTCCGAAGCTGGGATTGTGCCGAAGGCGCTCCCAAACTTCTCCCACATTCACAATTAGCTTGAAGTGCGAGTTGGCGCTTGAAACGCGATCATGACTCGGTTCGGCACTGCGCCACGCTCAGGCGATCACCGGCTCGAACGTGCGAGACAAATCGGCGCGGCCCTTCATCGCTGGATGGTATCCTTTCTTTTCGAATCGACGAAGCAGGCATGGAGAGACCCACTCTTGATCAGCATTCCAAGCGGACGCTTTGTCGTGCTCGACTTCGAGACGACCGGCCTCAGCCCAGCCCAAGGTGCTCGGGTGATTGAAGTGTCAGCCCGCGAAGTCGTGGATGGCCGCGCAGGCGATGAATTTCTGACTTTTGTCGACCCGGGCGTCCGGGTGCCAGCCGAGATCACGCAGATCACGGGCATCACCACGGCGATGCTAAGCGGCGCACCGAGCTCTGCTGCTGCCATGTGCCAACTGACGTCCTTCATCGGATCTTCGCCGATCGTTTGCCACAATGCGGGCTTCGATCGGCGGTTCTACGAATTTGAGGCGAGCGCGTTTCTCTGTGGGAAGCAGGTCCGCGCGTTCTGCACCTTGCTGTTGGCCCGACGCATCTTTCCAGGCCGAAGAAGTTATCGCCTGGGCGGCCTCATTGACGAGATGGGCATCGCGTCGCCTGGTCGCCTTCACCGGGCCAGTGCCGACACGTTTGTCACCGCTCACCTGTTCGATCGCATCTGCGCAGACGCACGCTCGCGCTGTCGCGCCGAGCATTTCGACCACGATGTCCTGCACCGCCTGCAGCGGATCCGGATTGCGGAAGCTCATGGCTGGCTGGCGGCACTGGGCAGCCCTGCTCCTTCATCGCGTGGCAAACCTGGATCACTCGGGCGCGGCATGCCGAACTCAACCTCGTTGAACTAACCCAAATGACCTCCGCCTCCTGGACGATCATTGGCTTCGACTCGACCTGGACGGATAAGCTCACAGCACCTAGGGCCGTCTGCGCTATTCGATCCGACGTCAAGGGGCGACGCTCCTCCTCCGAACCGCAGTTGGCGACCTTGATCAGGCGCTGGAATTTATCGCGGCGGAGCGTGCACGTTGCGACGTCTGTATGGTTGCGCTTGACCAGCCTACGATCGTGCCCAACCTAACGCGCATGTGCCCCGTTGACCGTGTCGCGGCGTCGTTGATCTCTTGGCTTGGTGGTGGCGCTCATCCTGCTCGAACAGAACGATAAATGGGCCGTCCAGCGCGCCCACTACATCACGCTGGAAAGCAACGCGCCGATCAGCGATGATCCCATCGTCAGCCTGCCAGCCGTGGCCGCCTGACCAGCCCGGCCAAGCCGGCATCGGGGTGGCCCCGCGACGCTACACCACCGGCAGGGACACGACCCTTACGCGATGCCGTCAGACTACGGGAAAGCCGTTGGCCTGCCACATTAGCTTGAGACTAGGTCTCCGCACCTCATGCCGAATGGAGGCCTGGCGCTGACGAGCCAATATGCAACTCAAGCTCAGGCTCGGGTCCCCGGCTCCGGATTGCGCCACACACGCGGCGCGCCCGACACGCTTCGAACCTGTGACCTCTGCCACATCGGGCCTTGCTCCTTACCAAAATCCCACATTGCCGAAGCGGCTGCGATCAGCTATTGCGCTTCCACGGTTCGCGCCCGTAGCTCAGCTGGATAGAGCGCTGCCCTCCGAAGGCAGAGGTCACACGTTCGAATCGTGTCGGGCGCGCCACTTCGGTACAGATCTGCGAACTCCCTGCACGTTGGCCGGGCCGTCCTTGACGGCCTGGGCCAGCACGTGGGTGTTACCGACGAGACGGACGATACCGTCATCCACCTCCACGCGATCAAGCACGGCCCGGAGATAGCCCTTTCGAAACGGGATCGGCCCGCTTTCGATGTTCTCCGAGACGAGTTGGCCGAATCGCACCAGCACCTCGTGCGAGAACTGCTGCTGACCTGATCGGGGAGCCTGCAGCCTTTCGAGCTCGGCTTCCACCTTGGCGATCTCGCTGCGACGCTGGGCGACACGGCTTTTGATTTCATCATCGATGATGTCGGTGCCTTCGATCAGGTCGATCAGCCGCCGGAGCTTGTCGCGCGCTTCGGCGCCAGATTGCTGAAGCCGCCGGATGCGCTCCTCGATCTCCTCGGCACGACGCGATCGGGAATCGATGACGGCCGACAGAACATCGGCGAGGCGCTCCGGCTGAAGAAGGTTGTTCTTGAGGGCCTCGACAACGAGGCCATCGAGCCGGTCCATGCGGATCGACCGCCCTTTGCACGCGCTCTTGCCCTGCCGGGCGCTGGCGGAGCAGGTATAGTACTTGTAGACCTTGCCCTGAGCACCGGTGCCCGTCCGCAGCGTCATCGCAGCTCCGCAGCTGCAGGAGGCGAGACCCGTCAGCAGGATCGGCCCGGTGACCACGCGTGGGGCGACGACCTTGGGGCTGCGGGTGGGAAGAGCCTGCTGGACCCATTCGAACAGGGCTCCATCGACGATTGGCTCGACCTCTCCGTGAATGTGCTGGTCTGCCGGCTTCTGGCGAAGCGTCCGCGAGCAGCGGCGATTGAAGGTCGTCTCGCCGATATAGGCCCTGTTGGTCAGGATCGTGTGGACGGCAGCGACGCCGAATAGGCCACCGCGCTTGGTTCGGTAGCCATGCCCGTTCAGCCAGGTCGCGATCGCCTTGACGCCCATTGGCCCGCTGGCGCCATCACCATCGCGATACAGGAGGAATATCCGTCGAACCAGCTCGGCCTCGACGGGATCGATGACCAGGACCTTCTTGTCGCGGTTGCCGTGCCGGGCGACCACCGTGGTCGTGAAGCCGAGCGCAACGGGTGAACCGTTGTAGAAGCCCTGGCGCGCATTCTCCTGCATCGCCCTGCGGACGTGCTTTCCATTTTCGCGCGACTGGTGCTCGTCGAACATCGCAATGAGCTGACGCATCATGGCGTCGGCCGGTTCGTCGCCGAGTTCCTGCGTGATCGAGACCAGCTTCACCCCGGCCTTCTCGAGCCGCCGACGATAAAGTTCGAGGTTGAAGGAATCTCGGAAGAACCGGGAATAGGAATGGACCAAAACGGCGTCGAAGGGATGATCGTCGTCGAGCGCCCTCTCGATCAAGGCCTGGAACTGAGGCCGGTTGTCATCGGTCGCCGACAGTCCGGGATCGATATAGGTCGCAACGAGCTCCCAGCCCTTGGCGGCGACATAGTCGGCAATCTGCCGATTCTGATCGGGGATGGACAGGTCGCTATCAGCCTGCCGGCCGGTCGATACACGGCAGTAGGAGCACACTCGCAAGGGGCTGGTCGAGGCGGTCTGATGGGCTGCCGATCGCTTCTTCGCCGCCATGTTTTCCCCCCTTCAATCCATCAGCCATCGCCGCGCAGCAGGGCGTCGATTTCAGCACCCAGATAGTGGCTCAGCAACTCGATTTCCCGGGGGCTCACCGGCAAGCTCTCAAATTCCGCTTCTACTTGGAGACAGGCTTCCTCGCGCCCTCTCCCTAATGATCTCGACCGAAACGACGTACCGCCCCCGGCCAGCTGGCCGGTGGCGACGGGAACGCGTTTCGTTTTGGGCCTTTGGGCCATGACAGCCTCCGGTCGGGAGGCTGTCCAAGTTCACCACATCGCAGGCCAGGCATAGGGGGAGAATTTCCGAAGCGACGCTCAGGTCAGCATGATCGGCAGCTCGACGAGCTTGCTGGCATCGAGACTGAGCGGCTTGCTCTCAAAGCAGCAATTCTCGCCGTCCGAGAGACATACGATCTGCGCATACCCTCCCTGCATCGCCTTCCAGCAGAGATCTAGGAGTTCCGGGCGAACCGTCGATGCGTAGGTCTTTCCGTTCACGGCCAGCGCTAGCGCCCTGTCGAAAAGAGTCCAGTCAGGCCCGACCTTAAGGCCCTGGCGCACGGAGCGCCGATAGTCGGCCTGAACGAGTTCCTGGGCCATCAGACAGGTCACGATCATTTGGCCGGTTCGGTTGAGGTCCCCGATGGCGATCAGCCACTGGTACATCAGTGTGTCACGGGTCGTCTCGCGCCAGATCTTGGCCGGGTTGAGCCGGCCAAGAAGCGCAAGCAACATGCGGTATCTGACGTCGACACTGTACTTTCGGGAGTGGATGGAGTCGCCTGTCCCGTCAGCCGCCCTGGCCAGAATGGCTTGCCAGGTCGTTTTTCGGCGAGCGTTGGGCGTGTTGATCGCGCACAGTTCGCGAAGGTTTATTTTGATCAGCTTGGCGAGGTGGTGCGCCTTGAAGGTTTCCCGAGCCAGCCTGAACGCGTGCCCAATCCGCCTCTTGGGGCACAGGCTCTCTCGGCCCGACGCCCATCTCACGCCCAGATCGAAGAGGTCTTCTGGAATCGACTTTGAGAAGTACCGGCATTTGTCAGCCTTGAACTTGCGCCATGTTCGCATCCGCTCATTCAAGTCGAGCGGAGCTCTCGGCCAGCGGCGATAGTTTTTCAGGCCGGCAATGATGGTGCGGCCTGCCTTGCCGTTGCCGACGAGGGCTCCGATGAATTTCAGCAGGAGATTGAGGAACAGGATCAGGGTGAGCTCCTGAAGGCTGAAGCCGGCGGGCCCGGTCGAGCCGAAATCGCCCGGGACCTTCTTCGGTATGATGTCGATTGCATCCACAAGTTCCTCGTCCCCACCATCGAGCGGGGTTACGGATTGCTTGGCCTCCTCGAAGCTATTGAATTTGAGGATCACCCGCCCGCGTTCCATCCTGGCGATCGTGGGGGCAGGCATCAGAAGCAACAGCGAGGTCGGCCGCAGATCGTCTCCTGCCTCCTTATGGGCGTGACTTGTTACCGGGCCCGTCTCGTTGGCCTTTCGCCGTGCCGTTTGGCTTCCCTGCGCGGGCGGCCGGGTCTGCTCGAGCACCCTCTGTCCGGATGGAGGATCATCAAACTTTTCGAAAACTTGGCCATATTCCTTGCAATCGTCCCACGAGATGACGACGCACGGCACATGCGTGGCGCCAAGGAGGATCAGCTGGTTGAGGCGATCTAGGCCATCCGCAAGCACCAGACCGAGCGGATGCTTGACAAGGAGGCAAGGCTGGAAAGGAGATATCGGTGTCGTCGGCATGATCGGAGGCTGCGGGAGCGGAACAAGATGCCGCCGCCGATCCTGTGGCACGGCTCCGTAGATCGTCGCGATCGGCACGTCTTTCGGTTCAGCGGAGAGGAGCTTCTTCTTGTCGGTCGCCAAGCCCTCATTGTAAGCGCAGGCTAGGCTAAAGACGTAGATGAGATCACCGTGGACGATGCGACACTCGCCGAAGTTGGTGACTGCCAATTTGGAGGGGCAGATCTTTCTGGTCGAAACAGGGTCATCCGCAGCTTGCATCATATCAAAACTCCTAAGGTACGCGAATCACTGAAGAACAAATCGTCTCATAAATTTCCACTCTCGACGCGTTCTTTTTTTGTTCTTTCATGATTTGGCGAACAATTTTGGTTAATGCGGCGGCGTTGTTCGGGGTGTTGAGCCCTTTACTATCGGTGATAGGCCCAGGTGAGACATGATTGACTTTGGGCTTCGCCTTCTGCCGCAAAGGTGGCCGACAGAGCGTCGGCCACCTGTCTGCGCTACTTGATGGAATTGCCCTGCTGATAGAGTTCGAGCTCGACCGCAATAACGCCGTCGGCATCACCGACGATGTAGTCGTCAGTGGTGAGGAGCCCGCAGTCGGTGTCGATCATGGCGGCGTGGGCGGAACCGCCGTCGGCCGGCAGCATCCTCGGCGTGGCGCCGAAGGCGCGGATTGGGATGCGCTCGCTCTCGAGAGCCGAGACGTGAGCGACGAGCCCGAGAACGACCACCGCGCGGGCGCCACCGGCCCGCGCGCTCGCCGTTTCCTGACGGCCGAAGACCGCGGTGCGGCCGAGATGCGTCGCATCGATCACCACGACCCGATCCTTCGACCCGGTCTTGAGCAAAGCGTTGAGCTCATTACGTCCATCGCGGACGATGATAGGCATCGCCAGGCCTTCAAACTCTTCCGATTTGCTGTAGCTGATCGTGAACGGCAAGACCCGGGCGTAGAGCCCGTGGGTCTTGCAGACGTTGAAACACTTGAACTGGGTCACGGTGTGCCTCCGGATGATGTGCCCGCAGGTACTTGCCGGGGATCGGCAAGCATCTGCGCGCGGAGGCTCTCCAGTAATGGCACTTTCCGCGATCACGATAGGGGGAGAGTTTCCGAAGAGGTCGGGATCCTGGAGATCTGGAGAGCTGGCGTGCTCCTCGATCGTCGGCCTTCGAGCGGTCCGGGATCGTTGAGCCTTCAGAAGGCCGTTTCCTTCTCGATGCCCTGACCGAGCGACAGAAAGCTCACATTCGCGACGGCAGCCCCGAGCGTGACGTGCCGATGGATGATGACCTCGATGATCCTGATCAGGCGATCGACATCGTCGGTCTTCGGCCGGAAGAAGTAGATCTCGTTTGCGACCGAGCGCCGCCAGGTCGCGTTGAAGCCGTAGGTCGAGTAGCGCCGCAGCGTCCTGCGATCGATGTTGGCCATGTTGCAATGGGCGATGCCGTCAGGCGATTCGAGCCAGGCGCCGAGCGAGCAGTCCTGCATCAGGTCATGCATGCGCTTCTCGAACTCCTCGCTGCCGAGGTCATGGGGCAGGCGCACGGACAGGCCACGCTCCTGAACAGTCACGGGCGAGCCCTCGAGCGGCGTGCCGACCGGAAGCAGGACCTGGAAGGTCCAGGTGTTGAAGCCCAGCTCACTGCACAGATGGCCCTCCTCGGTCCCTGTGAGCGCGCCATAGCGACCGCGGTTCAGCTCCCGCAGCCGCGTCGTCGGGTCGGACTGCGTCGTCGCCGACAGCTTGTGCAGGGGAGCGTTCAGCCGCCGGGCGATCCCGAACAAGCCCTGCGCTGCGGGGTTGTGCGGGTGATAGCCGCACCCCGCCGCATAGGCGAAGGTGAGGAAGCCTGGCCGGTAACGCGAGAGGAACGCGTCCGTCAGGAACGCGTCGGCAGGCAGGGGAAGAAGCTTCTTGCCGCAGATGCGCGGCCACTG
>QBLV01000006.1:65459-85659 GCA_003241815.1 Hyphomicrobiales bacterium | reverse complement strand
GACATAGATGTTGCCCAGCCCCGCCACGAGGCGCTGGTTGAGCAGAACCGCCTTCAGCGGCGCGACCTTTCCGGCGAAAAGCCCGGCCAGCGTTTCGCCCGAGAGTTCGTTGCCGAGCGGCTCGATGCCCATGCCGGCAAAGTGCTTCGAGGCCGCCAGCTCCGCGCGCGGCACGAGATCCATGAAACCGAAGCGGCGAACGTCATTGTAGGTGACGCGGGCGCCAGACCCCATGTGGAAGACGACATGGTCGTGGATCAGATGCCGGCCGATCTCGTTGTAATAGGCGCCGGGCTCGACCGGCGGTGTGCCGGGCGCCTCGACCACGAAGCGCCCGCTCATGCCCAGATGCATGATCAGCGCCTGGCCGTCATCCAGATCGGCGATCAGGTATTTGGCGCGGCGCGACAGGGCCTCGATTCGCCGGCCGGTCAGCTGCTCGACGAAACGGTCCGGGAGGGGAAAGCGCAGATCGGGCCGGTTCTGCTCGATGCGGGCGAAGCGCTGGCCGAGCATGGCGGGCTCCAGCCCGCGCCGGACGGTTTCGACCTCGGGAAGCTCGGGCATCGGAAACGACCTTGGTAAAGCCTTGCGTCGAAAGGGCCCGCGACAAGCCCCGCTGGTTTGGCTATGCATCGCCACAGGCGAAAACAAGACAGATTTTGCACAAGGTCGGCCCGATCGTGACAGCAGCCCCCGAGACCACCCATTTCGGCTTCGAGACCGTGCCGCTCACCGACAAGCAGGCCAAGGTCGACGATGTCTTCCACAAGGTCGCCGCCCGCTACGACCTGATGAACGATCTGATGTCGGCAGGTCTCCACCGGGTCTGGAAGAGCGCGCTTCTGACCGCGATCAACCCGGCCAAGGACCGACCCTTCCACCATCTCGACGTGGCCGGTGGCACCGGCGACGTCGCCTTCTCCGTGCTGGAGGCCGGCGGGCCGCAGACCGACGTCACCGTGCTCGACATCAATGCGCAGATGCTGAGCGTCGGCCGCGACCGCGCCGCCAAGCGGTTTCCCGATGACGACCGTATCCGTTTCGTGCAGGGCAACGCCGAGGAACTCGGCCTGCCCGACAACCATTTCGATGCCTATACGATTGCTTTCGGCATCAGGAACGTGCCGCGTATCGACAAGGCGCTGGCGGAAGCCCATCGCGTGCTCAAGCGCGGCGGACGGTTCCTCTGTCTCGAATTCAGCCATGTCGATGTGCCGCTGCTCGACAAGATCTATGAGGCCTATTCCTTCAACGTCATTCCGCCCATGGGCCGGATGGTGACCGGCGAGGCAGAGCCCTACCAATATCTCGTCGAATCGATCCGCAAATTCCCAAGGCCGCAGGCTTTCGCCGGGATGATCGAGGCCGCCGGCTTCCGCCGCGCCAAGTACACGCCCATGACGGGCGGCGTTGTGGCGCTGCATTCGGGCTGGAAGATGTGAGAGGTCGTTGCGCGTCATGCTCGGGCTTGACCCGAGCATCTCTCGACGGGAGTCTTTTTCGGCATGAGATGGTCGGATCAAGCCCGACCATGACGGCGCGTTTATGATCTCCTCCCTGTTCCATCTCGCGCGCACCGCTCGTGTCGGCTTCGTGCTCGCCCGCGAGGGCGCGCTGGCGCTGGTCGACCCCTCCGTGCTGCCGCCGCTGGCGCGCGGGGCGATCCGGCTCGGGCGGCTGATCGAGCGTCGCGGCGCCGGCACCTCGGCGACGCGGCTGGCGGCCGCGCTGACACGGCTGGGGCCCTCTTATGTGAAGTTCGGGCAGTTTCTGGCGACGCGGCCCGACGTCGTCGGCATGAAGATCGCCTCGGACCTGTCGGCGCTGCAGGACCGGATGCCACCCTTCCCGATGGCACAGGCGCGCGCGATCGTGGAAGCCGCCCATGGCAAGCCGGTCGAGCAGGTCTTCGCCTCCTTCGGCGAGCCGGTCGCCGCGGCTTCCATCGCACAGGTGCATCGCGCCCGGCTGCATGACGGCCGCGAGGTCGCGGTAAAAATCCTGAGACCGGGGATTCGCGACCGTTTCCACCGCGATCTCGGCGCGATGCGCTTCGGCGCGGAACTGGCCGAAAGCCGCTCGGCGGAAGCGCGCCGCCTGCGCATGACCGGCGTGGTTGAGACGCTGGCGCGCTCGGTGACGATGGAGATGGATCTGCGGCTGGAAGCCGCCGCGCTCTCCGAATTCGCCGAGAACACGAAAGAGGACGCCGATTTCCGCGTGCCGGAGCCCGACTGGCAGCTCACCGCGCGCGAGATGCTGGTCGATGAGTGGATCGACGGCGTCCGCCTGTCCGACATCGAGGGCCTGCGGGCGGCCGGCCATGATTTGCCGACGCTCGGGCGCATCGTCATCCAGTCCTTTCTGAAGCACGCGATCCGCGACGGCTTCTTCCATGCCGACATGCATCCGGGAAACCTGTTCGTCGATGCTCAAGGGCGGCTGGTGGCGGTCGATGGTGGCATCATGGGCCGGCTCGGCCTGAAGGAGCGGCGTTTCCTCGCCGAAATCCTGCTCGGCTTCATCACCCGCGACTATCGCCGCGTCGCCGAGGTGCATTTCGAGGCCGGCTATGTGCCGCTGCATCACGACGTCGCCGATTTCGCCCAGGCGATCCGCGCGGTGGGCGAACCGATCCACGACAAGAGCGCCGATCAGATCTCGATGGCCAAGGTGCTGACGCTGCTCTTCGAGATCACCGGCATGTTCGACATGGCGACCCGCACCGAACTCGTCATGCTGCAGAAGACGATGGTGGTGGTCGAGGGCGTCGCGCGCACGCTCGATCCGCATCTCGACATGTGGAGCACGGCCGAGCCGGTCGTGCGTGACTGGATCGCCCGTAATCTCGGTCCGCTCGGGCGGATCGAGGAGGCCGGCCGGGGCGCGCAGTCGCTGTTCGGTAGCCTCGCCCGTTTGCCGGAGACGCTCGGCCGGGCCGAGCGCGTGCTGGGCCAATTGGAGGACGCCTCGCGCCACGGCTTCTCGCTCGACGAGCGCAGCGTGGCCGCGATCGGACGCGCCGAAGCGCAGCGCAATCGCTGGGGGAATTGGGCGCTGTGGGTGATTGCGGCGCTGATCGCCTGGGCCGTTCTGGGGTAAATCAGGCCGCACCCGTCATGCTCGGGCTTGACCCGAGCATTTCGTGACCAGACGTCTCCGGTGTCTCATCCGGCACGAGATTCTCGGGCCTGAGCTGCGCTTCGCCCGAGAATGACGCGATGGCTCAGCTGCAATTCGCCTTATCTGCCGGCATCTCGGCACCGATCATCCAGTTGGTGCCGAAGCGGTCGCGCAGCATGCCGAAGCGCGGCGACCAGAACGTCTCCTCCATCGGCATCCGGATCGTCGCTCCTTCCGACAAGCCCGCGAAGATGCGTTCCGCCTCGGCAACCTCCGCAACGTTGACCGAAACCGAAACGCTGCGCATCGGCCCGTCGCTGCGGCCGGGCGGGGCGTCGGAGGCCATCAGCATCTGGCCGTCGACCTCCAGGCAGGCATGCATGATCTTGTCGGCCCATTCGGGGCCGACATGCTCTTCGGCCGGCGTGCCCTTGTGGTCCATCATAGCCATGATCTTTCCGCCGAGGACCGTCTCGTAGACTGTGAAGGCCTCGCGGCAATTGCCCTCGAACATCAGATAGGTAGCGAGCTTCATATCGGATCTCCCTCGATCTTCCCGGTTTCTGATCAGGCCTTGCGGCGGTAATGGGCGGTCATGAACTCGCTCCAGCCGCCGTTCCCGTCCGGGGTGGAGGAGGTCAGGGTGCGGTGGTCGGGGGCGACGATCGTGATCACGTCGCGATAGGGCGTGATCGCACCATCGCCCGCCATGCTCGGCCCCGCGCTGTCGAGGGTCAGGACGGTGCCGCTGTCGTCGAGCGAGCCTTCATAGGGCCAGAGATGCGTCATCATCGAACCGACGAAGCTGCCGACGAAGCGGCCCTTAACGGGGTCGAAACCGAGCGTCATCAGCGTTTGGCCCATCGTGCCGTCGGGCATCTCGCCCTCTCCTTCGCCAAGCGTCCAGAGGCCGCCGAGCGAGCGCACGGTTTCCTTGCCTTTCGATTTCTGGCGGGGCTGGTCGGGCCCCATCGCGCAGTCCATCTCCGAGGTCCATTCACCGATGAATTGATGAAGCCAGTCGTGTTCTTTCTGCGGTTTGGCGAACATGAGCTTTCCTCTCTGCTTGTGATGGCTGTTGTCGGTGGTCGTCAGACCGGGCGCTCGGCCGTCGCCTTCATCGCGGCAAGTCCGGCCTCGAAATCGCCACCGACCATCGCGTCCATGTTCATGAAGACATGGATGATCTTGGCGAAAAACGGGACGGGACCGGTCATGGTCCAGACCACGTTCGTCGAAGGCGTCGCTCCCTGGCCGTGAGGCTGCAGGCTGAAAACGACGTCGTTATGCGCCTCGAACGGCTTGATGAAGTCGAGCTTCAGCCCGACCCGACCCGGCGCCTTGGCCTCGACGATCTCCATGCTGCCTTCGCCGACATTCTTGTCGCCGACCCAGGCATAGCGGGCGCCAACGCCGGCCTCGGCCCCGCTGAAGCTGCGCTTGAGGGCCGGATCCTTCTTCTCCCAGGGCGACCAGGCGCCCCAGGCCCTGAAATCGGCAATCAGCGGATAGACCCGCTCAGGCGGCGCGTTGATCGCAATGGAGCGCTGGACCTGAAAGCTGCCGGGCTTCATCGCCGCGAGGATCAGCGTCACGGCAATCGCGATGACGAGGAGGCCAGCGAGGCTGAGGAGAACGGTCTTGAGCATGGCAACGTCCTTGTGGCGGGCGCAGGGTTGCTTTGCCGCCCCGTCGAATTAGTTAACTTATCGGTTTAGTAAAAGAGCGCCCGACGGGAGTCAACCCGGCCCCGCTGTCAGAGGCTGGCAGTTGTCACGCGACCTGCGCCGCGGCTAGAAGCTCCACCGAACGAAAGGACGCTCCCGCCCATGACGTTCGAGACAGCCGCCACGCCCGCCGCCGCCGTCGATCGGCTCGAGACGCTGTATGCGCAGGCGCGGACGGCGCTGCGCGACGATCTGCAGCGCTTCTTCGAGACCGGGCAGGCGCCGACTGCAGACGAGCGGGCCCGCTACCGCTACCCGCTGCTGCGAGCCACCTACGAACCCTCGAAGCTGCCGGCCGCGACACGGCGCGGCTATGCCAAATTCGCCGCGCCCGGGATCTATTCGACGACGGTGACGCAGCCTGCGGAATTTCGCTCCTATCTCCTCGACCAGCTCCAGCCGCTGGTCGAGGAGTATGGCGCGACGATCGAGACAGGCGTCAGCGCGCAGGAGATCCCCTATCCCTATGCGCTCGATGGCGGCGACGAGCTCGGGCGCGGCAAGGTCACGGCGGCGCAGCTGGCGCGGCATTTCCCGACTCCGCTGCTCTCGCTGGTCGGCGACGAGATCGCCGATGGCACCTTCGATATCGTCGATGGCGAACCGCGCCCGCTCTCGCTGTTCGACGCGGTGCGTGTCGACTACTCGCTGCGGCGGCTGGTGCATTACACCGGCACGGACTGGCGCGCGGTGCAGCCCTGGATCCTGCTGACCAATTACCATCGCTATGTCGATCAGTTCGTGCGGCTGGGCCTCGCCGAGATCGAGGCCGGTACGGCGCTGGCGCTGGTGACGCCGGGCGGAATCCGCATCGAGCGCGACGGCATCGATGTCAGCGCCGCCGAGCGGGTGATGGCGGCGCCCTGGCACCGCTTCCAGATGCCGGCCTATCATCTGATCCGTGAAAACGGCCAGGGCGTCACATTGGTCAATATCGGCGTCGGCCCCTCCAACGCCAAGAACATCACCGACCATCTCGCGGTGCTGCGTCCGCATTGCTGGCTGATGGTCGGCCATTGCGGGGGTCTGCGCCAGACGCAGATCATCGGCGATTACGTGCTCGCCCATGCCTATCTGAGGCAGGACGGCATTCTCGACGAACTGGTGCCGCCCGACGTGCCCGTTCCAGCCCTGGCGGAGGTGCAGGTCGCTCTGCAGGAGGCGGCCGCCGAGGTCACCGGCGAGCAGGGCGAGCGGCTCAAGAACCGACTGCGCACCGGCACGGTCGTGACGCAGGACGACCGCAACTGGGAGCTGCGCTGGACCAAGGAGCGCCGGCGGATCAACCTGTCGCGCGCCATCGCCGTCGATATGGAATCGGGCACGATCGCGGCGCAGGGCTACCGCCTGCGCGTGCCCTACGGAACGCTGCTCTGCGTCTCCGACAAGCCGCTGCATGGCGAGATCAAGCTGCCGGGCGCCGCGAACGCCTTCTACGAGCGCGCGGTGAGCGAGCATCTGCGGATCGGACTCGCCGCACTGGAAAAGCTGAAGGAAGCGGGATCGACGATCCATTCGCGGAAGCTGCGAAGCTTCGACGAGCCGCCGTTTCGGTAGGGGCTATCTTGCCGTCATTCTCGGGCGAAGCGAAGCGCAGACCCGAGAATCTCTCGGGACGAGATGCTCGGGTCGAGCCCGAGCATGACGGTGCGCCCGATGACAGCCCCTCGCGCAGGATGCTAGGTAACGTGCATTCCCGGCCCAGGAGCCCCCTACCTTGTCCGCCTCCCGCTCCATTCTCCTGATCATCGGCGGCGGCATCGCCGCCTATAAGTGCCTGGAACTGATCCGCCGGTTGAAGGATCGCGGCATCAGCTCGCGCTGCATCCTGACCAAGGCCGGCGCCGAGTTCGTGACACCGCTTGCCGTCTCGTCGCTGGCGGGGGAGCGTTGCTTCACCGACCTGTTCTCGCTGACCGACGAGGCCGATATCGGCCATATCGCGCTGTCGCGCTCGACCGATCTGCTGGTCGTCGCCCCCGCAACCGCCGACTTGATCGCCAAGATGGCGACGGGGCTGGCCAACGACCTCGCCTCGACCGCCCTGCTCGCCACGGACAAGCGCGTGCTGATCGCGCCCGCTATGAACCCGCGGATGTGGCAGCATCCGGCGACACGCCGGAACATGGCGCAGCTCGAAAAGGACGGTATCCTCGTCGTCGGCCCCAATTCCGGTGCCATGGCCGAACGTGGCGAGAGCGGGCCGGGCCGCATGGCCGAGCCCGCCGAGATCCTGGCCGCGATCGAACTCGCGCTGGCGGGTGAAGCCACTACGCAGCAGCGCGCGATCGGGTTCCTGGGCCGGCTGCCCGGAGGCGCCGGCAGTCCGCAGGGCCCGCTCGCCGGCCGGCATGTGCTTGTGACCTCCGGACCGACGCATGAGGCGATCGACCCGGTGCGCTACATCGCCAACCGCTCCTCCGGCAAGCAGGGCCATGCCATCGCCGCAGCGGCAGCCGCGGCCGGCGCGAGGGTGACGCTGGTGTCCGGCCCTGTCGCTGTGCCCGATCCGCCGGGTGTCGAGACGGTGCATGTCGAATCCGCCCGCGAGATGCTGGCGGCCGTCGAGGCGGCGCTGCCGGCTGACATCGCGATCTTTGCCGCCGCCGTCGCCGACTGGCGCGTGGCCGACGCGGCGCCCGAGAAGATGAAAAAGGACGGCAGCGGCCTGCCTCCGCTCGCTCTGATCGAGAACCCCGACATCCTCGCCACCGTCGCGCATCGGCCAAGCGGCCGCCCGAGTCTCGTCGTCGGCTTCGCCGCTGAAACGCAGAATGTCGTCGCCTTTGCGCAGGCCAAACTGGCGAAGAAAGGCTGCGACCTGATCGTGGCCAACGACGTCGGCGGCACAGGCGTGATGGGCGGGGACGCCAACACCGTGCATCTGGTGACGCGCGAGGGTGTCGAAAGCTGGCCGACCCTGGCCAAGCAGGAGGTCGCCGGCCGGCTGATCGCCCGCGTCTCCGAGATCATCGACGCATCGAAGGCAAGAGCCTAGACGATGGTGGCGGTCCCCATTCTCCGTGTCGGGCATGGCGGCGGCCTGCCTCTGCCAGCCTATGAGAGCGCCGGTGCCGCCGGGCTCGACTTGCGTGCCGCCCTCGCCGTGGATGATACGCTTGTCATTGCTCCGGGCGGGCGCGCCGCCGTGCCGACTGGCATCGCCTTGGAATTGCCTATCGGATTCGAAGCGCAGGTACGCCCGCGTTCCGGGTTGGCGTTCAAGCATGGCGTCACGGTCCTGAATTCCCCGGGCACGGTCGATAGCGACTATCGCGGCGAGGTCACAGCGATCCTGATCAATCTCGGCACCGAGCCCTTCACTATCCGGCGTGGTGACCGCATCGCACAGATGGTGGTCGCGCCGGTGGCCCGGGCAACGATCATCGAAGCTGAGGCCCTGAGCGAGACGGGGCGCGGAGCTGGCGCCTTCGGCTCGACAGGCGTCAGTGGCGGCGCAGCTTTCACAAAAGAGCAAGCGTCGTGATCCTGCTCTCGCGCCGCAGCCAGCTCGCGCTCGCGGCGGTGGTCGACATTGCCCTGCATGCCCGCCCCT
This sequence comes from Hyphomicrobiales bacterium, assembly GCA_003241815.1. Lineage (GTDB taxonomy): Bacteria > Pseudomonadota > Alphaproteobacteria > Rhizobiales > Beijerinckiaceae > Allobosea. The sequence continues at coordinate 77,250 of QBLV01000006.1, read as the reverse complement.
CGCCGGTCGCGGCCAAGCATCTGGCGGCGCGGCACGATCTCCCGCCGCGCCATCTCGAAACGCTGCTGCAGGCGCTGGTCCGGGTCGGCATCCTCAAGGGCGTGCGCGGCCCTCGCGGCGGCTACGAACTGGCTCGGGAGCGCCGCAGGATCACCGCCGGCGACATCGCACGCGCGGCGATGCAGGATTCCGGCGATGACGCGCTCGGGCCGACGCCGCACTCGCGCCTGGTCGACGACGTGATCGGGCCGGAGGTGATGCGCGCCTCGCAGGCGTTCCTCGCGGTGCTGGACGATATTACCGTCGAGGACCTCTGTCGGCGCGCGCTGGACGAGGCCGTCTTCGGTGCGGCAGGCATCGATGTCGATTTTACGATATAGAATGTGAATTATGACATTCATCGACAGGTTGCGTGAATTAAGATAGCTTGCACTCCCAATCGACGGCACCAGACCGACGCTTCAAGGAGAGTCCCCATGACTGAGGCAGTGCGCAAGCCCGAGCCCACCCCGGAGAAAGCGCCGGGTCGCGGCCGGATCTACGACTCGATCACCGACACCATCGGCGATACCCCGCTGGTCAAGCTGAACCGCCTGACGGCCGAGCGCGGCGTCAAGGCGACGATTCTGGCGAAGCTCGAATTCTTCAACCCGATCGCCAGCGTCAAGGACCGCATCGGCGTCAACATGATCGACGCGCTGGAGGCATCGGGCGCGCTGAAGCCAGGCGGCACGCTGATCGAGCCGACCTCGGGCAACACCGGCATCGCGCTCGCCTTCGTGGCGGCCGCGCGCGGCTACCGCCTGATCCTGGTGATGCCGGAAACCATGTCGCTGGAGCGCCGCAAGATGCTGGCGCTGCTCGGCGCCGAACTCGTGTTGACGCCCGGCCCCGGCGGCATGCGCGGGGCGATCGCCAAGGCCGAGGAGCTCAGGGCGGAGATTCCGGGCTCGATCATCCCGCAGCAGTTCGAGAACCCGCATAATCCGGAGATCCACCGCAAGACGACGGCGCTTGAAATCTGGAACGATACGCAGGGCAAGATCGATATTTTCATCTCGGGCGTCGGCACGGGCGGTACCATCACCGGTGTCGGTCAGGTTCTGAAGGCCAAGAACCCGAATGTGAGGATCGTCGCCGTCGAGCCCGAGGATTCGCCGGTGCTGTCGGGCGGTGCGCCCGGCCCGCACAAGATTCAGGGCATCGGCGCAGGTTTCGTGCCCGGCATTCTCGACCGTTCGGTCATCGACGAGGTCGTCACGGTCGGCAACCAGACCTCCTTCGAGACCTCGCGGGCCCTGGCCAAATTCGAGGGCATTCCGGCCGGCATCTCGTCGGGCGCCGCCATCGCGGCAGCGCTGGAAGTCGGCGCGCGGCCGGAGAATGCCGGCAAGACGATCGTCGTGATCATCCCCTCCTTCGCCGAGCGGTATATTTCGAGCGCCCTGTTCGAAGGGCTCTGATCCTCGCCCGACCAGCCGCGCTTCTTCGGGAAGCGCGGCGCCGGATAGAGACTGAAAGCCCGTCATCCGACCGGGTCTTTGCCTTATGCCCCTGACGCGCTCAGGCGCTTGGGAAACGTCAGCGTCACGCAGGTGCCCGGGCGCGGAGAGCCCGGATCGAGCGGGGCCGTCGTCATCGTCGCCCGCATGCTGCGCAGCAGGCTCGCGATCACGGTCTGGCCGAGGCCCTTGGCCTCGATCTCGGCGGGCATGCCGATGCCGTCATCCTCCACCGTCAAGGCGAGGGCGGGCTCGCCCTCCAGAACGGTCTCCTCGAAGCGGATCACGATGTTGCCCGACATGTCATCGGGGAAAGCGTGCTTGATCGCGTTCGTCACCAGTTCGTTGACGATGACCACGAAGGACACCGCGTCGCGGCCAGGCAGCCGAATCTCCTCCATGACAAGGGCCACCTGAATCGGACGGCCTTCGGCGGCCTTGCCGATCTCGGCCAGCAGATCCTCCATATAGGGGCGGGCCTCGATCTCGTCGGTTTCGAGGTCGAGGCGCAGGCGGCGTTGGCCTGCGGCGATGGCCTGGATGCGCGACTGCGCCTGCTGCAGGGCTGTGCGCACGGCCGGCTCACGGCTCTGCCGGCTCTGGACGTTAAGCAGCGCGGAGACCATGGCGAGGTTGTTGCCGACGCGGTGGTTGACGTCGCGCAGCAGCGCTTCCATTCGCAGGCGCTCGTTTTCGAGCTGCTGGGTGCGTTCGCCGACGATCTGCTCGAGTTGCGCGTTGCTGACCGCCAGCGAGACACTGCGGCGTTGGCGGATGCGCAGTTGCTGCCATGCGGCAAAGGCGAGGCCGGCCAATGCCACGACGATGCCGATGCTTGCCAGCAGGCGGCGGCGCTCCTCGTTTCGGTGGAGGGAGACCAGCCGGATGTTTTCGGCGAGCTGGATCTTCTGGACGCCGGCGCGCAGAGCCTCCATGGCTCCGATGCCCTTGCCCTCGCGGATGATGGCAAGCGCTTCGCGCTGACGGGCGTCGCGCGCGAGGCTGACCGTCATGTCGAGTTCCGCAAGCTTTCGCTCCATCGGCTCCCGAAGATCGGCGACAAGCCGCTTTTGCTCTGGATCGCTTTCGACCAGCTCTTCCAGCGTCTCCAGCGCGGGAACAGCGGAGCTGCGGCCATTCGTGAACGGAACCAGATAACTCGCCGTGCCGGTGAGCATGTAGCCGCGCTGACCGGTTTCTGCATCGCGCAGATGACCGAGGAAGCGCTCGGCGTTTTCACGAACGGCGATCGCGCGGGACACTTGCTCGGCCGTATTCTGCGCCTGAAGATTGATCCAGGCCGCCAGGACGATGGCGACGGCGACGACGACGATCGCGATGACCGCGATCGTCGCAGAGCGCAACCGCGCCCGAAGAACGGGGATCGCGGGAACTATGGAGCGCGCGCGAGGCCTCACCTGAGCAGACATGACTCCGTGTTACAGGAGGGCACCCACAATCCCTATGTAAAAAGACACGCAGCGACCCTGCCGCCACGGCCGTCGATCGGTGCGGGCCAGGCCGTTACGCCTCGTCGTCGCCATCGCCATCGCCGCCGGCAAAGAACTGCCGGCCCAGCAGGGCTCCAAGCACCACAACGCCGCCAACCAGCGCAATGCGCAAGCCGGTGCGGCCGCTCATGCGCGAGCCGATCAGCTTTGCCGCCAGCGGTGCAGCCACCAGTGCGGTCGCTGCCATGGGCCGGGCCGGCCGGCGACGGTTCTTGACGTAGAGCGCGCTGCCGAACATCGCCAGCCCCGCCACCAGCAGGCCGCCGGCGATGAACAGGCTCGCTTCGGCCGTGCCGTAGCGCAGCGCCAGCACCGTATGCAGTGCGGCCAAGGCATAGCCGCCGGCGCAGAGCACCAGCAGGGCGGCGAACCCCATCAGCGCATAGACGATGAGGTTGCGCCTGACGACGCCGGAGATCTCCGACGCGATAAAGGCTCCGATTCCCCCCAGCATCGGCTCAGCGCGCCGAAAGGAAGCCGACGAACAGGCCGACCGCTGCGGCAAGGCCCAGCGCGCGCAGCGGACGCTCGCGGATTTCATCCTCGATCAGACGCTGCAGATCCGTGGCCTGCTCCTTGGCGACATCGACGATCCGGTCCGTGTCGACCCCGACCGAGCGCAGACGCTCGCCGACCGTCGCCACCAGATCCTCGGCACCGCGGGTGAGGCTGTCCTCGATCGCGCCGGCTTCGCGCTTGACCCGGCTGGCGGTCCGGCGCGCCTCGGCGGCAACCGCCTCGCCACCGGCAACGACCTCGTCCTTGGCGCGCTTGACGGAGGCTTTTGCCTCATTCTTCGCGGTGGTGGTGGTGCTGGCCATGTCGCTTGTCCCTTGCGTAGATCGGTATCGTTTGAACGTATCTGCAAATGTCGGCTTCCGCCCGACCCGGGGCCGGCTCAAAAGCGCTTTCCGGGCCAACGCGCCCGGTCCGGCCTGGTTCCGTCCGCCCTCGGCTCAGGCCGCTTGTGCCGGCACCTGATCCTGGGTCTGGGCCTGCTCCTCGGCCTGCGCCGCGCGGTAGCGGGCGAATTCCTCCTGGGCCACCATGGCGACGAGCAGGATCGGAGTCGAGAGGACCGCGCCGACCGGGCCCCAGAGCCAGAGCCAAAAAATGAAACCGATGAAGACGAGGAAAGGCGAGATCGTCAGCCTGCGTCCAACGAAGACCGGCGTGACCGCGTTGCCCTCGATCAAATGCAGCACGAAATAGGCCGCAGCCGGCCAGATCGCCGTCAGCACGAGCGGCGCGTCGATCAAGGCGCCGGCGAACAGCATGACCGTGACGATGATCGGCCCGATGAAGGCGAGGTAGTTCAGGATGAAGGCCAGCGCGCCCCAGAAGATCGGGAAAGGCAGCCCCGCGAGCCACGCGATGCCCATGGTCAGGATGCCCATGCCCAGGTTGATCAGCGTCACCAGCCCGAAATAGCGGGCCACGCGGGTCTCGATCTCCTGGAAGAAGGCGCCCGCCGATTTGCGGGCGCCGCGCCCCAGACACAGGCGCAGCGCACGCGCCTTAAGGTGGCGGCGCGTCGCCAGCCAGAAATACACCGTGGCGACGAAGACCAGCATCCCGCCGGCCGCTGTCGAGCCCGACATCGCGATGTCGATCAGGGGATTTCCCTGGGAGACGCTGAGTTCCGCGCCATTTTTTCCCGTCAGCGCACCAATGGCCTTCTTGGCCTCGTCCATGACGGCAAAGACGCCAGCGAGCTTGGTCTTGAGCGCCGTCATCATGGCCGGCGCCTGGTCGCTCCAGCCGGCTACGGGGACGGCCAGCACCGTGATCGCCGCCGTGATGACGCCGAGGAAGAGCAACACGATGATCGCGGCGGCCAGGTGCTGGGGGACGTTACGGCGGACGAGCCAGTCCACGGCCGGACCGAGAACGAGGCCGAAGATGATGCCAGCCGTGATCGGCAGCGCGATCATCTTCGTCAGATGCAGGGACGCTGTGGTGAGGATAACGAAGATGCCGATGATGGCGTAACGGACGATCAGGTCATGCTCGGACGGCGTCACGTCCTCATGGAGATCCTCGACCTCCGGCTCTCCCATGTATCGCGGAAAGGGCTTCCAGGCGGATGTATTGAGCATATCTTCCGTTCCAACGCGCGAACCGCGCGCTGCGCGTTTAATCAACAACCGACAACGTTGGCTTGTCGACGAAGGTTCCGCATCTGGCAAACAGCCTCAGTGCGCCTCGTCCCAGTTTCCTGCGGCGCGCGCATCAACCTGAAGCGGAACCCTGAGCTGGACCGCCGGTTGGGGTGCCTCAACCATCACCCTGGTGATGACCGGCAAGGCCGCCTCGACCTGTGCGTCGGGCACCTCGAAAACCAGCTCGTCATGGACCTGCAGCAGCATGCGGACGTCGAGCCTGGCTTCCGCAAGCGCATCCTCCATGCGGATCATGGCGCGGCGAATAATGTCGGCGGCCGAGCCCTGGATCGGTGCGTTGATCGCCTGGCGCTCGACGAAGGCGCGCTCGGAGGGGTTCTTCGAGGCGACGGCCGGGAAGTGGCAAATGCGTCCGAAGATCGTCTCGACATGGCCGTTGGCCCGCACGAAGGTCTTGGCCGCGTCCATATAGTCACGGATTCCGGGGAACCGCTCGAAATACTTGCGGATATAGGCGCTGGCCTCCTCTCGGCCGATGCCGAGCTGGTTCGCCAGCCCGAAGGCCGAAATGCCGTAGATGATGCCGAAATTGATCGCCTTGGCGCGGCGGCGCACCTCGCTCGGCATGCCCTGCACGGGGACGCCGAACATTTCCGACGCCGTCATCGCATGGATGTCGATGCCGTCGGCGAAGGCCTGCCGAAGTTGCGGGATCTCGGCGATATGGGCGAGGAGTCGCAACTCGATCTGGCTGTAATCGGCTGAGACCAGCTTGTAGCCCTTCTCGGGGATGAAGGCCGTCCTGATCTTGCGGCCGGCCTCGGTGCGGATCGGGATGTTCTGGAGGTTGGGCTCGGAGGAGGAGAGCCGGCCCGTCGTCGTCGCCGCCAGCGCGAAGGAGGTGTGAACGCGCTGCGTCTGCTGGTTCACATAGGCCGGCAGCGAGTCGGTATAGGTCGATTTCAGCTTGGAGAGCTGGCGCCATTCCAGGATCTTCGAGGGCAGCGGATGGCCCTGCTCGGCCAATTCCTCGAGCACTCCGGCACCCGTCGCCCATTGGCCGGTCGCGGTCTTCTTGGCGCCCGACAACCCCATCTTGCCGAACAGGATGTCGCCGAGCTGCTTGGGTGAGCCGATCGTGAACTTCTCGCCAGCGATCTCGTGGATCTCGTCTTCCAGGCGAGCCAGCGACTGGGCGAACTCGCCCGAGAGCCGCGACAGGATCTGCCGGTCGATGCTGATCCCGCGCGCTTCCATGCGGGCAAGGACCCCGATCAGCGGGCGCTCCAACGTCTCGTAAACGGTCGTGCGCCCCTCCGCCGCCAGGCGCGGCTTGAGCGCCAGCCACAGCCGCAGCGTGACGTCGGCGTCCTCGGCGGCATAGTCCGTCGCCTTGTCGAGCGCGACCTTGTCGAAGGTGACCTGCGCCTTGCCGGTGCCGGCCACCTGCCCGAAGGTGATCGTCTCATGGCCGAGATGCAGCTCGGACAGGCGATCCATGCCGTGCGTGTTGTTGCCGGCATCGAGGGCATAGGAGATCAGCATCGTGTCGTCGATCGGCGCGACGTCGAGGCCGTAGCGCGTCAGCAGGACGAGATCGTATTTGAGGTTCTGGCCGATCTTCAGCACGCCGGGGTCGGCCAGCAGGGGCTTCAGCGCCGCCAGCGCCTGCGCCATCGGGATCTGGCCCTCGACCATGCCGCCGCCGAAGAGATCGGTGCCGCCGCGATGCTGCAAGGGGATGTAGCAGGCTTTGCCCGGCGCGACCGCCAGCGAGACGCCGACCAGATCGGCCTGCATCGGGTCGATGGCGCTGGTTTCGGTGTCGATCGCGACATGGCCGGCCTCGTAGGCGGCAGTGATCCAGCGATTGAGCGTGTCCAGATCACGCACGCATTCATAGGCCGTCAAATCGATCTTGGCCGCGATCGCCTCGTTCTTGCGTGACGCCGCGAGATCGGCGGGCTTCAGCCAACCATCGCTCGGTGCGGCCGTCGCCGGCTGGGTGACAGCCGCGCTCGCCGCCTGCGACAGCGAGGGCAGCCCCTCACTCGCATCGGCACCGACATAGAGTGCCTTGAGTTCGGCTGCGCGCGCGCCGCCGGGCGCCAGCGCCTCATCGGCATCGATCGCCGCGACGTCGGCCTCGTAGGCTTCGCCGACGCGCTTGGTGATGGTGGTGAACTCCATCGCCTTGAGGAAGGCGACGAGGCGGACCGGATCGGGCTGGCCCAGTGTCAGATGCGACAGCGGCGTCTCGACCGCGACGTCGTCGACCAGCGTCACGAGCTTGTGCGAGATGCGAATCTTCTCGACAATCTCTGGATTGGTCAGCGTTTCCCTGCGCTTGGGCTGCTTGATCTCGGAAGCGCGGGCGAGCAGCGTGTCGAGATCGCCATATTCGCCGATGAGCTGGGCCGCCGTCTTGATGCCGATGCCCGGCGCGCCGGGAACGTTGTCGGTGGCGTCGCCGGCGAGTGCCTGGACGTCGGTGACCTTGTCGGGCATCACGCCGAAATACTCGACGACCTCGGGCTCGCCGATCTTGCGCTCGGCGCGAAATCCGGCGCCCTTCTTGGCATCGCCGGAGGCGGGATCGTACATCGCCACGCCCGGCCGCACGAGTTGCATGAGGTCCTTGTCGGCCGAGACGATCAGGACATCGGCGCCGGCCTCGCGCGCCTGTCTGGCATAGGTCGCGATCAGATCGTCGGCCTCGTAGACATCCTGCTCGACCGGCAGCAATCCGAAGGCGCGCACCGCCTCGCGCATCAGCGGGAATTGCGGGATCAGGTCGGGCGGCGGGTCGGAGCGGTTGCCCTTATAGGCCGGGTAGATCACCTTGCGGAACGAGTTCTCCGACTTGTCGAAGACGATGGCCAGATGCGTCGGCCTGACGCCGAGCACGCCCTCGCGCACGAACTGGAAGAGTTTGGTCGTAAACAGCCGGACCGCCCCCGAAGGCAAACCGTCCGAGCGGGCATTGTATTTCCGGTCCTGGTTGATCGACTGGAAATAGGCCCGGAAGATGAAGTTCGAGCCGTCGACCAGGAAGAGATGGTCGCCGGGCTTCAGCTCGGGGGCGGTGGTCTTATCAGCTGTCTCGCTCATGGCGCGGACCATAAGCGGGCGGCGGCGGGCGGTCCATCGGGAGGACGCGGCGATTCGCAGGAAGATGTCAGGAGTGGCACGTCGCTCTGCCGTCACGGTCGGGCTTGACCCGACCGTCTCCAAAACCAGTGCCTTCTCGTCCTGAGATTCTCGGGTCCGCGCTTCGCCCGAGAATGACGCATGGCCTATTTTGTGATCGCGTCGATCTCGGCGAGCTCTTCTGCCGTCAGCGCCCATTCGGCCGCCTTGACGTTCGCCGCGATCTGCTCCGGCTTCGTCGCCCCGGCAATGACGCTCGACACCACCGGCTGGGCCGCGAGCCAGGAGAAGGCGAGTTCGACAAGCGTCTTGCCCCGCGCCTCGCAGAAAGCGGTGAGCGCCTCGATCTTCGTCCAGTTCTCATCGCTGAAGATCTGACCGGCGCGCTCGGGCAGCTTGGTCAGACGCGCACCCTCCGGCATCGGGGCGTTGCGCTTGTACTTGCCGGTCAAAGCGCCGTTCGCGAGCGGGAAGTAAGGCAGCAGGCCCATGCCGTAATGAGCGATGGCGGGGATCAGGTCTTTTTCGGCGCCGCGTTTCAGCAGGCTGTACTCGTCCTGCGCCGAGGCAAATCCGCCGAGCCCGAGATCGCGCGCCGTCCATTGCGCGTCCGCGACCTGCCAGGCCGGCATGTTGGAGCAGCCGGTATAGCGGACCTTGCCCTGGGTCACGAGATCCTCGAGCGCGCGCAGCGTCTCGTCGATCGGGGTCAGCGGGTCGGGCGTGTGGAACTGGTAGAGGTCGATCCAGTCGGTCTTCAGCCGCGCCAGCGATTCCTCGACGGCGCTGATGATATAGCGGCGCGAGCCGCCCTGCCCGCCATGGAACATCTTCATGCCGAACTTCGAGGCGAGCACGACGTCCTTGCGGCGCGCACCGAGGATTTTGCCGAGCGCGATCTCCGAACCCGCCTTCTCGCCATAGATGTCGGCCGTGTCGAACAGGGTGATGCCATGCTCGATCGCCGCGTCGACGACCTTGGCGGAAGCCTCGTCGTCGATGCGGCCGCCGAAATTGTTGCAGCCGAGGCCGACGAGCGAAACGCGCAGGCCCGAGCGGCCGAGATTGCGGAGCTGCATGATAATGGTCCTTCTGCGGAAGGTCACACAGGACCAGAGCAGGGGCGCCCGGGCAAGCGCGCGCCGCGGCCCTCGCGACTGCGCGCGACGCAGGGCGGCCGTTTCAGTGCGACATCAGACAGCAGACAGGCGTGGTCTCGATCAGGTCCCGGGTGACGCCGCCGAAGATCCATTCGCGCAGGCGACTATGGCCATAGGCGCCTGCCACCACGAGATCGGCGTTCTGCTCTCGAACCAGTCGCTTGATCGCGTCGGCGATATCTTCGCCGCAGTCGGGGCGCAGAACGGCGCGCGCCGCAATGCCAAATTGGGCGAGATAGCCGCAAACATCCTGCGCGCCTCCGTCATCCGGATCGGCCCCGACCGAGAGAACGCTGACCAGTTCGGCCCTGATCAGGAAGGGCAGCGCGTCCTGGACGGCGCGCCTGGCCTCGCGCGTGTCTTTCCAGGCCACGACCACGCTCCGGCCTGTCAGAGTTTCGATGCCAGGCGGGATCACAAGGACAGGCCGGCCCAGTTCCATGACGATGTCGCTCGGCGTGACCCCCATGCGCCCGAGCGCGTCATCGCCGTGACCCTGCCTGGCGAGCACCACGAGATCGGCCGCACGCGACTGGGTCAGCGCAAAGCGGCGCGGCTGCTCGACCGCACAACGCCAGTCGATGGCAACACCTTGCGCCGCGCCGCGAAAGAGCGCCTCGGCCTTGGCCAGATCCTCGACCACGACATCGCGGAGATTTTCGACCAGCACGGCGTCCACCATGGCTCCTCCATAGCCGTCGTAGAGCATTTCGATCTCGTCGGCGGCGATGCCGACCAGCCGGCAGGACAAGGCCTTCGCCAGCCCGGCGGCGAAACGGACCGTCGCCTCCGCGCCGGTGCCCAGATGGACAGGAGTAAGAAGCGCGCCGAACCCCAAGGACTGGGCAGTTGATCGTGCGATCGACATGGCCGTCATCTCCTTCCAAGAATGAATGCAGCGGCCTTCAGGACAGGTCGGCCGCGGCGGACTTCCCAACGGGATGGATGGCAACGATCCTGTAAGGCTTGAAATCGCCCTCCTGCTCTCGAATCGAGACGTATTCGCCAACAACGAAGCGGTGTCGGTCCAGCTTGTAGCCGACCTCGTCGTCGTCGCTGGCGGCGTCGTCATAATCGACGCCCCAGGTAGCCCCGCCCTCGCCCCCAGCCCGATGCAAGAGCCAGCCATGCCGATCGGGCTCGCCGGGACGAAAGCGTCGAACACGGCATTTGTCGCGCACCCCATGCCATTCCTCGGCACGGAGCCGACCATCGGCGTCGAGCGGGGCGGTGATCTCGTAGCCATCGCGGCTGTCGCCGTTGGGCTGCGAGGGCGTTCGCCCCATATGGAGCGAGATGCGCTGAAGCATGGTGCCGTTTCCCTGATGAAAGCCCCCGCCGGCACTCTTTCATCAAACGCGGCGAGGTGAATTGATCCAGCGCAAGACGGTCGGCGGATTCTTCAGGCAGGCTAGGGAAACAAGAGCAACGTCCGGGAGACCGACCATGCCCACATCGATCAAAAGCGTTTTCGTCGCCTTCACCGAGGAAGGGCGCGGCGAACACAGCTCGGCTCTGGCCTATGCGCTCTCCCTGTCGCAGCAGGCCAGTGCGCATCTGACCCTTCAGGCCGCGTCGATGCGCTATAACGTTCCGGCCTCGCTGGTCGGCGCGTTCGGCGCTCAACTGGTCGGCAGCGAGAACCGCCGGATCGCGGCGCTTGCTGACGCCTTTGCAGAGAAAGCCAGGGGCAGCGCCGATCTCGCCGGCGTCGTCTGCAGCATCGAAACGCCATCGCTCAACTATGCCAGCCTCTGCGATCGGCTGCTGGCCCATGCGCGCGTCCATGACATCAGCATCCTCGATCTCGAGAAGGACCCCGTTCAGCGTGACCGGGGGCTGATCGAGGCCGCACTGTTCGACAGCGGGCGGCCTGTCCTCATCGTCCCTCCCGGCTGCGAGCAGTTCTCGGCGAAGCGGATTCTGATCGCCTGGGATGGCGGCGCCTCAGCGGCGCGGGCGGTGGGCGATGCGATGCCTTTCCTTAGCGAAGCGAACGAAGTGGAGATTCTGACCGTCAGCGGCGAGAAGGACCTCTCCAACAGCCTCGGCGGTACGGATCTCGCGCCGCATCTGGCGCGGCACGGCATCAAGGTCACGGTCCGCAACGTCACGCTGAGCCAGCCTGACGTTGCCAGCGAGATCGCACAGGCGGCGAAGTCCTTTGGGGCAGATTTCATCGTTTGCGGCGCCTACAAGCATTCGCGGCTGCGCGAATGGCTGCTCGGCGGCGTGACCCAGTCGCTCCTGCGGGACGGCACGCTGCCGATTCTCATGAGCCACTGACGCAGCAGGGCATCGACCCGGCAACCGCGGCAGCAAAAAAGGGCGAGCCTCGCGGCTCG
>QBLV01000006.1:62670-65449 GCA_003241815.1 Hyphomicrobiales bacterium | reverse complement strand
CTCGCCCTTACTGCTTTGGATAGCCTGGCGGAAACGGCTCAGGCCACTTCCTGCTTCATCTTCGACGAACGCTTGCGCTCGTTGGGGTCGAGAACGCCCTTGCGCAGGCGGATCGACTTCGGCGTCACCTCGACCAGCTCGTCATCGTCGATCCAGGCCAGCGAACGCTCCAGCGTCATGCGGATCGGCGGGGTCAGGCGCACGGCTTCGTCCTTCGACGTCGTGCGGATGTTGGTGAGCTTCTTGCCCTTGAGCACGTTCACCTCGAGATCGTTCTCGCGGGTGTGCTCGCCGACGATCATGCCCTGATAGACCTTCCAGCCGGGCTCGATCATCATCGGGCCGCGATCTTCCAGGTTCCACAGTGCATAGGCCACGGCCTCGCCGGTCTCCATCGCGATCAGCACGCCGTTGCGACGCCCGCCGATGTCGCCCTTGTAGGGGAGGTAGGCATGGAACAGCCGGTTCATGATCGCGGTGCCGCGCGTGTCGGTGAGCAGTTCGCCCTGATAGCCGATCAGGCCACGCGTCGGGGCGTGGAAGACCAGGCGCAGGCGATTTCCGCCGGAGGGGCGCATCTCCAGCATGTCGGCCTTGCGCTCGGACATCTTCTGCACGACGACGCCGGAATGCTCCTCGTCGACGTCGATGATGACCTCCTCGATCGGCTCCAGCAGATCGCCCTTCTCGTCGCGCCGCAGCACGACGCGCGGACGCGAGACGCCGAGCTCGAAGCCCTCGCGACGCATCTGCTCGATCAGGATGGCGAGCTGCAATTCGCCGCGACCCGAGACGATGTAGCTGTCCTTGTCGGTCGATTCCTCGATCTTCAACGCGACATTGCCCTCGGCCTCCTTGAACAGGCGGTCGCGGATGACGCGGGTCGTGACCTTGTCGCCCTCGGTGCCGGCCAGCGGCGAATCGTTGACCATGAAGGTCATCGAGACGGTCGGCGGGTCGATCGGCTGGGCCTTGATCGGCGTCTCGACGCTCGGATCGCAGAAAGTGTCGGCGACCGAGCCCTTCACCAGACCGGCGATGGAGACGATGTCGCCGGGGATGGCTTCCTCGATCGGCGTGCGCTCGAGACCGCGGAAGGCCAGGATCTTGGTGATGCGGCCGGCTTCGACGAGTGTGCCGTCGCCCGAGAGCACCTTGATCTGCTGGTTCGGCTTGGCCGAGCCGGAGACGACGCGACCGGTGATGATGCGACCGAGATAGGGGTTAGCCTCGAGCAGCGTGCCGAGCATCCGGAACGGACCTTCCTCGATGCGCGGCTCGGGCACATGGGAGAGGATCAGGTCGTACATCGGCGCGAGGCCCTGGTCCTGCGGACCTGAGGGGTCATGGGCCATCCAGCCCTGCTTGCCGGAACCGTAGAGGATCGGGAAGTCGAGCTGCTCGTCATTCGCGTCGAGCGCGGCGAAGAGGTCGAAGACCTCGTTGATGACTTCGGTGACGCGGGCGTCGGGCTTGTCGACCTTGTTGATCGCCACGATCGGACGCAGGCCGAGTTTCAGCGCCTTGGAGACGACGAACTTGGTCTGCGGCATCGGGCCCTCGGCGGCATCCACCAGAACGATGGCCGAATCGACCATGTTCAGGATGCGCTCGACCTCGCCGCCGAAATCGGCGTGGCCCGGGGTGTCGACGATGTTGATGCGGACATCCTTCCAGACGACCGAGGTCGCCTTGGCCAGGATGGTGATGCCGCGTTCCTTCTCCAGCTCGTTGGAGTCCATTACGCGCTCGATGACGCGCTGGTTGTCGCGGTAGGTGCCGGACTGTTGCAGAAGCTTGTCGACGAGCGTGGTCTTGCCGTGGTCGACGTGGGCGATGATGGCGATATTGCGCATGGACATGCGGGCAGGGGCCTTTTTCATGGCCACAAGCCGGCGAGGATCAAAGCCCTGCCGGCGCAGCCCGTTCTCGAGGAAACTGGAATTCGCTGCGCTGCACATAACCGTTGGCGGCCGTTCCGGCAACCATGCAGCGCGATTTTGACTGCCGCAGGGTGAATAAGGCCGTTCAGACCCTGGCGGCAGCGTCGTCCGGACGGCCTGACAAGCCAAACGCGATCGGCAGCCACAGGAAGAAGTAGTGCATGTTCACGAAGGAGAACGGATTGGGCAGATCCGAGCCCATATAGCCGAAGCTGAAGATCAAGGCGCTGGCGCAGAAAGAAGCCAGCCTGCGGTCGATGCTCTCGAGATGCCGGCAATAGGCGAAGACCAGCGCCAGCGCTGCGATGACGGCGGGAATGCCGAAGAACATCGCCATGCCGAACAGGCCGTTATGAGCGTGGACCAGCACCGGGTCGTCGAAGCGGAAGATCGGCGTCAGGCCGAACGCCGGGCGCTGACCGACAAGCTCGACCACTGTCGTCCAGATCTGCATGCGGGCCGACGGACGGCAGAAATTGCTCGTATCGACGCAGATCAGCGACCGCAGCCAGGGGTCAAGCACGATCAGCGCCGTTATCGCCCCCCAGGCCAGCAGCGCCATCAAAAAGAGACGCGCGCCCGTCGCCCGCCAGGGCAGCAGCATCGCGACGAACGTGATGAGCGCAGCGAAGATCGGTCCGCGGCTCTGGGTCATCGCCACCACGGCCAGGATCGGCAGGACGGCGCATGCGACCCACGCGACGAGCGGCCGGGAGAGCGGACGGGGCGCATCGCGCAGCAGCGCCACTGCCGCGATCAGCGCGACGCACAGCCCACCGGCGGCCGGAATGGGATTGCCCGCCCGGCCTAACGGCATCAGCCGCTCGGTGAAGGGC
>QBLV01000006.1:57170-62660 GCA_003241815.1 Hyphomicrobiales bacterium | reverse complement strand
GTGAAGGGCAGCCCGGCGGAGACATGCAACACGAGCGTGAGCACGGAACTCAGCGCGGCAGCGGCCAGCAGCGCGCCGCAGATGAAACGCAGTCCGCAGCAGGCCAGCAGCCGCCGTCCGGCGAGCAGCACAAGCGCCAGCAACGCGAAGCTCGCCAGCGCCTCTCCCGCCGGCCCCGGCGCAGCCCGGTTGACCAGCAGGCCCAACGCCGTCCAGGCGGCAAAACCGCCGATGGCGGCCAGCCCCACCGTCAGGGCGCGCGGCAGGCGTTGGCGCAACAGGTTCGGATCACTCAGCACGATGATCGCGAGTCCCGCGATCATCAGCTTGGCCGAGGTGTTCTTGGCGATGAAATAGGCCGAGGACAGCAGAAGCGCGAAGCCCGCGACGCAGATCGCATCACGCCCGGCGAAACGCAGCAGCGGCACCGCTGTGGAGGGACGCGTCATGTCTCAGGCACCGACACGGTGGGGGACGGTGGCGCTCGATGCCGCCTCCGCGGCGGCGATGATGGCTTCTGCGGTTTCCTCCGGATCGATCGCGAAGGATTGCCTGGCGCCTTCCGGGCCGCCCAGAATTGGGATCAGGTCCGCCCCGCCCTCGCCGGACCAATGCAGCACGACGCTCTTGCGTGCGTTTTCCGCCATCAGTTCGACCACGACGGCGCCCGGCTTGCAGAAGATCGTGTTGACCAGCGCCGCGCCATGGACGGCGGCGACGACATCGGCGCCGGCGACCGCCGCGACCTGTTCGGCATGGTTGTTCCAGGCGGGCTCGAAAATCCGGAAGCCCGCTTTTTCAAGCCGCGCAACCAGTTCGTCCTCGCCGGCGACGACGCGCAGGCGGTGGCCGCGACGCCTAAGGTAAAGCCGCGAGGCAGCGGGGGGCGGCGGCACATCGCGATAGGCCGCGTCGAAGATGGCGCGCGCCGTGCCGATCGCCTGCGGCACGCCGTAGATGCGCTCGATATTGGGGCAATGGCTGCGCGCATAGAGATAGCGGTCGGTGACGACATGCTGGGTCGGCTTCAGCACGAGCTGGCGGATCGGATAGCCCAGCGCCTTCAGCCCGTCGAGAAAGGCCGTGACCAGAGGCGGATGGGCGGCGGTGACGAAGACCGTCTCCTCCAGCTTGTCGATGGCGCCGATGCGGATGGCTTCGCAGATCGGCATCAGCACGTCGGTGAGCAAGTGGGTGTAGTGGAACACCGGGGGGATCGCGATGCAGCGCTCCTTCACCTCGATCCGATCCAGACCGATCGGCGCCGGATAGCAGAAGGCCCAACGCGCCTTGCCCTGCTGGCCGAGCGAAATCTGGCTGCCGGTGGCGGCGTCGGCCGGCGTGATCGTGTGGCCGGGGATCACGACACCGCTGATCTGTGCGATCATGGTGCGGGTCGTGTCGTCCGCGCAGGCCGTCTCCAGCGGATTCATCACATCGACATTGTGCTGCGAGACGATGGCCAGGGCGGCAGCGTGTTCCGGCTCGTAGAGATGGTGCCTGTGGCTCTGGTCGCTGATCACCCGCGCCCGGCCGGCCGGCCAGACGAAATCCGGAAAGAAGCCGGTGGCGCGGCGCAGGGCCGGATGCCAGCCGAGCAGGGCGTTGCTGAGCGCGAAGGCATGCGGCTTCAGGTCGAGCAGGCGGTTCAGGAAGGTGTGGTGCCGAGCCAAACATATCTCCCGCGGAATTTTCGTCTCGACCGGCGAGGCCGTCCCGGGGCTGCGCCCTCAGGACTTTTAGAGCTTGGAGGCCACTTCAGAGTTTAAGAGGTCGTGGCCCTGAGCTTCGCCTCGATGACGGCCCGGCTGACCTGATCGAAGACCAAGCGGTAAGCAGCTATGGCAGATGAATCAAGATCGCCCTGGCCGAAATCCGCGAGCACCTCGAGCAGGATCGCGTCGGCTTCCGCGCGGCAGAGATCAAGCGTCTCGACATCCGAAGCGCCGCGAATGCGGGGCAGCAAAGCGAGAAGGCGGTCAAGCCCCAACATCGCCTGCCTGCGCCTTGCTGCGCTTTCACGCCCGAGCAGCCCGGCTGCGCCGGTACCCAACAGCGAGAGCCCCATCACGCCGAGATAGAACCAGTCGCCATAGCGCTCGAAAAAGGTCTTCTGCTCGCCATCGATGAAAGCCGCCGCCCCGGAATGAACCGGCAACGGCGAGTCCTTGTCGGTCGCCGGCGCCTCCAGGCCCTGGATCTGCGGCAGTTCGGCGGCAAGCGTCACACGCAGCGCCAAAAGAGCGCTGACCAGACTGCCGACGACATCGTCGTCGAGATCCTGCGATGCGACCAAACGCGAGGTGATCGCGATCGTCGGCAGGTTCTCGGACGGGCGCGGTGGATCGCCACCGAGCGCGCCCCTGACGATCTCGCCGGTCTCGATGGCCCGAACCCTTGCGGCCAGCGCATCCGCCTCGCGAATCGGGATGAGGACAGGATCCTCGCCCCAGGCCGAGCGCAGGCGGGCGGTGCCGTCGCCACTGGCGCGCGCACCCACCGCATTGATCGAGAAGAAGGCGTCGATGCGCCGCTCCTTCGCCGCCGGCACGATCTCGTCGGGTGTCAGGCCGACGATCTCGACATCTTCGGATCGGACTTCGTACTGCGCCAGCACCAGCCTGAGCAGTGCGATGTTGCCCGGGGGGGTGCGCACCACGCCGACGCGGCGGCCGCGCAGATCCGCGATGCGCCCGATCGCGCTGGCCTTGTCGGTGATCAGGAAGGGGAAGGACCGGCGCGTGATCAGCGCCGTATCGGCGTTGGCCGGCAGCGCGATGTCGGTGCGGACGATGGCGAGTTCGGCGTTGCCGCCATCGACCTTCTTTGCGCTCTCTTCCGAGCCCTCGGTGAGGATCAACCTGAGCCTGATCTGGGATTTCTCGCGGTTCAGCCCCTGAACGAAGCCGGCCGCCATGCGGGCATCCTCGGAGCCGAGCGGACCCACCGCGAGGCGCAGCGTGCGGGGCTGGCTAAGGACATAGAAGACCCCGGCGGTGATGCCGGCCATCGCCAGCAGCCCCGCCAGGATCGTGAAACCGCGCCGCCCCTTGCCGAACAATCCGCTCTGCCCGCCCTGCGTCGCTCTGGCCCATTGCCCCTGCGCGACCAGTTTTGCTTGGTCTGCCATCATGTCGCAAGTGCGGCACCGATCACCTTCGTGCTAAGGCGGGTGCATGTCAGGCTCAGCACCTCCCTTCGCCATCAAGATCTGCGGATTATCGACGCCCGAGACGCTGGAAGTGGCGCTGGATGTCGGCGTGGACATGATCGGACTCAATTTCCATCCCAAGAGCCCCCGTTTCGTCTCCCGCGAACGCGCAGCCGAGCTTGCCGCCATGGCGCGCGGCCGGGCGCAGATCGTCGCGCTCATCGTCGATTGGGACACCGCCCGGGCGACCGCGCTCGCCGCCGATCTGAAGCCCGACTGGTTGCAACTGCATGGACACGAAACGGCGGAACAGGTCGCCGCGATCAAGGCCGCGACCGGATTGCCAGTGATGAAGGCTCTCGGTGTCGCCTCGGCTGCCGATCTGGCGACCGTCGAGTCCTATCACGGCATCGCCGACGGCATCCTGCTCGACGCCAAGCCGCCAAAGGACGCAGCCTATCCCGGCGGACACGGCAAACCGTTCGACTGGACGATCCTGGCCGCCCTCGACCCCGCTTTGGGCTTCATGCTATCGGGCGGGCTCGATCCGGCGAATGTCGGCCGGGCTATCGCCATGGCGAGGCCTTGGGGCGTGGATGTCTCGTCGGGGGTCGAAAGCGCGCCGGGCGTCAAGGATGTCGGCGCGATCAGGGATTTCGTCGCCGCGGCACGGGCCGCGTCGGCAGCAGCGACAGCAGAGGCAGGCCGGACATGAACGCGCCCCAGACCCCCAACACCTACCGCTCCGGCCCCGACGAGAACGGCCGCTTCGGCTTGTTCGGCGGGCGTTTCGTCGCCGAGACGCTGATGCCGCTCGTGCTCTCGCTGGAGGAGGCCTACGAGGCCGCCAAGGTCGATCCCGGCTTCCAGAACGACATGGCGAGCTTCCTCAAGCACTATATCGGCCGGCCTTCACCGCTCTATTTCGCCGAGCGCATGACGGAGCATCTCGGCGGCGCCAAGATCTATTTCAAGCGCGATGAGCTGAACCATACTGGCGCACACAAGGTGAACAACGTGCTCGGCCAGATTTTGCTGGCACGGCGCATGGGCAAGAAGCGCATCATCGCCGAGACCGGCGCCGGCCAGCACGGTGTCGCTACCGCAACGCTGTGCGCCCGCTTCGGGCTGGAATGCATCGTCTATATGGGCGCAGTCGATGTGGCGCGGCAATCGAGCAACGTGTTCCGCATGAAGATGCTCGGCGCAAGCGTCGTGCCCGTCGAGTCCGGCACCAAGACGCTCAAGGACGCCATGAACGAGGCGCTACGCGACTGGGTCACCAATGTCGCGACGACGTTCTACTGCATCGGCACGGCGGCCGGCCCGCACCCCTATCCCGCCATGGTCCGCGACTTCCAGTCGGTGATCGGCAACGAGACCCGCGAGCAGATGCAGGAAGCAGAAGGGCGCCTGCCGGATTCGCTGATCGCCGCGATCGGCGGCGGCTCGAACGCGATCGGCCTGTTCCACCCCTTCCTCGACGATCCCAGCGTGAAGATGTGGGGCGTCGAGGCGGCCGGCCATGGGCTTTCGACCGCGCAGCATGCGGCCTCGCTGACCGGTGGGCGACCGGGCGTGCTGCATGGCAACCGCACCTATCTGCTGATGGACGATGACGGGCAGATCAAGGATGCGCATTCGATCTCGGCCGGGCTCGATTATCCCGGCATCGGCCCCGAACATGCCTGGCTGCATGATTCCGGCCGCGTCAGCTATATCTCGGCGACGGACCAGGAGGCGCTCGACGCCTTCCAGCTCTGCTCCAAGCTCGAAGGCATCATCCCGGCGCTGGAGCCGGCCCATGCGCTGGCCAAGGTGATCGAACTGGCGCCGAAGCTGCCGAGGGACCACCTGATGGTGATGAATCTCTGCGGACGCGGCGACAAGGACATCCCGCAGGTTGCCGAGATTCTCCGAGGCATGTGACCGAGTTTCAGGCTTCGAAGCGAAATCCGAAGCCGCCCCCTCGACTCCCGGCAACAATCCGGCAACCATGAGTTGTCCTGGCCGAAATAGGCTTGGACGATCATGTTGCGTGGGGCGGAACCGGGCCGGTGGGGGGCAGCGGGAACGACAGGCGTTCTGACGAGCACGCGGAGGCCTTCACCGGCCTGCCGGTCGAGATCGCTTTTCTCTCGCGCCATGGCGTAGCGCCCTCCGGCCTGGCTGTGGCCGCACGCCGCGCGAGCCGCAACCGCACCGATCCGACACGGGAAATTCTGGCACTCGGGCTGATCGACGAGGACGGCTTTTACCGCGCCTTCGCGGCCGAATTCGACCTGCCCTTCCATCCCGGCGACTTCGATCTCGGTTCAGGCGGGGATTATGGCGCGATC
>QBLV01000006.1:22422-57160 GCA_003241815.1 Hyphomicrobiales bacterium | reverse complement strand
GCGGCGGCATCGCGCCCGTCGCCGGGGATGCGGCGAGCCACTTCCGCTTCATCCTGGCGCCGGAGGGGCCGGCGCTGCGCCGTATGCTCGAAGCCGGGCCGCGTCAACGCAACGACATCGCCGTCGTCACGCCGCGACGCTTCAGTGAGGCGCTTCGCCGAGCGAACGGCGCAGCCTTGGCCATCAGCGCCGCCAACCTCGACGAACCCGGCCTGATGCGCGACAGCGCCCGTACCGGAGCGGGTCGTGGCCAGCGCATCGCCGCTGGCATCGCAGCGGCGGGGACCGCGACCGGCAGCGTCCTCGCACCGCTGGAGACGTTCTTCGCAGTCGCCCTGCTGCTGGGACCGGTCTTTCTGGGCCTGATCCTGCTGCGGCTGGCGGCGGCGATCGAACAGCCAGCCCCCGATCTCTGGCGGCGGCATCGCTGGCGCATCGATGACAGCCGGCTGCCGGTCTACACCGTCGCCGTGCCGCTCTACCGGGAAGAGGAGGTGCTGCGGCAGATGCTGCGAGCCCTCTTGGCGCTCGATTACCCCCCGGCCAAGCTCGACATCCGCCTGCTGATCGAGGCCGACGACAAGGGCATGCAGGCCGCGCTAGCCCGCATGGTCTTGCCGGCCCATGTCACCATCACGATCGTGCCGCCCGGCCTGCCGCGTACCAAGCCGCGCGCGCTCAATCTTGCCCTGATCGAAGCGCGCGGCGCGCTGCTGACGATCTTCGATGCCGAGGACATTCCCGACCCGCAGCAGTTGCGCATGGCGGCAGCGCGGTTCCTGCGCGCGCCTGAGGATCTGGCGTGTTTGCAAGCGCGGCTCGTCATCGATCATGCCGATGAGGGGCTGCTGCCGGCATTGTTTGCGCTCGAATATGCGGGGCTGTTCGAGGTGCTCAACCCCGGGCTGCTGCGGTCCGGGCTGCCGATCATGCTCGGAGGAACGTCGAACCATTTTCGGACTCGGGCCTTGCGGGCGATCGGCGGGTGGGATGCCTGGAATGTGACGGAGGATGCCGATCTCGGCTTGCGGCTGGTGCGGGCAGGATACCGCATGGGCGATCTCCCCTCCAATACGCGCGAGGAGGCACCGCTGACCCTGCATGCCTGGCTGAAGCAGCGCTCGCGCTGGATCAAGGGCTATATCCAGACCCTGGTGACGCATTCGCGCACACCCGTGACGCTTTTGCGTGAGGCCGGGCTGCCTGCGACGCTGGCCTTCCTGTCGCTTTGCCTTGGCACGGTCGTGACCGCATTGGCCTATCCGGCCTTCGCCGTCGCGGCCTTCCTGGCCTGGCGCCACGGGTCGCTGCTCTCGCCGACCAGCGCCTTCAGCAGCCTGACTTCGACCCTCGCGCTGACGGTCTGGATCTTTGGAACGATCGCAGTGTTCCTGCCGCCGGCGATCGGCGCGTTGCGACGCGGTGCGCCGCGGCTGTTACTGCTGCTACCCCTGCTGCCGTTCTATTACGGGCTCGTCTGCGTCGCGGCATGGATGGCCTTGCACGAATACCGGGCCCGCCGCTTCACCTGGAACAAGACGATGCATGGGCTCGCGCGCCAGCGCGCACCGCTGGCATCCGACGACGCGATTACAGGTGCCGCAGCCATTCCTGCGCCGCCTGGGCCGGAGGCTGCTCGATATTGAAGGCGCCGATGAAGCTGCCGTCCTTGCCCATCAGATAGACCAGGGCGGTGTGGTCCATGGTGTAGTCGTCATCCTTGAGCGGAACCTTGCGGGCATAGGCGCGATAGGCCTTGACCATGGCGTCGATGGCGGGCCGGTCGCCGCTCAGACCGACGATGCGCGGGTCGAAGGAGCCGAGATAGCTCTTCATCACCTCTGGCGTGTCACGCTCGGGATCGACGGTGACGAAGAGCGCGCGGAGCTTCTCGCCCTTCGCCCCGGCGGCGCGCAGCACCTCGGAGATCTCGAACAGCTTGGTCGGGCAGATGTCGGGGCAATGGGTAAACCCGAAAAAGACCAGGAACGGCGCCCCGCGCAGATCCTTATCCGTCAGCGGCTTGCCGTCCTGCATCGTGAGGGTGAACGGCCCACCAACGCTCGCCGTGCCGGACTGACCTTGCCGGCCGGGCGAGAAGGTCAGGATCGCGGCGGCCGCGAGTGCGAGCGCGCCGAGGAGAAAGACGACCAGGGGCAGAACAAGACGGCGATTCACGGAAGCGACCCTGATTGCGCTCCGGAGAGACCGAAGCGGCTTGTGCCTTCAGAAACAGGCGACGATGGCGGCGATGAGACCGTCGGTGAAGAGGCGATCGCCCTCGCGCCACCAGAGCAGCAGGCCGGCCAGAACGAGCGTCAGAGCGCCGCCGGCCAACAAGGCAATCCCCGTGCGCGACGGCGCAGGGCTCTCCGCCTCATAGGTGTCTTCGGCGATGTTTTCGGCTTTTGTCATCACATCAGCATAGCGCCACGCCACCGCCGCCGGAAGCGGCATCCGTGCCGCAGGGGCGCATGGCCCGCACATGCTTCGCGCCACAAACGACAACACCGCCGCACGTGAATGCAGCGGTGTTGAACGTTTTGCGAAGAGATTGTCAATGTCTGCCGCGTGCTACGCGGCAGGCCTCGTCCTCGATCTGTGATCAGGCTGCCTTGGCAACCGCCGCAGAGTTCGCGGGGCCACCCAACTGAGTCAGCGCCTTGTCGGTCTTCGTCTCTTCGGCCAGCGTCTCGTCGAGAAGCTTGACCGCATCCTTGTGGCCGAGCTGGGTCGCCCAGGCCTTCAGGGTGCCGTAGCGCGCGATCTCATAGTGCTCGACCGCCTGAGCGGAGGCGACGAGGCCGGCGTCGAGCGCAGGGCTGTCGGCATAATCCTCCATGACGGCCTTGCCCTCTTCGAGAATGCCGAGGATGGCGTCGCAGGTCTTGGCGCGCGGCGCCTTGCCGATCAGCTCGAACACCTCGCTGAGGCGCTCGACCTGACCTTCGGTCTCGGTCTTGTGCATCTCGAAGGCCTTCTTCAGCTCGGGCGATTTCGCCGCCTTTGCCATCTTGGGCAGGGCCTTCAGGATCTGCTTTTCGGCATAATAGACGTCCTTGAGCATGTCGTGGAACATCTCGTCGAGGGGTTTGGGGGTCGTGGCCATGGGGTCTCTCCTGGTTGAGGGTATGGTCGCCAAACCGCCTGCGACCGCCTCTGTTCCACCGTCGAGGGCAGCTTTATTTCTGGAACTCTTTTGAGCAGACCGCCGTTTCCATGGGCATCAGCGGCCCCTGCCGCCAAAGCCTGTGGAGACTGACCATGAAGAAGCTGCTTCTCGCCACGATGATCGTATCCGTGACGTCGTTTGGCGCCCAGACCGCCACGACCGCGCCGACGCCGGCTCCCAACGCCGCCGCCGACAAGAACGCACCGCTGCCGGGCGCCAACAGCTTTACCGAAGGCCAGGCCAAGAGCCGCCTCGAAGCCAACGGCTACTCCAACGTGACCGAACTCAAGAAGGATGACAACGGCGTCTGGAAGGGCTCGGCCATGCATGCCGGCGCCAAGGTCAACGTCTCGGTCGATTATCGCGGCAACATCGTCCGCAACTGACCCTTTCCCATTCCGATCCCATTTTGGAGATACCCATGACCCGCACCATTACCCGTTCCTACGATAGCTACGAGACCGCCGCCGCCGTGGTCGAGAAGCTCGAAGTCGCTGGCATAGCCTCCGACAACATCAGCGTCGTCGGCCGCGACGAGCGTGCCAAGGACAGCAACGCCGCAGAAGGCGCCGGTATCGGTGCCGGCATCGGCGGCGCGGCCGGTCTGCTTGCCGGCCTCGGCATGCTGGCCATTCCCGGCATCGGACCTGTCGTTGCGGCAGGCTGGCTCGCCTCGACTGCGGCTGGTGCGGTTGCCGGCGCAGCCGCCGGTGGCCTGGTCGGCTCCTTCACCAATGCCGGCGTCAGCGAAGAAGACGCTCACTACTACGCCGAGACCGTCCGTCGCGGCGGCACCGTGGTGTCCGTGAAGGCAGCCGACGCCCATGCCGCGACAGCCGAGGCCATCATGGACGGCGCCACGCCGATCGACCGGGATACGCGCGTGGCGCAGTACCGCGAGGAAGGCTGGAAGGGCTTCGATGAGAAGGCCGAGCCTTATAAGGCTCCGGCAACCATCATCTGATTTCGCCGACGGCGCCGATTGCCGGATCCAGGGCGATCGATCAGACAATCTCCGGGGTTCGCCCCGGAGATTTTTTGTTTCAGGCACTCCTGTGGATTGAGGGCGCCATCGACCACATCTCCGTGGAGAGGTCGGGGCGCCAAGCTTGCGTCAGGCGAAACCGCCAGTACCCTGTCGAACGCCTGGGACATCACGAGGACCGGCCTCGTGACGAAGGCAGTGACGGGCCGACCCGACGATGACCATTGATCAAACGACCTATTTCGACCGCCTGCGGCAGCTCCAGAGTGCGGCATGGCCTGCCGGCATCCCTCGCGAGCCCCATTATCCTCTCGGCGAGGTCGCGATCAGCGAGCACCTGCGTGAATGGGCCCGGCGTCAGCCCAACAAGCCGGCCTGCATCTTCTATGGGCGCGAGATCAGCTATCGCGAGCTCGACAATCTGAGCGACCGTTTCGCGGCCCTGCTCCATGAGCACGGCGCGCGGCCGGGAGACCGCGTCGCGGTGTTCCTGCCGAATTGCCCGCAATTCATGGTCGCCTTCTTCGGCATCCTGAAGCTCGGCGCCGTGCATGTGCCGGTCAACCCGCTCTTTCGCGAGGCGGAACTCGCTTATGAGCTGAACGATACGGACGCGCGGTTGATCCTCTGTCTCGACAGCCTGATGCCCCTGCTGCGGCAGGTGCGCGACCAGACGCCGATTGAGACCGTCTTCGTCACCAGTCTCGCCGAGATGCTGCCGGCCGTGCCGAGCCTGCCGGTGCCGAAGGCGCTGCTGCAGCCCAGGGTCGACTGCGACGACGCGATCGACTTGCTGCCGACGCTGGCGCGGGTGACGAAGCCCGCTCCCGCCGTTCAGCCGGATCTCGATGCCATCGCGGCGCTGAACTACACCGGCGGCACGACCGGCATGCCGAAGGGCTGCATCCACACCCAGCGCGACATGCTCTACACCGCCGGCACCAGTCTGGCAGCGAGCTTCGCGCTGACGCCCGACGATGTGGTGGTCAATTTCGTGCCGATCTTCTGGATCGCGGGCGAGGATACCGGGTTGCTGTTCCCGATGGTCGCGGGTGCGACCGTGGTGCTGATGGCGCGCTGGGATGCGGTGGGCTTCATGACGGCGGTTGCGCGCTACAAGGCGAGCTTCGCCTATCTGCTCGTCGACAACGCCGTCGAGGTTCTGGAGCACCCGCAGGCATCCGGCTTCGATCTCAGTTCCCTGCGAAAAGTCCGGGTCTCGTCCTTCGTCAAGAAGCTGAACCCGGATTTCCGCGCCCGCTGGCGGGCTCTGACCGGCGCCGACATGATCGAGGCTGCCTGGGGCATGACCGAAACCCACACGATGGACACCTTCACGATCGGCATGCAGCAGGGTGATTTCGACCTGTTGTCGCAGCCGGTCTTCGTCGGACTGCCTGTGCCCGGCACCGATTTCAAAATCTGCGATTTCGACAGCGGGGCGCTGATGCCGCTGGGCGAAACCGGCGAAATCTGCGTGTGCACGCCCTCGCTGTTCAAGGGCTACTGGAAACGGCCGGACGCTACGGCGGAGGCGATCCGTGGCGGCTTCCTGCATACCGGCGACATCGGGGTGATCGACGAGGAAGGCTATCTACACTTCCTCGGCCGCCGCAAGGAGATGCTCAAGGTCAAGGGCATGAGCGTTTTCCCGGCCGAGATCGAGGCGATGCTCGGCCAGCATCCCGCCATCGCCGGATCGGGCGTGATCGGTCGCGAGGATACGGAGCGCGGGCAAGTGCCGGTCGCCTTCATCGCGCTGGCCGAGGATGCGGCGGGGCTGGACGAGGCTGCTCTCACCGCTTGGTGCCGCGAGCGCATGGCAGCCTACAAGGTGCCCGAAATCCGGCTCGTCCAGGCGCTCCCCATGACCGCGACGGGGAAGGTCAAGAAGGAAGAGCTGCGCGCGCTGTTGTGACCGGCCCCGTTCAGCGCCGCTCGCCGCGCGCGAATCCTCTGGTCGATCTCGGCCCGCACCGGGGCCATCGACGACATGATGCGGGTCGTGATGCGCGCTCCAGATCCTGCACTTCCCGGTCGCGATCTCGCCGCGGCCTCCCTCGATGACGGCCCGGCCGCTCGCCGCACCCGCGTTGCCGATTGCGAACACCGCCGTGCAATGCCATGGCCGTCGGGGGTTATGCGGGGGCTAGCGGCATTCGATGTCGATCGAGCGGTTCGACACTGTCATCTTGGGCGCCGGCGCTGCCGGAATGATGTGCGCGATCCATGCCGCCTCGCGCGGCGGGCGCGTTCTTGTGGTCGATCATGCCAAGGCGCCCGGCGAAAAAATCCGCATTTCCGGCGGTGGCCGCTGCAACTTCACCAATACCGGCACGAGCGCGCGGAATTTCCTGTCGAACAATCCGCATTTCGCCAAATCAGCGCTCGGCCGATACACGCAACATGATTTCGTCGCGCTCGTCGAAAAGCACGGCATCGCCTATCACGAGAAAACGCTCGGGCAGCTCTTCTGCGATCATTCCGCCAAGGACATCATCGCCATGCTGCTGGGCGAGATGGCGGGGGTGGCCTGCCAACTGCGCCTCAACACCACGCTGGACAGTATCGAGCGGGTTGATGACGGCTTGGCGGTCACGCTTGGCGGCGAAGGGGCCGGCAAGGTTCTCTGCCGGCACTTCGTCGTCGCATCCGGGGGGAAATCCATCCCGAAAATGGGAGCATCCAGCATCGGCTACCAGATCGCCGGCCAGTTTGGTCTGGCGGTGACGGAAACACGTCCCGCTTTGGTGCCGCTGACATTCGGTGAAGAGGCTCTCGCCGGGTTTCGCGAGATTGCCGGCGTCGCGGCGGATGCGCGGGTCTCCTGTGGCAAAGCCTCATTCGACGAGGCGGTGCTGTTTACGCATCGCGGCCTTTCCGGCCCTGCGATCCTGCAGATTTCATCCTATTGGCGTGAGAAAGAGCCGATCAAAATCGCGTTCCTGCCAGCCCAGGACGTGTTTGCCGCCTTGCGCACTTCCAGGCAGGACAACGGCCGCAGAAACATCGCCAATACACTCGGCGATCTTCTGCCGAAGCGTTTGGCGGCTTACCTCTCGGATGTCCACGGTTGGGCGGGACCCATCGCCGATGCCAGCGACAAGAAGCTCGCCGCGATCGCGTCCACCGTTCAGGGGTGGGACATCGTGCCGATCGGGTCGGAAGGATACCGGACCGCGGAGGTGACGCTCGGCGGCGTCGATACCTCCGGCCTCAACTCACGGACGATGGAAGCAAAGACGGTCGATGGCCTGTACTTCATCGGTGAAGTGATCGACGTCACGGGCTGGCTAGGCGGCTACAACTTTCAATGGGCGTGGTCATCGGGGTGGGCCGCAGGGACGGCCATCGCCGAGCACGACAGCTGACCGGCAGCGCCCTGGGGCTGGATTGATGACCTCGGCCCCACGAATGTCCGATATAAACCTCATCCCGATGGCATCGGCCGCTTCAAGCCAAGCTTGTGGGCGCCGGGCCAAGCCGGCCCTGGAACCCATCGGCCAAGCCGGCGCGAACAGGCTTCAGCGATCCCCGCGTGCCCCTCAGCGCCAGAAGACCGATCTGGGCCGCAAGCCCGGCACATGACTTGATCCGCCAGCGCAGCGGCACATGCGCAAGCCGGGCCGTCGCGATCACGTTGCGCGCATAATAGTAGTTGCGGATCGGAGCGTGGCGCAGGATCTGGGGCTTGCCCAGTTCCGCCTCGCTCACCGCCTCCCCCCAACGATGCGGCATCGTCAGATCTGTCGCCAGATAGGATCCGCAGCCGCGATCCCAAGCCCGAAAGCCCCATTCGACATCGATCCCCGCGATGAAGAAGTCATCCCGGAAGGGCCCGATCGCCGCGAAGGCTGAGACGCCGACCAGCGAACCCGATGTCGGCGCGAAATCGACTGCGGCGAGCCGGTCGAGGCGCGGTTGCCCGCGCCACTCATAGCGAATCGGCTTGTAGAAGCCCTCATGCGGCGGCACGAGCCGCGGGGCCAGGACGGCGATTGTCTCGCCCTGCCCCTCGAGCGCCAGACATCGCGTGGTGAGGGCATCAAGCAATCCCCGCCGCGGCTCGCTGTCCTGGTCGAGCAGCATGACATGGCCGAAGCCCTCTGCCGCAGCGGCTTCCATGACGACGTTGAGCCCGCGTCCCAGGCCGACATTCCCGGCGCTGGAGATCAGGCGCAGATCGACCGGCGCGAGGGCTGCCAGAACATCGGCAGCGACAGGCCCATTGCAAAAAGCGAAGAGGGTACGGTCCCGCAGACCCTCCGCCTGACGGGCGAGCAGCGCGCGGTCGGGCCGGTACAGAACCACGCCGGCACAGGCGCGCGCGGCATGGTTTTGCGCGTCTTGCGATGTCATCGTGGGTCCATCCTTGTCGAAGGCGCTACGCCATATCTCCTTCGGGTCCGCAACGACACCCTCATCCGCTTCGAGGGGTGCGGCAGCACAGGACAGATGTTCATATGATCGGCCCGTTTTCCGTTCATAGCGATTTCCTCGACCAAATCGACGCCAGTGCGTATCGAAGGGCGATCACGACCATGCGTGCGAGGATCAGGAAGCCGAGCCTGTCAGTGATGATGTGGCGCTTGCGCCCTTTGACCTTTTCCCGCGCCATAGCCGCGAATCCCGCCGCTTTCGGTGGTTTTCACGCGTCTTTCTGTCGATGATGCCGGCCGTGGGCTGGGCCTGCTTGCCTTCGATCTCGTGCCGCCATCCCCAGAAGCGGGTTGATCGTCGCCAGAAGGCCGCTGTCTCGCCAGGCGTAGAAATAGCCGCGCACGGTCGAGACCGGCGGCAACTCGCCCGGACGCATGCGCCAGGGATCAGCGGCGAGACGACGGCCCATTCGCGGTCGGTCAGATTACTTGGAAAACGCATGCGGTCACGGTTATGCTCGGTGCCGACGCTATCGGTCCAGGCCATCGGAAACCATTTGATTTAGCACCAAACCGGAGTCACAGCCTGCTGATATCGCTCAACTCCCTTTGAATCCGGCTCTTATCGCAGGGATCAAGGAGATCGAGATCGATATCAGCCAAGATCATTCCCATCAGATGTGTGGCGGTGCGGGCACCCGCTTGTGACCGATCTCGCGTGACACGATACCCAAGCAGTTTATTCATGGCCCATCCCGACAAGATTTCGCTCGGAACCATGAGGGTGCAGGTCGGCTCCTATCTCGATGAGGACGACATCATTCACATCGAAGACATCGACAGGCGGTCCTGACATGACAAGTTTGAAATTCGGCACCTCCGGCCTCCGCGGGCTCGTAACCGAGCTCGTCGGGCTCCCGGCCTACAGCCATGTTCGCGCCTTCTGCGCGGTGATCGGCGAGGATGGCGCGGCCGGTCCCGGTGGCGAGGTGTTAATTGGGCAGGATTTGCGCATGTCGAGCCCGGTAATTGCCGCTCAATGCGCCCGCGCCATCACCGATGCCGGTCTCACCCCGGTGGATTGCGGCGCAATTCCGACGCCGGCATTGGCTCTGGCTGCCGCTCAGATGGGGGCGCCGGCCATTATGGTCACGGGCAGCCATATTCCCGACGACCGCAACGGCCTGAAGTTCTACCGAAGCCAAGGTGAGATCGACAAAGCCGACGAGGCACGAATTCTCGCTTGGCACGCGAAGCTCGACACCTCCGCCGTCCCGAACGAGCCGGCCTCGACACGTGCACATGATGCACTGGCAGCCTACCGGGCACGCTATCTGGGCTTTTTTGGCCCAAATGTCCTGCAGGGGCTCACTGTCGGCGTCTATCAGCATTCCTCGGTCGGTCGCGACGTGATCTGCGACGTGCTGGCAGCGCTCGGCGCCAACGCCGTCGCGCTCGGTCGTGCCGACTGCTTTATCCCGGTCGATACCGAGGCGCTGCGCCCTGAGGACGAGGTTCTTGCGAGGGAATGGGCCAGCAGCCAGCGGCTCGACGCCATCGTTTCGACCGATGGTGACGCGGATCGGCCGCTGGTTGCCGATGAGACGGGCCTCTTCCTGCGCGGCGATCTTGTGGGCGCGCTGACGGCAGCCTTCCTCGGCGCCGACACCATCGTGACACCCGTCACCTCGAACTCGGCGCTGGAGCGTCTTGGGCTGTTTCGGCAGGTTGTGCGCACCAGGGTCGGGTCCCCCTATGTCATCGCCAGCATGGCAGAGGCGACGGATGAAGGCGCGCAGCTCGTTGTCGGCTTCGAGGCCAATGGCGGCGTGCTGCTTGGCTCTGACGTCAATCGAGAGGGGCGCATCCTCACCGCGCTGCCGACACGCGACGCGATGCTGCCGATCCTCGCCACACTGACCCTCCTGGCACGAGCGCACAAACCGCTCAGCCAACTTGCCGCCGAGCAGAGGTTTGCCGTCGCCATGTCGAACCGTCTGGAGGCGGTGCCGCAGGACAGAACCGCAGCTCTCATCGCAAGGCTAGACGCCGAGGATTCGACCTATCGCGACGCGGCCTTCGCCGGCCATGGCGGGGTCGCTGCCCGCGACAGACGCGATGGCCTGCGGCTCACGCTCGGTGATGGCACCACTGTCCATTTTCGCGCGTCCGGCAACGCGCCGGAACTGCGCGTCTATGTCGAAGCGCCGGATCAAGATGGCGCGAAAGCCCTACTGCTGGAGGGCTTGAATTTTGCCCGACAGGCGACCGACCGGTCGGCCGGCGGCATCGCCGCATAAGGGCGCATCGCATTCCCGATCACGCGTGACGTTTTCGCCGGGTGTGCGCCTTCAGACAGAAATGCGGCTGCAGAAGCGTCGCCAACACGGTCGACGGCCTGTACTTCTCGGTGAGGTGGTCGACCGCACCGGCTGGCTCTGCGGCTACGGCTCTAAGGGGCGTGGTCGGCGAACGGGGCGGCAGGGACCGCCATCGCCAAATGTTCCGGCTGAGATGCAGAACGCGGCGCGCGCGTAAATCCTGTTGCATGCTGTGATAAGAGGATTGGGAGCGGAAATGCGCGTCGAGCGATTGGCTTGATCTCTGCGAGGCGAGCGGCTTAAAGGCCTCTGGTCGAGGAGTTCCAGCCCATGCCCGCAAAGATCATTCCCGTCGTCATGTGCGGGGGAGCCGGAACCCGGCTGTGGCCGGTCTCGCGCGATTCCATGCCCAAGCAGTTCATACCCCTGCTTGGGCAGCATTCGACGTTTCAACGCGCCGTGGGCCTGCTGTCCGACAATGCGGTGTTTGCCGAGCCGATCGTCGTCACAAACGCCGAGTACCGCTTCACCGTGCTGGAGCAGCTGAAAGAGCTGGGTCTTTCGGCGCAAATCGTTCTGGAGCCGATGAGGCGGGATTCCGCCGCGGCGGTTGCGGTGGCAACGGAGCTTGCATTGCGTCGCGATGAACACGCCGTTGTCGGCGTGTTCGCAGCCGATCACATCGTGCAGGACGGTGCGCTCTTCATCGAGACCTGCCGCCAGGCGGGACTGGTCGCATCCCAGGGGAAGATCGTGACGATCGGTATCCCGCCGACCCATCCGGCAACGGGGTATGGCTACATCCAGCCTGGCGAGGCTCTTGGCGAGGGCGCGCGCTCGGTCGCGGCATTCGTCGAAAAGCCCGATGCCGAGAGGGCCGCCAGGTATCTGCTCGACGGCTATCTCTGGAACTCCGGGAACTTCATCTTCGATGCCGTGACGATGCGCGCCGAACTCGAGGCCTATGAACCGGAGGTTCTCGAGCCCGTCATTGCGGCTGTGACCGAAGCGAGGCCCGATCTCGATTTCCTACTGCTCGACGCGGCCAGTTTCGCTGCGGCAAAGAAAATCTCGATCGACTACGCCGTGATGGAACGGACCCGGAATGCGGCGGTCATCGCCGGTCATTTCGGCTGGTCGGACGTCGGCGGCTGGTCCGCCGTCTGGGATCTGTCCGACAAGGATACGGACGGCAACGCCATCGTGGGGCGTGGTTATGTTCTCGACGGCTCGAA
This sequence comes from Hyphomicrobiales bacterium, assembly GCA_003241815.1. Taxonomy (GTDB): domain Bacteria; phylum Pseudomonadota; class Alphaproteobacteria; order Rhizobiales; family Beijerinckiaceae; genus Allobosea. Next base: position 45,068 of record QBLV01000006.1, on the reverse strand, counting down.
CAACCTCATCCATTCGGAAGATGGCCTGGTCGCGGTGATCGGCCTCGACGACATCGCGGTGATCTCGACGCGTGATGCCGTCCTGGTGACCCCGAAGGCCAGGGCCGACCAGGTCAAGGATATGGTGAGCCTGATCGGAGCGAAGGGCGAGGCAGAAGCCGGTGCCCATCGCGAGATTCAGCGCCCCTGGGGAAAATACCTCTCTGTCGACACGGGCGCACGCTATCAGGTCAAGCGCATCACGGTGACGCCGGGCGGCATCCTGTCGCTCCAGAAGCATTATCACCGCGCCGAGCACTGGGTCGTGGTTCGCGGCACGGCAGAGGTGACACGGAACGACGAAACGATCGTCGTCCATGAGACGGAATCGATCTATCTGCCGATCGGCTGCGTCCATCGCCTGGCCAATCCCGGTAAAATTCCTCTCGAATTGATTGAGATCCAGGTCGGCTCTTATCTGGGAGAGGACGACATCGTGCGCATCGAGGATGTCTACAGGCGGTCTTGAGATAACGCGGCGCAGGTTGGGAGTTCCGCCTCGCGGGGTGGCGGCGTACTGCTTGCCTAGCCCAGGCTGAAGCGATAGGAGGGCGACTTGAGCGGCCCTCGTCACTGAAAGATACACATGACCAAACGCGCATTCATCACCGGCGTGACAGGACAGGATGGCGCCTATCTGGCACAATTCCTCCTAGAAAAGGGTTATGAAGTATCAGGTTTGGTGCGCCGTTCAAGCACGGCGGAAGTTAACGACGTACGGCTGAAATGGCTGGGTATCGCAGGTCACATTCAACTGATCGACGGCGATCTTCTCGACCTGTCCGGGCTCATCAGGACGATCCGGGAGGTCAGGCCGGACGAAGTTTACAATCTCGGAGCGCAGTCTTTCGTTCGGTCCTCCTGGCAGCAGCCGCTTCTGACCGGCCAAGTGACAGCTCTTGGCGTCACAAACGTCCTCGAGGCGATGCGCCTGACCTGTCCCGAAGCGCGGTTCTACCAGGCGTCTTCGTCAGAAATGTACGGTCTCATCCAGGAAGACATGCAGACCGAGACGACGCCGTTTTATCCGCGCTCACCCTATGCAGTCGCCAAATTGTATGGTCACTGGATTACGGTGAACTATCGTGAAAGCTTCGGAATGCACGCATCGAGCGGCATCCTGTTCAACCATGAATCGCCGCTGCGCGGAATCGAGTTCGTCACGCGCAAAGTGACCGACGGCGTCGCACGCATCAAATTGGGGCTCGCCAAGGAGCTCCGCCTCGGCAACATCGATGCCAAGCGCGACTGGGGCCATTCGCGCGACTATGTCGAGGCAATGTGGCTCATGCTTCAGCAGGAGGTCGCCGATGATTATGTCATCGCGACAGGCCGCACGACAACCGTCCGGGAAATGTGCGAGATCGCCTTCCAGCATGCGGGAGTTTCTATCGACGAGCATCTCGTCATCGATCCCGAGCTCTTCCGACCCGCAGAGGTGGATGTCCTACTCGGCGATCCATCCAAGGCGAAAGCCAAGCTCGGATGGGAGGCCAAGACAACGCTCGAAGACATGATTTTCGAGATGGTTGACGCCGACATTCGGCGCTTGTCCTGATACGCATATCGGCTTCGGACGTCGGCTCTTGACTGCAAAGGATGACACGGCGTTGCTTTCTGCAGGGACACCTTGGCGAATAGCCGTGAGCGGCCTCGGCGGATTTGTCGGCTCGCATTTTGCGCAAGCGATGGCAGCGATGGACCCGACGATTGAGGTCATCCCTCTCCTGCCCGCCGGCCTTCCCGCGAGCGATTTGAGAAACGCGTCTGCAGTCGCACAAGCGGTCTCGGATCTGTCCCCCAATGTTGTCCTGCATTTGGCCGCAATGGCATTGCCGGCCTCGGCCAGCGCCGACCCGACCGCAGCTTGGCAGGTCAATGTCATGGGGACTTTGAACATTGCAGAGGCCGTACGGAGGCATAGCCCCCGCAGTCGATTGCTGTTCGTCGGGAGTTCCGAGGCATACGGCAACAGCTTTTTGGCCTCAGACGAGCCGATTGAGGAAACAGCGGCCCTTATGCCGCGCAGCATTTACGCCGCAACCAAGGCGGCCGCTGATTTGATGATGGGCCAATGCGCAATCGACGGTGTGCACACAATCCGCTTCCGGCCGTTTAATCACACAGGGCCAGGCCAGAGCGACAATTACGTGGTCTCGTCCTTCGCACGTCAAATTGCCCGGATTGAACGCGGGCTTCAGCCGCCCGTTATCGATGTTGGCAATCTCGAGGCCGAGCGTGATTTCCTCGATGTCAGGGATGTGGTCGATGCCTATGCCCGGGCAGCCCTGCCCAACTGCAATGTCGCCGCTGGCACCGTCATGAACCTCGCCACCGGCCAGCCCAAACGTATAGGCGCCGTGCTGTCCGAGCTGATCGACGAGACGCCGATGACCATCGATGTTCGCATCGACCCTTCACGCGTCCGGGCAAATGACATACCGAGGGCCAGCGGTTCAAGGGTCATCGCGCAGGAAACCCTCGGCTGGCGTCCTCGAATCGACTTTAGACAGACACTGCGCGACGTTTTGAGCCATTGGCGAGCATCGCCGCTGTGATCAAACAGTCGCCGCTCATTGATCCCGCTGACCTGCCTTGGTCTGCTCCAGGCGCGTCAGCGCGTCAAAGGCATGTGTTGCAATACACTCACTGCAAGCCACATCGTTCCACCTCGGCCACTCATGCGGACAGTCTGCACCTGTGTGCGGTATGGTCGCATTTTTGTCACTGAACCACGGTAGCGTTGTTTGCTTGCGCCTGAAAAACAGGCCGACCCGCCTCGGGCCAGCAGACAACATCACGGCATTTGTAAGGGCTTGGATCTTGTCCGATGGGCCTGCTGAAAAAAGTTGATATCGGCGTATCGCGTGCCTGCGGAAAGATTGAATAAAAATGGCTAAACTTCTTGTGGACGGGCGCGTCTTCTCGACGGCTGCTTTTGATCGCGGGATGGGCCGCTATGTAACGCATCTACTCGATCAGTTGAGGCGCGGTGGTCATGAGATCACAATCCTCATCTTCAGGAGCTGCAAGCTTGCAGAGGACAGCTCGCTCTTAAGCGATTTCCACGTCAGATTTGCAAATTATGAACCCGAACTATATTTGGATGGAATTGACCTCCTGTCCAAACAGTCTCATTCTTTTACTGCTTATATCTCTGAGTTGATAGCGACGGAAGGGTACGATTCCTATATCGACACAACGCCGTTTATTGGCCCGCTCCGCTTTGATATATTTCAGTGTCCAGTTATCGTCGTTTGCTATGATTTGATCCCGCTGAAGCATCCGCAATCATATCTGACCGTCGATTTGGCAAATAAAATTTACTATAACGGCCTAGCGAGGCTTTCGAAAGCAGACCATATTGTTTGTATTTCCCAAACAGCAGCAGATGAGTTGAGCGCGTACCTGGGTATCCCACCCGAGAGAATGACGGTCGTCGCGCCATGCCTGGAAGATCGGTATCGGGTGCGTGAAGAGAACAGCGCACCGAACTCCGATCGATATATTTTCGCCATTCTAGGACATCATAAGTCAAAAAACCCGTCAGGCTCTATTCGGATATTTAAAGCCATCGATCGTTTGGGTTTGATTGGGTTTAAGATCAACTCGCCCACCCCCGATCAGATGGAACACATCAAAAGTAATATCGAAATCCCTGAGCGTTTCCATTTTTCCGCGTCCATCTCGGACGAGGAAAAATTCGTACGTCAATTAAACGCGACTGTTGTTGCGCATCTTTCGTTGGAGGAAGGCTTTGGGATACCGCTGCTTGAAGCTCTTTTTCTCGGCCGCAAGATTCTCGCGCTCGACATCGCTATCAATCGGGAGTTGTTGTCTGCTGCTGGTGGTAACGTCTCGAGCTGTGTCTACCTGATTCCGCCAACCACTCAAGCGATCGACTTGGATGCAATCGCGGACTTCATCGAAAGTCCTGCCGATCCCGACGTTTTTGCTTCCATACGCCAAGCCTATGAAAGTCACTGGGCATTATCGCCCTCGCTTCTCGACGGCGCGCTCACAGCGGCAAGTAAGCAGTACACGGATTGGTACCAGCGTCTGATCGGTGTTATTTTCTCATCCGTTCCGGGTACTAATTGCGGTGTCGCGGACTATTCGGTCGCATATGTCAGAAGTGCGGCTGGAAATATGGTCTTTTTCTTTGCGGAGGGAGAGCAGGAATTTATATCCTACCTTACAAATGTCAGGGTGTGCACCTACTTGGATTTCGAACGGTTTCAGCGAACCGATTTCGGGAGCGTTCCAAGTCTGTTCAATTTTGCTTTTTCACCCGCTCTTCATCCTGGCATCAAACTCATGCTGGAATCGTCGAAACCGGGCGACGTGGCTCTCATACATGAGCGCCGCTATTTCGACGGCATAGTCGGAATGGAAGTCTATTTCGGCTCGATGGACGAAGCGCTCTTCAAATATGTTCGCAACGAAACGTCAGAAAACAAGGATGCTTTGGCACGCCGCCTAGCGTATCATCCTGCTCTCAATTTGCTGAAATCTGAATTGACACTCGCAAAGTCGCCGATATCGGCCGCATGGCTGAAGTCGCTGCCGGTTCGTCCTGTATCGCATCTCGCGCCCAGCGTTCTGGATGAGATGGCAAGCTACGACAGCATCTATCCCGGATCGATCATCAACGATCTGGAGGAGTGGGAGGACGAGTTCGTTTATGTCCCGATGGGTATCGATGACCGCCACCATCCAGCTCTCCTGAGGGGCGCAACGCGTCTGCGGACATCGCGAGGCATCCAGCAAGACGACATCGTCATCGGCCAGTTTGGCTTGATCATAGACGATACCAAAAAGATCTGGGAGGTCAGTTCTGCGTTCATCGCGTTCGCAAAAGAACGACAGATCGAGAACGATGGACGGAGAGCCTTTTTCTTCTTGGTTGGAAGGATCGTCGATCAGGATTTTTTCAATCGTATCAGCCAGGCCTTTGCTGAAGCTGGTCTTGATTATGCCCTTGTCCACAGCAACCCGGTTGACGAGATTGATTTCGAAACCGAGATGGTCGCATGCGATGCGATCGCCTGTTTTCGGATTCAGGTTCGCGGACAGCAATCTCACGTGTACGTTCGGGCCTTGTCCCTGGCGACGCCTATCCTGGTCAATCGCAAAAGCGGCTTTGGATATGATCCAGATACGACCATCGATGACGACCACATCGAGGCCGACCTGAAAGCAGCTTTCGCGAGAATCAGCCAACGGGACAAACTCGTTGCCCTGCGCCAAACGGCGCGCCGAATGTATGACACAACCCATCGCGGCGACGCGAGCTTGCAAGCTATATTGGACGCCGGTGCCAAATGACGAATCTCCCGTTCAGCAAACTTATCGACATCGCGGATTTCGCCAATCCTGAACTTCTGCCGTTTCTGCAGGAAATAAGCCGTGGCGAGATGAATCGTTTCGGATTGACCGAGCCGTTGATCATTCCCGATTCGAAGCAGTGGGAATGCGCGATGATGCTCCGCGTTCTCTCGGAGTGCGGCACGCTTCGGCCCGGAGCCTTGATCGCCGGCATCGGCGCTGGAACCGAGGAGACGACCTTCGCGCTCGCGGCAAGGGGATGCGTCGTCTTTCCAACGGATCGCTATCTGGAAGTGACGCCATGGTCAGATGTTGCTCCGGCGGCGATGATGGTTCGGCCGGAGCAATACACCCAGTTGGAGCATGATCCGCGAAACGTTATTCCGGTGCATACCGACGCTCGGGCCTTGTCTCTGCCGAGCGATTTTTTTGATGCTGTCTACTCCGCCGGTTCGATCGAACATTTCGGATCTCTTGAGGCGGTTCGTGCAGCGGCCGAGGAAATCGGGCGCGTCCTCAAACCGGGCGGCGTGGCTGTCCTCAGCACGGAATTCCGCCTGGAGGGACCAAACGACAAGCCTTGGTTCGACGATAACTGCATCCTGTTCACGCCCGAACTCATCAGGGAGAATATCGTGGAGCCGTCAGGCCTTGAGTGGCTTGGGGCACCCGATTTCGCCGTTTCGAAGGATACGTTCGACAGCCGTGTCGTGCTGCTCGACTTCCTCGACAAGGCGAAGAACGTCAAGACGATCGAAGACAAGCGAAACTGCTATCCGAACCTTATCCTGTTTCATGAAGGATATTTGTTCTGTTCCGTTCATATCGCCCTTAAGAAACCGGAGAACGTCGCCACTCGCACTGGTGTGCACTCGGCGCCGTTTCGTGCACCGGTCAAACAGGATTCGGTCAAGGCCAGTGCGGTGCTGACCGAACAAATCAGGGAGTGGACGGCGCAGTTCCGCGCTCCGCCTGTCAATGAAGCGTCGGTGAGCGAACTGAAGGAGCGCATCTCGAGTCTGGAGGCCGAGTGGCATCGGTTGTCGGATCTTGTCAGGCATGCCGATGAGCGTGTGGCCATTCACGAGCGGAGCCGCTCGTTCAGGCTCACCAGGCCGATGCGGGACCTCGCAAGGCTGGGGCGCCAAAATCGAATCATTAGAGCTGTGGGGAGCTTGGTGCTCCGGGCTTTTAGACGCGTTAAGCGAGCCCTTACACAGCAGTGACAATGCATGCAGTGCCGGAACGTCGGCGATCGCCGTAGCGCCGGCACTCTCTTGCGACGCAAGGAGAGCCCAACCTCGTGACATTCGTTTCTTATGCGCAGAATTTCGAGGATGTCCTGCTTTGGCGCGCTCTGAAGCACGTGGCGGCAGGCTTCTACATTGATGTGGGTGCTGCAGATCCCCGAGAGGGATCGGTCACGCAGGCCTTCTACGAACGGGGGTGGCGTGGCATCAACATCGAGCCAGAAGCCTTCTTTGCCGAGCGTCTCCGTACGCAGCGGCCGCTCGACCTGAATATCCAAATGGCGGCAGGCGCAAAACCGGGAAAGGCCACGTTTCACCGCATCGCAGGGACCGGCCTGTCGACTTTGAGTGGCGAGATCGCAGAACTCCATTCGGGGTCGGATTATCCGCAATCCGAGAATGTCGACGTTGACATCACAACAGTCTTCGACCTCTGGACGTCCAACGGCTCGCCTGACGTTCATTTCCTCAAGATCGATGTGGAAGGCTCAGAACGAAGCGTTTTGGAGGGCTGTCGGCTTGACGTGTTCAGGCCATGGATTGTGGTAATCGAAGCGACCAAGCCGCTGTCCTCAGAGCTTGTGCGGGAGGAGTTCGAGGACCTGCTGCTCGGCCACCGCTATGAGAGGTGCTGGTTTGACGGGCTCAACGACTGGTATATCCCGCAAGAACGGACGAAGGAGCTGATCCAGCACTTCCAGTCACCTCCCAATCCTTTCGATAACTTCGTCATGTCGAGCCTCGTCGATGAAATAGAACGAAGAAAAGGGTTCCAGGCTGACGCGGAGTCGATATTTGCCATTCATGGGAGGGCACAAGAGCGGATCAAAGAGCTCGAGACGGCGTTTCATATGCTCGAAACATCCCTGAATGAAGCGAACCAACGCATGACAGCTCTTTACGAGACCCACAAAGCGGATCAAAAGCGGATTGCCGAACTGGAGCTCGCCTATTCTGCCCGCTAGCTTCCGGCTGATCGCACGAGATTAGCTTCTTCGGTTGGCGATCGAGACGGCGGGGCCGCCATCGGCGCGGTATCGACAATCGTGTCGGATCGACGAAGCAGCTTGGACCGGCGGCTGGTCCCGGTTCGATCATAGATATTTGGCAGCGGGCCGCTGCGAGCAAGGACGACCCGTTGATGGTGAGTTTCGAGAGTTCCCGGATCCTAATGGCTATTCCGTCGATCAACGGCGGCAGCCTTCTCGCGCGAATGCTGCCGACTTTACGGTGGCCATCCACGTCGATCGTCGTTCTCGACCAGGGCAGCACAGACGACACGGCCGCCATCTGCAGCGAGCACGGCGTCGAGTGCGTCCAGCTGCACCGGCCTCACACCTACACTGAAGCCTGCAACATCGGCATTCGCCTGGCCCGCGAACGGAACGCGGACTATGTCTGCCTGTCGAACAATGACATCGTCTTCATGACAGATGTTCTGCAGCAGCTCCTGACGGCGATGGATGAGGACCCGCATCTCGGGATCACAGCGCCATCGCAGGTCATCATCGACGAGACGCTGGATGACCAGCCCCTGTCGTATCGGGTTTGCTGGGATCTGGAGCGGGTCGACTTCTTCCACGACACGCACGGGCCTGATTTGGCGGCGCAGCGTCTCGATTCCGACTTCTGCGAGCTCACCTGCGCTCTGGTCCGCGTCTCGGCCATTGAGAAGACCGGACTGCTCGACGATGAATTCGGTTTCTATCACGAGGATGCCGACCTCGGCATTCGTCTCCAGAAGGCGGGATATAGCTGCGCGTATATTCCTCACGCGCAAATCGAGCATTTTTCCAGCTCGACCTTCAATCTCGAAAAGACCACGCGAAAGGCGAGCTACATCGCCAAAAACCGGCTTTACTTCGCCAGCAAGCATCTGGGATTCCGGGTCGGCCATGTCTGCGCCGATCCGCGCTCGCGCTTGCAAAACCCGCTCGACCTGGCGATCGGCGCCTATCTCAGGAGCTACGGCCTGCTCGACGAAGGAGGGCCGGAACTCGTCATCGGTCAACCGGGCGCCCCTGATGCCGGCTATCTTCTGACGACTTTCGCCGGAGGGTCTCTGCCGGCCCACTGGGCCAAATATGTCGGAAAGCACGAGGCGATCCTGACATCGTCGGAGTGGACCCGTCGCCTTATGCTCGAGATGGGCTTCCAGTCGGTCTTTCACATCCCCGTGGGGGTCGAGACGGACGTCTACCATCCCTGGGGTGTGGCGCGGCCGTTCTCCTCGGCCAAGACCTATCTGCTGGTCGCCGATGACGGGAACGCGGCGACCTTGGCCAAATCGCTGGACGCCTGGCGGCGCTTCAGGTCGACCGGGCGGGAAGCCTCTCTGGTGCTCGTCGGTCGGCAGGTCATCAACGCTGTCGGCCGCACGCCCGATTCCAGTTATCGTATAGGCCCGTTCCGGATAGCGACTTTCGAACTCGAAGGCATCGAGGCACGTGACATTCTGTCGGATGTCGATGCCGAACTCTCTGCCGAGCTGTATCGCGCGGCCGACTTCACGATTTGCCTGGGGACCGGCGCACGATCCTGCATGGCGGTGCTCGAATCCCTGGCGTGTGGAACGCCGGCCATCCGACCGGACTACGGTGCGGCCGCTGACTTCGATCACGAACACGCTCTGCTCTTTCCGCGATCGGAACATGACCCTTCGGCATTTCAACCCGATCTCGATGTGCTGGAGCGCAGGCTGGAGGAATCGTTCAGCCTCGATGCGCAGGATTATCGCCGCCTCGCGCTCAGCGGCCTCAACATGGTGCGTGGAGGCTTCACCATCCGCCACACCATCATGGCGCTCTACAGGCTGCTGCCCGATATGCAGGTACGCGATCCACGCGCGAAACTCGAGCTGATGGAGAAGCGGCTAGGCTCCTCGCTACAGGCGATCAGCTTGTCGGGACCGACCTCGGATCCGCAGAAGGGAATGCGGCGGGCCAGCGGCGCAGTCGCGCGGCGCGTCATGACAATGGGCCGGCTGATCCAGCAGTTCGGGCGAACATGGCAGGATCGGGATCTCGCGACGGCAGGACGAATGATCGGCAACGAGATCCGGCAATTTTCGACGCACCGGTCTCGTCATGTGGTGCGCGCTGCCCAAAGAGCGGGGCGAATGGGCCGCGAGAAGTTCCTCGATTGGATTGCGCCGTATCGGCGCAAACCGCCGATTCTGGCAAACGCTGCCCTCCTCGTCGGATATATCGACGCCGATCTCGGACTGGGCGAGTCGCTGCGCGGGCTGGCCCGTGCGCTCGCAACGACCGACGTCCGTATCGGGATCCACCCCTTCACCGTCGGGGTCGAGGGACGCCGCTCCGCTCCCTTCATGCAGCAGCACTACGACCGTGCGAACCGCTATGCGGTCAACGTGATCGAGGTGGCGGCAAACGAACTGGCCACCGTTTTCGACAACATCAACCGATCCCGCTTCGACCACAGCTACAACATCCTGCGGACGTACTGGGAGCTCAGCCGGGCGCCCGAAGAGTGGCGCGAGAAGCTGGCACGCGTGGACGAAATCTGGGCGCCGAACGAATTCGTCGCCGATAGCTTCCGCCACATCTTCGACAAGACGATTACCGTCGTACCCCCCTGCGTCGAGGTTGAGGAGGTCGCCATCGACGGCAGAGCCCATTTCGGGCTGGATCCCCGCCGTTTCTATTTCCTGTTCTCGTTCGACTATTTCTCCTTCCCCCAGCGCAAGAATCCGCTCGCCGTCGTGCGGGCCTTCAGGAAGGCTTTCGTCGATCCGGCCACGCCTGTGAGCCTCATTGTCAAGTCGACGGGCGCCGTCGGCCATTTTCCGGAGATCAAGCAGTATTTGCGCGACGCAGCGCGCGAGGACGGCCGGATCGAGATCATGGACCGTACAGTCGACCGCAAGGAAATGCTGGCACTTCTGAAATCGGCTGACTGCTACGTGTCGATGCATCGCGCCGAAGGGTTCGGACTGGGGATGGCGGAGGCGATGGCCTTCGGGAGGTCGGTGATCGGAACGGGCTATTCGGGAAATGCCGAATTCCTCACGGCCGAAACCGGCTATCCAATTCCCTACAGACTCCGGCCCGTACCTGCAGACGGATATGTCCATACCGACGGACAGGTCTGGGCAGAGCCGGACGAGGCCGCCTGTGCCGAGGCGATGATACGGGTGGTCTCGGAGCCTGCTGAGGCGGCGGCGCGCGCCGCTGCGGGTCAGCAGTTCATCGCCCGTCGGTTCGGCACCGACAATGTGGGCGAGATCGCCTCGTCGCGGCTCAAGGAAATCTTCGCTGACTTGGGCGCCCAAAAGCCAAGCTAGCCAGGCAACGCGGCTTAGTGCGCTCCACGCATGAGGAGCTTCCGCAGCAAGCGTCGCAAGGGAGCCGGACAGGCGCGCGCCAGAGCCCGCACAAGCGACATTGACGGCGTGGGCGGCGGCGACGGCGCGACCTCGGCTCCCGCGGCGATGCCTGCTGCCGGGAAGTACACATTGGGGATATCTGCGTGCTCTCGTGCGAGCGCGACGATCGTGTCGACCGGGGCCCCGGGTTGCGCCGCTAGCAGGGCGGCCCTCGACGTCGAAACGAGGCCCTGTCTGCCGATAACAACAGGGAACAGGCGTTCGACGGCGTGAGCGACTGTGCCGTCGAGCTGACCCTCCTCGGCCTCGAAGAGAGCCTGCAGCCTCTCATTCGCCAGCGCGGCCAGCCCCTCGCGGCGAAACCAAAACATCGAGCCCGCTGCGAAAAAGACGTCATCCAGCTCGTCCTCGGTCAGCTCGCGTCCCAAGGTCGCCATCGCTGCGCTCATCACGGGCCCGTTGCCGAAAATCCAGGGACGGACGCTGAGGCTAAACCCGTCCGGAGCGACAAAGCCCACGCGACGCTCGGCGGCCATGGCCGCGACCAGCTCCGCCGTGGCGCCGCGCGAAGGCATGAGCTGCCGATAGATTTCGTTGCGCCACGCGGTGCCGTCGGACCGCTGCGGCGATTTTTTCGTGTGAAGTTTCAGCCCGATGTCAAAGTCCCGGATTTCGGCCAGTGCCCGGATGAAGGGGAGAATGTCACGCCCCCGATTCTCGACGGCAATCACGTCCATCGACGTCATATGCGGTGTGTGCGGCCTCGCCAGTACCGCATCCTGCAGCGACGTCGTCACAATCAATCTGAAGGGCAGATCGATGCGCTCCGCAATCAGCTCAGACAGTTCCGTCCAGACATCGAGATAGTGGACGTGAACGAACACGGCGATGATCGTTCCAGACGGGTTGGATGGTAGATTCATGAAATTCCTGCCGTCCCGCATGTGGGACCAATCATCACGATTTACTTCGGACGTAACCCGCAATGGCAACCATCTTGGGCCAGAACACGCGTGCCGGGCAGCACGTGCGTTTGAACGCTGTCGGCGAGAGCTGTGGCGGGGCAACGATGAAACGCGACTGGGACATGCCGCCAGCAGCCTTCGGCTGGCTCACGGGGCGGATAGCGTATCCCGTCCAATGGACCAGCTCAGTGTTCTTCCTTTCCCGAGAGCGCACTCCATTTCCGGCCGAAGCTCACGGCCTTGGCCCTTCTGACTCGACAGCTCATGACACACATCGATCTTGCTCGCGCGACATGAACTTTCACATCGGTGGCGCACCGTCGGCGGCGTAGGCTGCCAAGACCTCCTCCGGGCTCCCGTCCATCATCAATGACCCGCCCTTCATCCAGAGCGTCCGATTGCAGAACCGCTTGATCGAGCCGTTGTCGTGCGAGGCGAGGAACATGATGCTCGCCTTCTGGATCATGCTCTGCAGCCTCTGCTCGGCGCGTTCCGCGAAAGCTGCATCGCCGACGCCTATCACCTCGTCGAGGATCAGGATGTCCGGATGGACGGCCGTGCTGACGGCGAAAGCTAGTCTGAGCATCATGCCGCTGGAATATGTCCGGATCGGCAGGGACAGGAATTCGCCGAGCTGGCTGAAATCTTCGACGTCCGGCACGATGGCCTGCGCCTGGCGCCGATCGAGACCCAGCATGGTGCCGCGCATCTCGATGTTTTCGTAACCCGTGGCGTCGCTGTCCATGCCCATGGACAGGTCTATCAGCGACGAGATGCGCCCCTCGACAGAGACCTTTCCGGAGGTCGGAGGATAGACGCGGCTCAACACTCTCAAAAGGGTGGTCTTACCGGCACCATTGCCGCCGACCACCCCAATACGGTCGCCGTCACGCGCCTCGAAGCTGACCTCGTTCAGAGCCTTTACAACCTGAATGCTCTTGTCGCGGCTGTTCTGAAGCCCCCCCCCAACGGTCCGGCGCAAAATCTCGCTCTTCAGCGCGCGGCCACGAGAGTTATAAACGGCCAGTTCGACGCTAGCCTTATCCAGGGCGATGTGAGCCATAATGTCCTCAAAGCCAATACACGACGCGATGGCTGTATTTTCCCGCGAACGCCAAGGTCGCCAGCCAGCCGCAAACGAGCAGAATGGCGAGGATCAGATACGATACCGGGCTCGGCAAATTGCCCAGCAATGGCTCACGCATGACGTCCAGCATGCTGGCAAAGGGATTCAGGATCAGCACGGGGTGATCCAGTCGTAGTTGCGAGGGCTTGAAAACGACCGGCGAGACGAAGAAGGCGATTTGAACAATGCTCGATACGATCTGCGGAATGTCACGGAAACGCGCCGACAGAATCGCGAGAAGATAACCAACCCAAGCCAAATTGAACAAGACCAGAAGCAGCCCAGGAATAAATAGGAGTATATGAAGATTTACAGGAGATCCTGTCAGGGTATACAGTATCGGAAGTATAATTAGATTATGCCCGAGAACGAAGATGTTCCTGGAAATCGTTCGAAGGGTGTAGGTGAATCGCGGGAGCGCGATCTGGCGTATGATATTCTCGTTTTCAGTAAAACTCGTGCAGCTCTCGGTGATGACCGACGATATGAGCCCCCAAAGCACAAGGCTCGTGCCCAGATGGGGAAGATAATCCGCCATTGAGGTGCCGAACAGCGAGGCGTAGACCCCTCCCATACCGAAGATCATCACGCCCATGCTGAGGGTTAACCAGAGCTGGCCGACCCGCGAACGACGGTACCTGCGGGTGACGTCGTTTTTCGCGAGCATCCACCACATCCGCCAGGCGGCGAAGCCTCCCCGGACATCCGCTGCGCCTTCTGCCACCAAACTCATGAAGATCTTTCTCGCTGCTCCGCAGTGCAGAGCTCTCCGTGAATGTCACCCAAAAGCACGGACGCTCGCATTTTGGCAAGACCGGATGAGGGCAAGAACCCTGTCCCGGCAGGCCGATTGACGATGCCCAGCCTGCAAGGCGAGGGGGTCGTCAATAAGGCCGAAACGCGGGACGGGGAGCGGCACCAGGCCGCAATCGCGCGTTGTCCCGGAACGCTTCAGGTGAGGCCCGATGAGATCCCCTCGTGGTGTTGAGGTCACGCTGCGCACGCCGACCCAGTCTCCCCTTGTCCCGAAGACCCGCCGACCGAGGCAGCGAGATTGGAATTTGCCTTGGCTTCACATAGCTTGCAGCGCATGCATCGCATCGCCGGAACCAAGTTTTGCCGCGTCCATGACTGATCCCACAGGTTCGACCGCCATCGACAATCTCGGGCTGCGCTCCCGTGCCTATATTCGTCACGTCTACCAAAAGGTGGCCGCGCTCACGGTCGGGACCCTGATCGTATCGCCCGCAGGTCGAAAGCTGCGCAGCCTGGCGGCGCGGTTTGGAAGGCAAGCACCGCAGCCGGGCATCAGCACGGCCATCGTCGCGCATCTGTATTATCTGGACCTGCTTCCCGAAATTCTCGATTGCCGAGCCAACCTGCCGGACGCTACGGTGCTTCATCTCACCGTACCGACCGATCGCGTTGCTCAAGCGCGGCAGCTCGTCCAGGGCATCCCAGCGGTGATCGTCCACTCGTGCGAAAACCGTGGTCGGGATATTGCCCCGTTCATCTCTCTTCTGAATGCGGGAACGTTCGAGTCCTACGGCGCGGTTCTAAAGCTCCATACCAAGCGCAGCCCCCACCTGTTGGATGGCGAGGTCAGGCGCAAGCTCCTCTTCACCAGACTGGCGGGCGAGCGCAATGCGACATCGCGGATGCTGGCGGCGTTCGAAGACCCCCTCGTCGGAATCGTCGGATGGGAAGCCTGTTATCGTCAGGCAGCTCCTTACTGGATGGGCAACGAGACACGGGTCAGAGCCATCGCAACCCAGATGGGCGCAGCTGAAGATGCCGTGCGCCTGGGCTTTTTCGAAGGCTCGATGTTCTGGTTCCGGCCAGCCGCACTCGTACGGTTGCGGGCGCTCCAGCTAACCGCGACAGATTTTGAGCCCGAGGCCAGGCAGCTCGATGGAACGCTCCATCACGCCCTCGAACGATGCTTTACGATCGCTGCATGGGCCGATGGTTTCAGGGTTCAGGGACTGAACGGCACGATCCTGCGATAAGGCACGGCGATCCAATCGTAACGTCATCCGGCCAACTCTTGCGCCACACGCAAGATATACTGACGGTCATCGCCCTGTTGAGCCTCTCGCGGAGCGCTGCACGTTATGCTGCTGCGATCCATCCTTGCTCCGCTGAGATCTCCTCAGGACATGCGATCCGGAGGCTCTGGCGGGTTTCAAGCGTTCGCACGAACGTCCCTGCTTCCAGCAGGTTGTCGGGCGTCCGTTATCCAGCCACGTGAACCCGCAGCCGATGCATTTGACCGGAAGCTCGCCGCGAGACGCGGGCGAGGCTGAAGACGCTGGCGCCGATCTCGGCACGATTCGTGGCGGCGTGGGACACACAAGCCACCACCACAGTCCGATATTCGCGAGCTGCGGTTGGGAACAGCCGATCCGTCGCGACGGGTAGGAACGCCACAGGTGTCTAAAAAACGGGCCTGAGCAGGCAGGTACGGGCCGGATTGTGGGACGCAGGGAACGCGAGTTTAACGGCAGGCCGTCTAACCAGCTGAGTTCCAAAGAGTTTCTGGAGCGGGCGATCGGGATCGAACCGACGACATTCAGCTTGGGAAGCTGACGTTCTACCACTGAACTACGCCCGCATGCGTCCGGCACGGCGTGTCGCGACGCCGACGCAGCGCGTTCATAGCGGCTTGCGGGTCGGGTGTCATCCGGGAATCGCGCGGGGGGTGCGACGCGTTGGCTGGCTGCGCGCTTAATCGTGGAAATGCTTCGAAAGCTTGAGGGCCTGGCCCTGATAGTTCGATTTCAGCCCGGCGCCATAAAGCGCCGCGGGGCGGCTCGCCATCGCCTCGTAAACCAGCCGGCCGACGATCTGGCCGTCCTCGATGATGAAGGGCACGTCGCGCGAGCGCACCTCGAGCACGGCCCGCGCGCCCTGTCCGCCAGCCGCGCTGTGACCGAAGCCGGGATCGAAGAAACCAGCGTAATGCACGCGGAACTCGCCGACGAGCGCGTCGAAGGGCGTCATCTCGGCGGCGTAGTCCGGCGGGACATGAACCGCTTCCTTCGAGGCCAGGATGTAGAACTGGCCGGGGTCGAGGATCATCGCGCGCGAGCCGTCGGAGGGGATCGGCTCCCAGAATTCGGAGGCCTTGTAAGCACCGACGCGGTCGACATCGATCAGCGCCGTGTGGTGCTTGCCGCGATAGCCGATCAGCCCGTCGAAACCCGAGAGATCGACGCTGACGGCGACGCCGCCCTGAAACGACGGCTCGGCGGCGCTGACCAGCGTCTCGCGCCGATGCAGTTCGCCGAGCGCGCGATCGTCGAGCTTGCTCTCGCCGGCCCGGAATCGGATCTGCGAGAGCCTTGAACCCGAGCGCACCAACACGGGGAAGGTGCGCGGCGAGATCTCGATGAAGAGCGGGCCGTCATAGCCATCCTCGACGAGATCGAATTCGCGGGCCCGGTCGGTGATGACGCGGGTGAAGACGTCGAGCCGGCCGGTCGAGCTCTTGGGATTGGCCGCCGCGCGCAGACCCGGCGGCAGCCGCAAGCCTTCCATCAGCTCGGCGATATAGACGCATCCGGTCTCGAGCACGGCGCCGCGCGTCAGGTCGATCTCGTGCAAGGCAAGCTGGTCGAGCCGGCTTGATACCGTGCGCTCGGGACCGGGCAGGAAACTGGCGCGGACGCGATAGGCCTTGTCACCCAGCCTCAGGTCCAGGCTCGCGGGTTGAATCTGCCCTTCGGCCGGCGGATGGGCGAGATTGATCGCGCCGCCCTCGATGAAGGCGCGGATGCAATGGTCTGGCTGAATGCCGGGCTGGAAGGGCAGCATGCGATGTCCGCAACAACAATCGGCTACAGCTAGCGAAGCCTGCAACAAAGGCCAAGCGCGGGAAGCCTGCCGGAGCCGCCACGGCTCGGGTTGTCCACGCCGGAATCCGGGGCTTCGGCATTGACCCTGCCCGCCGCGCCTCGATAACAAAGGCACTGCGCCGGCTTGGCGGGCGCATCAGGGACGGAGCCGTCACGATGTATCAAGCGGAGACGCATGGCGTGCGCGTAACCGCCGTGCCGAGCTTCATGGAGGGCGAGTCCTCGCATGCGCAGGGCCGCTATTTCTGGGCCTACACCATCGAGATCCTCAATCTCTCGGCCCAGACGGTCCAGTTGATGAGCCGGCACTGGTTCATCACCGACGGGCGCGGCGAGGTGCATGAGGTGCGCGGCGACGGCGTCGTCGGCCAGCAGCCGGTGTTGCGCCCGGGCGAAAGCTACAGCTACACCTCCGGTTGCCCGCTGATGACGCCGGACGGCTCGATGCGCGGCTTCTATGCCATGCTCGGCGAAGACGGCGTCATCTTCGATGTCGAAGTGCCACTCTTCCCGCTCGATTCCCCTTATGTGAGGAAGGTCCTGCATTGACTGCTGCACCGCCGACGGGTGAGCGCATCGCGCCGCTCGACATGCTCGCCAAATTGGTCGCCTTCGACACGGTGAGCCACAAATCCAACCTGCCGCTGATCGCCTTTGTCGAGGAGTACCTGGCCGGCTGGGGCGTCTCCTCGATCCGCATTCCCAACGCTACCGGCGACAAGGCCGCGTTGTTTGCCACGATCGGCCCGCAGGACCGGGGCGGGGTGCTTTTGTCGGGTCATACCGACGTCGTGCCGGTCGAAGGCCAGGCCTGGAGCCGCGATCCGTTCACGCTGCATGTCGAGGACGGCCGGGCCTATGGCCGCGGCGCCGTCGACATGAAGGGCTTCATCGCGCTGGCGCTGGCGCTGGTGCCGGATTTCCTCGCCGCCGATCTCAAGACGCCGATCCACCTGTTCTTCTCCTATGACGAGGAGGTCACCTGCCTCGGCGTGGTCGACGGCATCGCCCGGATGGGGATCGATCTGCCCAAGCCCCGCGCCGTCATCGTCGGCGAGCCGACCTCGCTCGATCTGGCCGACGCGCATAAGGGCATCCGCACCTTCTTCACCACGATCACCGGCGTTCCCGCGCATTCGTCCAAGCCGCATCTCGGCGCCAGCGCCGTCCATGGCGGCATCCGGCTGTCGGCGGGACTGGTGGCCATGGCCGACGAGCGCGAGGCCAACCCGGATGCGAGCGGCCGCTTCGACCCGCCCTACGACACCATCCATGTCGGCAAGTTCCATGGCGGCATCGCGCGGAACATTCTGGCCGATCGTTGCGATCTGTCCTGGGAGGTGCGGACCCTGCCGGGCTCGGATGTCGAGGATGTGCCGGCACGTTTTGCCGCGCTGTCGCAAGAGGTGCTCGCCCGGATGCGCAAGACCGCGCCGTCGGCGACGATCGAGACGGTGATGAGCTCGGACGTGCCGGAGCTGGCGCCCGATCCCGGTTCGGAAGCCGAGACGCTGGTGATGCGGCTCGCCGGCCGCAACAGCACCATCGCGGTCGCCTATGCGACGGAAGCCGGGCATTTCCAGCGCGCGGGGCTGCCGACGATCGTCTGCGGGCCGGGATCGATCGATCAGGCCCATCAGCCGGACGAATACATCACGCTGGAGCAGTTTGCGGCCGGCGAGGCCTTCATGCGCAAGCTGATGGCGGAGTGCAGGGGGTAACTCTCTTCCGCGTCATTCTCGGGCTCGACCCGAGCATCTCCTGCAAGCGATTCTCGGGTCAAGCCCGAGAATGACGCGAGTCACCCCGCCGCCAGCCCGTCTTCGACCTCGGCGGGCGTAAACACATACCGCCGCGAGCAGAACTCGCAGGTGATCGCGACAGTGCCATCATCGGCGACCATCGCTGTGCGATCCTCGCTGGAGAAGCCGCGCAGCATGCCGAGCACGCGCTCGCGCGAGCAGCGGCAATCCTCTCGGACCAGCACTGGCTCGAAGACGCGCGCGCCACGCTCATGGAAGAGCCGGTAGAGCAGGCGCTCGCTTTCCAGGAGCGGATCGAGCAGCTCGTGGTCCTCGACCGTCTCGACGAGCGAGCGCGCTTCGGCCCAGGCGTCGTCATTGATGCCGTCGGGGTCCGTGTTGGTGAGGATCTCGTGGCCTTCCGGCGCATCGCCGGGATGGATGTCGGCGGCGCGCAGGCGATCGACCGAATGCGGCATGAACTGCACGAGGAGCCCGCCGGCTCGCCATTGCCGGCCCTCCCCGGTGACGATCGAGCCGACGCCCAGACGAATCCGGCTCGGAATCTGCTCGGACTGGCGGAAATACTGATGCGCGGCTTCTTCCAGACTCTGGCGGGTCAGCGCCACCACACCCTGATAACGCGTCGTGGCCGAGCCCTGGTCGACGGTCATGGCGAGATGGCCCTCGCCGAGCAGGTCGCCGGTCGAGAGCTTCCCGTCCGTTTCGGCCTCGGCCAGCCTGTCGGCATCGAAATGCGCGACCGCGCGGAAGACATCGGGCGCGTTGAAATCGACGACCATCATCGAGATCGGCCCGTCGCTCTTGGTCTGGAGCTGGAAGCGGCCTTCGAATTTCAGCGCCGTGCCGAGCAGCACCGTCAGCGCCGCAGCCTCGCCGAGCACACGCGCGACCGCTTCGGGATAGCCATGGCGGGCGAGAATGGTATCGATCGAAGGACCAAGCCGCACGACGCGGCCGCGCACGTCCAGATCGGGCACCGTGAAGGGTACGACGCGGTCATCGAGCGCGGCAAGGCCTTGGAGCGCGGCAGGCCCTGCGCCGGTGTCGGTTTCGGCCATCAGGCGGCGACCCCGCCGAAGCACCAGGCCAGGATGCCCTTCTGCGCATGCAGGCGGTTCTCGGCCTCGTCGAAGACGGCCGATTGCGGGCCGTCCATCACGGCGTCGGTGACCTCTTCGCCACGACTGGCGGGCAGGCAATGCATGAAGATCGCGTCCTTTTCGGCGCGGCCGAGCAGGCGCTCGTCGACCTGATAGGGCCGCAGCAGGTTGTGGCGCGTGCCTTCCTCGTCGCCCATCGAGACCCAGCAATCGGTAATGACGCAATCGGCGCCTTCGACTGCGGCTTCGGGACGCGTGGTGAGCGAGAGCTTCGCGCCCTGCTTCTTGGCCCAGGCGAGAATGGCCGGCGAGGGCGCCAGCTCCTCGGGCGTCGCGATGGCGAGTTCGAAATCGAGCCGGCCGGCGGCATGAATCCAGGAGGTCAGGACGTTGTTGGTGTCGCCGGTCCAGGCGATGCGCTTGCCCTGGATCGAACCCTTGCGCTCCTCGAAGGTCATGACGTCGGCCATGACCTGGCACGGGTGCTGGCGCTTGGTCAGCCCGTTGATCACCGGCACGGTGGCATATTTCGCCATCTCGACCACAGCGTCATGATCGAGCATGCGGATCATGATCGCGTCGACATAGCGCGACAGCACGCGGGCGGTGTCGGCGATGGTCTCGCGCTCGCCGAGCTCGATCTCGCGGCCGGTGACCATCATCGGCGAGCCGCCGAGTTCGCGGATGCCGACATCGAAGGAGACGCGCGTGCGCAAGCTCGGCTGTTCGAAGACCATGGCGACGACCTTGCCCTCGAGCAGGCGGTCGGCGGCGGCATCCGGTGTGCGACGGCGCGATTTGATCTCTTCGCCGGCGCGCAGGATGGCCCGCAGTTCGGTGGCCGAGAAATCGGAGAGATCGAGGAAATGGCGCGTCACGGGCGCGTCCTCCGTATCATGGAATGAAAAGTGCTATTCGGCGGCCGGCCGCTTCAGCGTCGCCTCAATGGCGCCGGCTGCCCGGTCGAGGCGCGAAACGGCATCCGCCACCTCTGCATCGCCGATGATCAGCGGTGGCAGCAGGCGCACGACATTGTCACCCGCGGCAACGATGAGAAGGCCAGCGGCGCGCGCCTCGGCAACGAAATCGGTGTTCAGCGTGTGCAGCTTGAGGCCGAGCATCAGCCCCTCGCCGCGGACTTCCGCGATCACGCCGGGATGCTTGTCCTTCAGCTCGGCCAGCGACTGCTTCAGGCGCAGCGAGGTCTGCGCGACATGGTCGATGAAGCCTGGTGCCAGGATGACGTCCAGCACCGCGTTGCCGACCGCCATGGCGAGCGGGTTGCCGCCGAAGGTCGTGCCATGCG
The DNA here is from genome assembly GCA_003241815.1 of Hyphomicrobiales bacterium. GTDB lineage: Bacteria > Pseudomonadota > Alphaproteobacteria > Rhizobiales > Beijerinckiaceae > Allobosea. The sequence goes on along the minus strand of QBLV01000006.1, from coordinate 23,983 downwards.
TGCCCAGCGTCATGCCCGATGCCGCCTCCTCGGTGGCGAGGCAGACCCCCATCGGGAAACCGCCGCCGATGCCCTTGGCCACCGACATGATGTCGGGCGTCACACCCGACAGCTCATAGGCGAAGAACTTGCCGGTACGGCCGACGCCGGTCTGGATCTCGTCGAAAATCAGCATCAGGCCATGCTCGTCGCAGAGATCGCGCAGCAGCCGCAGGAAGCGCGGCGCGGCCGAGCGCAGCCCGCCCTCGCCCTGGATCGGCTCGACCATCAGGGCGGCCGTCTCCGGCCCGATCGCCGCCTTCAGCGCCACTTCATCGTCGAAGGGCACCTGGTCGAAGCCATCGACCTTGGGGCCGAAGCCGTCGATGTATTTCTGCTGCCCGCCGGCGGCGATGGTCGCCAGGGTACGGCCGTGGAACGCACCTTCGAAGGTGATGATCCGGAAACGCTCGGGATGGCCCTTCGCCGCATGATATTTGCGGGCCATCTTGATGGCGGCCTCGTTGGCTTCGGCGCCCGAATTGGTGAAGAAGGCGCGCTGCGCGAAGGTTGCCTCGCAAAGCCTGCGCGCCAGACGCTCGCCCTCCGGCATCGTGTAGAGGTTCGAGGTGTGCCAGATCTTGCCGGCCTGCGCGGTCAGCGCCTCGACCAGATGCGGATGGGCGTGGCCGAGCGAATTGACGGCAATGCCGGCGCCGAAATCGAGATAGCGCGTGCCGTCGGCCGTGATCGCCCAAGGCCCTTCGCCGCGCTCGAAGGCGACGGGCGCGCGGGCATAGGTCGGCAGCAGGACGGACGGGGCAGCGGCGACAGGGGAAGAGGAAACGGGGGCAGAGGCCATGGAATGCGATCCTCGCAACGGGCGGGTGAGATACGGATGAGCACTGGACTGAAAACGGTGGCCCGGGCGGGCTGACGGCAGGCTCTTAGCTGCCCAGCCGATTGCGACCCGGCGACGACGTTATCGTCGCAGCCAGTTCCCGACCTCTCGTCGCGCCGTCATCCGCATCGTGGAAAGCCCTGATCCGTAAAACATAAGCGCCGCCCAAGGGGGCGGCGGCTGAACCAGCATGACTATGCTGAAGGGCGCCGCTGCTGTCAATTCCGGGCGCGGCGCCGGGCGAGCCGGTACCGTTTGGGCAGTGTTGCCGAAAGGATTCGCTTGACGGGCGATCAACGAATCACCTGGGGAAAAAGCGATTTCCGATTCGCCGACTCTTGTGGCGGAGTCTCGGCATCTTGTATGGTCTCCCTTGTCAGATACGACATCTCGTGCGGCGACCCCTGTACCGTCAGTTTCGGCTGTCACGGCTTCCGTTTTAGCGACGGGCGCCGCCGGTATCGGATTCCGCCACGATCAGCCCCTAGGACGGTTCCCTCAGGAGCCGGCCGGACAAGACAGGTGAGCCCGATGAACGAAGCCGGAGCATGGACGGAAGACCGCGTCGAGCTTTTGAAGAAGCTCTGGAGCGACGGCCTCAGCGCCAGCCAGATCGCGGCCGAGCTGGGCAGCGTGACGCGCAATGCGGTGATCGGGAAGGTGCACCGGCTCGGCCTGTCG
>QBLV01000006.1:15009-22412 GCA_003241815.1 Hyphomicrobiales bacterium | reverse complement strand
CGAGCCACCCGATGAACGGCAGCCAAAGCGGGATGACGCGCGGCGCCAATGCGCTCGCCCCGCAGTATGTTGCCGAAACGGAAGCCGAGGTGGAGCAGGCGCCCGCCCCATCAGAAGATGTGGTGATCCCCTTCTCCGAGCGCGTCACCATCATGGATCTGCGCGAGTTCATGTGCCGCTGGCCGATGGGCGACCCGACGACCCCGGAATTCCGCTTCTGCGGCGGCCGCTCGCAGACCGGCATGCCCTATTGCAGCTACCACGCCCGGATCGCCTACCAGCCGGCTTCGGACCGCCGGCGTGACCGCGGCAAGGTGGCGCGCGCCTGAGGCGTTACGCCTGACCGCTTGCACGAAAGCCGGCCTCGCGGCCGGCTTTTTGCGAGATCGGGCTTCGGAAACGGCGCATTTCAGCGATGCCGCCGCCTGCCCAGCAGTTCCAGATGCCGGCTCCAGCGCGAGAGCGCGAAGCAGATCAACCAGTAAATCGAGCCCGAGAAGACATAAGCCTCCATGTTCATGCCGACCCACGCCGGGTCGGCCAGCGAGGCCTGGGCGATGCCGAGCAGGTCGAGGATCGAGACGACAAGGACGAGCGTGGTGTTCTTGACCAGAGCGATGAACTCATTGGTCATCGCCGGCAGCGAAATGCGCAGCGCCTGCGGCAGGATGATCAGCCCGGTCGCCTTCCAGTAGGTCAGGCCGAGCGCGGTTGCGGCCTCGCGCTGGCCGGGCGGCAGCGCCTGCAGGCCGCCGCGCACGGCTTCCGCCATGTAGGCGGCGATGACGAGGCCGAGCCCGATCACGGCGCGCGCCAGACGGTCGATGCCGATGCCGCCCGGCAGGATCAGCGGCAGCAGCAGCGAGGCGAGGAAGATCACCGCGATGATCGGCACGCCGCGCCAGAACTCAATGAACAGCACGCTGATCAGCCGGACGATACGCAGTTCCGATTGACGACCGAGCGCAAGCAGGATGCCGAACGGGATGGCGATCAGGCTGGCATAGACCGAGATGAACAGGGTGAGCATCAGCCCGCCCCATTCGCGCGTCTCGATCCAGCGCAGGCCGAACCCGCCTCCCAGCAGCCAGATGCCGAGCGGCGGCAGGATGATCAGCGCTGCGATCCCTGCCTTCAGCCGCAGGCGCTGCGGCGCGAACACGACCGCTGCAGTGCCGAGAACGAACAGGATTCCCGTCAGGTCGGCGCGCCAGCGCTGGTCCTGCGGGTAAAGCCCGTACATGAACTGGCCGAAGCGAGCCTTGACGAAGACCCAGCAGGCGCCACCCGCCACGCAATCGGCCCGTGTCGTGCCACGCCAGGTCGCGTCGATCAACGCCCAGCGGATGATCGGGATGGCGAGCCACGCCAGAGCCAGGGCCAGCAGGATCGTGACGACGCCGGTCGCGGGCGTGCCGAACAGGCGCCGGCGCCAGACGGGAGCTACGATTGCGCTCATCGGGTCACCAGCGCGATCCTGGCATTGTACCAGTTCATGAAGGCGGAGACCGCAAGCCCGATGACGAGATAAACGGCGAGAGTCATGGCAATGATCTCGATCGCCTGGCCGGTATTGTTCAGCGCCGAACCCATGAACAGGCTGACCACGTCGGGATAGGCGATGGCCGCGCCAAAGGACGAGTTCTTGAGCACGTTGAGATACTGGTTGGTCAGCGGCGGGATCATCACCCGCAGCGCCTGGGGAATGGTGACGAGACGCAGGATCCGTCCCGGGCGCAGGCCGAGCGCCGAGGCGGCCTCGACCTGACCATGGGGCACCGCCTGGATGCCGCCGCGCACGATCTCGGCGATGAAGCCGGCGGTGTAGGTGACCAGTGCGGCCAGCAGCGCCACGAACTCCGGGATGATGACGAAGCCGCCGCGATAGTTGAAGCCGCGCAGCACGGGAATGTCCCAGCGCGTCGCCAGGCTCGCCCATGTCGCCGCCAGCGCAGGCACGATGACGATCAGGACCAGGCCGATCGCCAGCATCGGCGCGTCCTGCCCCGTGCGGTCCTTGCGACGGCGGGCCCAGACCGACACCAGCGCATGCGCCAGCCATGACAGCAGGATCGCGGCGAGCGCCCAGCGGAAATTCGCAGGCGCGTCGGGCAGCGGGATCGTCAGGCCGCGATTGTTGAGGAAGGCGACCCCGAAGACATTGACGCTGTCGCGCGGGGCCGGCAGCGCGGCGATGACGCCGAAATACCAGAACAGCACGAAGAACAGCAGCGGGATGTTGCGGACGAACTCGATATAGGCGCCGGCAATGGTCGAGAGCAGCCAGTGCGAGGACAGGCGCGCGATGCCGACGATGAAGCCGAGCGCCGTCGCGAGGACCAGCGCGACGGCCGTCACCAGCAGGGTATTGACGACGCCGACCCAGAACAGGTCGATGATCGGGCTGGCGCGGGTGTAATCGGTCAGCACGAAGGGCACGTCGATGCCCGAATTGCGCCAGAGGAAGTCGAAGCCCGAGGCGATCCCAGCCTTGACCATGTTCTCGGAGGCGTTGCGTACGAAGAAGACGGTCAAGCCGACGAGCGCGACCACGAGCGCGATCTGGTAAATCCAGTCGCGCACGCGCTTGTCGTTGAGGAGGGTGAGGGCTTTGATCACGATGGCGGGCCCGGGTCGGGAACTGGGTAAGGAAACACAGCGTCATCCCAGGCAAGCGCAGCGCTGACCCGGGATCCATCATAAAGCGCGACGGTGCCTTACGATGGATCCCGGAGCTGCGCCGCTCCGCGGCTTGTCCGGAATGACGGCGTGGTTGGACTCAGCCGTTCGAAAGCGGCGATGGCCGCTCCCGCTGGAATCTCACTGGAAGGGCGGGGTGAAGAGCAGGCCGCCCTTGGTCCAGAGCTGGTTCTGGCCACGCTCGAGCTTCAGACCCGAGCCCATGCCGACCGTGCGCTCGAAGCTCTCGCCATAATTTCCGACCTGCTTGATGGCGTTGTACATCCAGTCGTTCGACAGCCCCATCGTCGCGCCGAAATTGCCCTCGGCACCCAACAGGCGGCGGACTTCCGAGTTCTTTGAGCTCGCCTTCATCTGGTCGACATTGGCCGAGGTCACGCCCAGCATCTCGGCGGCGATGGTGCCGTTGAGCACCCAGCGCACGACGAGCTGCCAGCGCTCGTCGCCCCAGCGCGTCACCGGGCCCTGCGGATCGTTCGAGATCGGCTGAGTCAGGATGACGTGGTCGCCGGGGACCTTGAGCTTGGCGCGCTGGCCGGCGAGCGCGCCGACACCGGCGGTGTAGGCGTCGCAGCGGCCGGCATCATAGGCGGCGATGGCGTCGTCGTTCTTCTGGAAATTGGTAATGGTCACCTTGAGGTTGCGCTCCAGGAACCAGTCGGAGGCGTTCTTCTCCTCGGTCGAGCCGGCGGCGACGCAGACCGAGGCGCCGTCGAGATCGGCCGCACTCTTGGCATTGGTCGCCTTGCGGACGATGAAGGTCTGGCCCTCGTAGAAGTTGATGCCCTGGAAGTTCAGGCCGAGCGACGCATTGCGCGAGAAGGTGATGGTCGAGTTGCGCGAGAGCAGATCGACCTGGCCCGACTGCAGGATCGGCCAACGCTGCTGAACCGAGGTCGGCGTGAACTTGACCTTCTTGGCGTCGCCGAGCACGGCGGCGGCGAGCGCCTTGCAGTAATCGACGTCGAGGCCGGTCCACTCGCCCTTGTCGTCGGCGAAGGAGAAGCCGGGCAGGCCCAGATGCACGCCGCATTCGATATGGCCGCGCGCCTTGATCGCGTCGAGCGTCGGGCTCGGGGCCAGCTGCTGGGCGCTCGCCAGTGACGCGCCCATGGCGACCGTTGCGGCCGCCGTCAAAATCATTGTCTTCATGGTCGGTTCTCCCGGAGCCGTCGGCGGCTCTCTACGTTCCGGACGCGACTATGCAACAGTCGAGCCGCGAGCGGTAGCGGGTCGATGTCGCTCAAGGCACGGCGTCCCATCGATCTCCGGCAAGCGGACCCCGGATGCCGATGCAGTTGCCCCATGGGTCGCGTAGCTGACACATCCAGAGTTCGTGGTCGATCTTCAATGGCCCGCGGTAAAGGACCGCCCCGGCCGCCTTCAAGCCGGCCAGCGACCGCTCGAAGTCATCCGTCCACCAATAGACGACCGAGCCGGCGGCGCCGCTGCCGACCTTTTCATCGGCCGGAACGATCTCGAGCTGGGTCGTCCCGATTTTCAAGAACGCGAAGCCGGACGGGTAGCTGACCTCGACGCAGCATGAGGAAAAGCGTTTCGATACCACGACATACCTTCGTCCATGTCCGAAACGTGGACGAGAACGGCGCATACACCAGCCTGCAAGAGCTATCCTCCGAACACGGTATTCAACTGGCTGCCGACCATGATGAAAGTGGTGCGCTTGGGCACCTCCTTGAGCCGGACCGCGCCAATATAGGTCATCGCCGATCGCACGCCGCCCATCAGCTCCTGCATCGTGCCCTCGACCGGACCGCGATAGGGCACCTCGACGGTCTTTCCCTCGGAGGCGCGGTATGTGGCGACGCCGCCGGAATAGCGCTTCATCGCCGTGTCGGAGGACATGCCGTAGAAGGTCATCGCGACGGGAACCTGCTCGCCGCCGCGCTCCTCGTAGCGAATGTCGCCATCGCATTCGTCATGGCCGGCCAGCATGCCACCGAGCATCATGAAATCGGCGCCGGCGCCATAGCCCTTGGCGAGGTCGCCCGGCACGGTGACGCCGCCGTCTCCGCAAACGAGACCTTTCAGCCCATGGGCTGCATCGGCGCATTCGATGATGGCGGAAAGCTGCGGATAGCCGACTCCGGTCATCTTGCGGGTGGTGCAGACCGAGCCCGGCCCGATGCCGACCTTGACGATGTCGGCCCCGGCCAGGATCAACGCCTCGGTCATGTCGCCGGTGACGACATTGCCGGCCATGATCGTGGCATCGGGATACTCGGCCCGCGTGGCCTTGACGGTATCGACGAATTTCTCGGTGTAGCCATTGGCCACGTCGAGGCAGATCCTGGAGATCGGCGACTGCGCGTGGACGCGGGCGAGCTTGTCGTGGTCAGCCTCCGTCGTGCCCAGCGAAAAGAAGGCGTTGGCCGATTCCGGCTCGCGGAAAAAGGCCGCGAGTTCGTCTGCGCCGTAATGCTTGTGCAGGGCGACCATTGCGCCGTGGCGAAACAGGGCACGCGCCATGGCCATGGTGCCCACCACATCCATATTGGCCGCGATCAGCGGGAAGCCGGTCCAGTTGCGGCCGGTATGAGCGAAGCGGAAGGAGCGGTGGACATCGACCTCGGAGCGGCTGCCGAGTGTCGAGCGCTTGGGGCGGATCAGCACGTCGCGGAAGTCGAGCTTCGGGTCGTTCTCGATGCGCATGGTCGTGACCTTCGCGGCTGGCTTGAGGCACGCTCGGCGAGAGATGCGTGCGCCGATTCATAACCGCAGGCCGCAGCGCGCTGCAATCCGTCGGTTCCCGCGCTCAGACCGAGGCCGGCTCGCGCGGGAAGGGTCGGGCGTTCTTCCGGATGGTATAGAGCGTTGCCGAGACGACGATCGCCGCGCCAATCCAGGTCGACAGCGCCGGAATTTCGGAAAAGAAGATGAAGCCCGTCAGGCTGGCCAGGATCAGACGGCTGAAATCCAGCGGCGCCAGCGCCGCCGCCTCGCCGACCTGATAAGCGCGGGTGATCAGCCACTGCCCGGCTGTGCCGAATAGACTGAGCACGATCAGCCAGAACCATTGCGTGGCATCGGGCGGAACCCACCAGAGCCAGGTCGGCAGGGCCAGTGCTGCGATCATCACCATGCCCTGCCAGATCAGGATCGTATCGGTGCGCTCGGTCGCCGCCAGCATTCGCACGCTGACCGTGATGCCGGCATTGAGCAGCGCGCCCGCGACTGCCAGCAGGGCAAAGACATCCAGACCATCCCCGCTCGGCCGCAGCATGACCAGCACGCCGACGAAGCCGATCAAGGTCGCAGCCCAGCGCCGCGCGTCGACCACCTCCCTGAGGATGATGACGGCGGCGATGGTGACGAACAGAACCTGGCTGAAGCCGATGGCGGTGGCCTGGGCGAGCGGTATCTGGATCACCGCAGTGAAGCCGCAGAGCATGGCGGCAAGCGTGAGCAGGCTGCGGATGATCTGCAAACCTGGCCGCCGTGTGCGCAGCATCGGCCGGATGCTACCGGCCGAGAAGCCGAGGATCACCACACTCATGATGATTTGGCGGATGAGCAAAATCTGGACGAGCGGAATGACCCCCCCGACATGCTTGATGGCGCCGACCATCACCGCATAAACCAAAAGCGCAGAGAGCATGTAGACCGAACCGCGCAGGTTGGGGCTGGCGGCCAGCCACCACGCCTTCAGACGCCGGCGGGCCTTGGCGGCGCGGTTTTCGGGTTTCCCGAGCGGCATTCCGGTCGATGATTCCGGCCCATCGACGATGTGGGGCTCGCCGACATCGTCCGCAATGCGCGGCGCAGCTTCCGTTTCGGCCGCGCCGTCACCGTCCACCACGCGGCCCTGCCGCCCGGCCTGCCGTTCTTCGCTCATCGGCCTCGACCATCGACCGAAGGCTTCGACGCCCGGCCTGTTTCCGTCCCCGTTGGCATTGATCGTCGAATCGCCCCGCTTTCGCCAGAGACAGCCGGACATGGCCGGGTTGTGCTGGTGGGAGCGTCGAGCCGAGCGCCAGAACCCGAAAGCAGGCTGGACGTGCCGCAGCGGGTCTTTGCGGCCGGGACCGATGCAGTCTACGAGACCGCGAGAGCTCCGCACCTTTCGGATTGCAAGCATGACGATATGCCTCCCCCGACCGACGCGCGCAGGATCTCCGACCAACGGAGCCGCATGGGATCGTCGCGGAGCGTTCGCCGGCGGATGAGGGCGCTCCTTTCCGATTTCCTCGACGGCGTAAAGGCGCTGGCGCCGGCACGATTCCCCTACGGACGCTTCGCTGTGGCGCTGCTGCTGGGCGGCGCGGGCGGCTGGCTCTTCGTCCAGGCGAGGCTGCCTTTGCCCTGGATGCTGGGCTCGATGGTGGTCTGCACGGCGGCCGCGCTCATGCGCTGGCCCGTCGCGGCGCCGCCCGTCATCCGCCCGCCGATGACGATGGTGATCGGCGTCATGCTGGGCGCGGGCTTCAGGCCCGACATCGTGGCGCAGTTGCCGAACTGGATACCGACCCTCCTCGGCCTCGTGCTGTTCATGCTGGCCTGCGCCGTCTCCTGCGTCGGTTACTTCCGCAAGGTCGCGGGTTTCGATCCCGTCACGGCCTTCTTCGCCGGCATGCCGGGCGGCCTGATCGAGATGGTCACGGTCGGCGAGGAGAAGGGCGGCGATGCCCGCATCATCGCGCTGGTCCATTCCGCCCGCATCCTGCTGGTGGTGATGACGCTGC
>QBLV01000006.1:14401-14999 GCA_003241815.1 Hyphomicrobiales bacterium | reverse complement strand
ATCGTGCAGTGGATCGGCGGCGTGCCGATTGGCGGAAACCGCGTCGCCGGCCCCTCAGTGATGCAGACGCCGCTCTCTGCCGAGCTCATCCTGCTCGCCTGCGGCCTCGCCGGGATCGTGCTTGGCCACTGGCTACGGCTGCCGGCCAAGTTCCTGCTCGGGCCGATGCTGGTCAGCGCCGTCGTGCATGTCTCGGGCCTCAGCGACTCGGTGCCGCCCTTTGAGATCGTCAATGCGGCGCAGCTCATTCTCGGCATCACCATCGGCTGCCGCTTCGTCGGCACGGCGCCGCGTCTGATCCTGCGTATCCTCATGCTCTCCGTCGGCTCGACGGTGATCCTGCTGTCGCTGACGCTGGCCTTCGCCTGGCTCGTGGCGAAGGTCTCGGTCCACGGCCATGTGCCGCTGATCCTGGCCTATTCGCCGGGAGGCCTCGCCGAAATGAGCCTGATCGCGCTCGCGCTGCACACCGAGGTCGCCTTCGTGGCGGCGCACCACATCATCCGCGTCTTCCTGGTGATGATCGCGGCGGGGCCGCTTTTTGGACTGCTGATCGGCCGCCGCGAGGCTGTCGATACCAAACAGGACGAGTGACACC
>QBLV01000006.1:7624-14341 GCA_003241815.1 Hyphomicrobiales bacterium | reverse complement strand
GAGTGCCCCCGCCGCTACGTACGCGCAGCCGCAAGCCCCCGCTCAAGCCCCTCCGTGAGCGCCACCCGCTGCAGCGCCATGAAGGCGGCGCCATCGACGCGCTGACGATCCCCCGCGCGGATGGCAGCGACGCGGGCGATCACCGCCTTGGCGAACTCCGCTGGTGTATCGGCACGCGTGACGTTGTCGGGCATCGTGGTGAAGCCGCGACAGGACAGCGTCGTCGCCACGGCGGGAAGCCCGAGCTCCAGCGCCTCGATGGTCTTGAGCTGGACACCGGTTCCGGCCCGGCTCGACAGGGCGACGATGCGGCAGGAGCGCAGGAAGGCGTCGGCCGCGGGCACACGCCCGAGCAGCTTCACCTGGGGTGGCAGCGACCTTATCCCGGCCGGCAGACGGCCGGCGACAGCAACTGTGATGTCGGATGGCAGCAGCGGGCAGACCTCGCGCAGGAACCAGTCCAGTCCGATGAAGTTGGGCGTCCACGTCCACGTCCCGATCAGGCCGACGTCATGGGCGGGCTCAGGTTCGCCGCCGGCCATGGGATGGGGCTCGTCGCGCTGGTTCGAGATCAGCGGCAGCACGGCCGATTTTGCCTGATGCGCCTCGCCCAGTGCGGCGCGATCTTCCTGCGCAAGCGTCCAGACGAAACGGACCTCCTGCCAGAGTTTGCGCTCCATCCGCTCCAGCAGAGAAGCCTCGCGGTTGAAAAGCCGGCGCAGGACGGGGTTTCGGGCATGGGCCGCGCTTTGCCGGGCCGAGACATGCTCGATATTATGCTCGACCAGCACGCAGGGGCCGAGCCTCAGCAGGTCCGGAAAGGCGCCGGGCAGCATCACCGAATTCAGGATGATGGCATCGAAGGGCCCCTGCGCCCGCACTGCTTCGACGAGCCGGCCCGCGCCCGCGATCCGCAGTTTGGCACAGGCGACCGGCAACCCCATTCGCAGCGCGGCGATGATCCAGCGCAGCCTGCGGCCGGGCGCGACGGCGGCGTTCTCGATATCGGTCCGGGCGATCACCACCGCGCCCTCGGGGTCGGCCGGCGTTTCGCCCGGTCGCAGAAAGCCGAAGGCCGTAACCTCGTGCCCGGCGAAACGCAGCGCATCGAGGATCGCGGCATTGGCGATCTCGAAACCGGTGTCGGGGCGGGCGACGGGGATGAGCGCGGTAAGGAAGGCAAGACGCAAGAGGATGGCCCCGTGGCGGAGGGACCGTGACAAGGGCTCCAGCGGGGGCGCAGGTCAAGCGTCACCCATGAATTGTGATCGATGCATTCGCGCTGATCCCCCTGATTCAACCACCGCGATTACCGAACCTTAAGCCCAGCCTGTGATGCTCCATCGTCATGACGATCATCCAGCAGCCGGACGGTATTGAGGGGTCCCGCATGCGGGGCCCCTGTGCGACGGGTGATTTTGCCCCGTGCCGCGACGCCGATCCGCCCAGAGACTTCGACATGCCCAAGGGGTTCGAAGCACCCGACGGTCAGGCCATCCTCACGAATCGGGCTGCGCCCCAAGGTTTGGCTATGGTCGAGGGTTTCGCCTCGCCCGAAAGCTTCACGGTGCTGGCCGTGTCGGCGGAGAGCGCGCTCCACGGCATCGAGAGCGTCGTCTGCGTTCCGACCTTTCGGCGGCCCGATCTGCTCGAAGCGACGCTACGCTCGCTCGCCGCGCAGCAGGGAGGGCATGATTTCGCGGTCGTCGTCGTCGAGAACGAGGGGGTCGAGCGCACGGGCGCCGCCCGTGCCGCGGCGCTGCTTGAGGCCGGGCTGTTCAAGGGCCTGGTCATTGTCGAACCGCGCCAGGGCAACTGCAAAGCGTACAACGCCGCCTGGCGCTGCGCGCTGACGCGGTTCCCGGCACTGAAGCAGGTGCTCGGCATCGATGACGACGAGACGGCCGGCCCGCACTGGCTCGACGCCTTCCTGCGCGCGGCGAGCACGTCGCAGGCCGAGCTGTTCGGTGGCTCCGTCACGCCGGAATTCGAGGACGCCTCGCGCGGCTGGCTTTCGGCCCACCCCGTCTTCCGCTCACATTATCAGGCCTCTGGCCCTGTGCCGATGCTCTATTCCAGCGCCAACTACATGATCCGCCGCGAGGTGCTGGAGCATCTCGGCTTTCCCTTCTTCAATGAGGATTTCGATTTCACAGGCGGCGGCGACACCGATTTCTTCACCCGGGCAAAAGCTGCGGGCTTCCGCTTCTGGTGGGTGCAGGAGGCCGCACAGCGCGAGACCATGCCGGCGCGACGCAGCGAATTCGGCTGGATCACGGCGCGCGCCCTGCGGAATGGCGCGCTTTCAGCCGCGATCGAGCGACGCAGCCATCCCGGACTCGCCGGTCGGCTGCGCGTACTCGGCAAGTCTCTCCTGCTGCTGGCGGCTTGCGCACCGCGCGGCCTTTCGCTGGGCCTGAAGACGCGGTCGTTGCTGATCGGGCTCTATCACGCCCAGGTCGCGATCGGCCGGCTTCTCTGGGAGATAGGCGTGCGCCACGAGCCTTACCGCACGCCGGAAAAGAACTAGCGACCGCGGCCGCGATCTCGCCGCCACCGGTGCGATGCGCCGCCGGTCCTCAGTCGTCGTGAAAAGCGGGATCGAGGATACGAACGTCACCTTCATCGGGGCATGGCGGCCGATGAAACCCGGGTGGCGCGGTCATGGCAGCACCCGGTAGCGCGAGGTCAGGCGCAGGCCGATGACCGCGACCAGCAGCGAGAACCAGACGGGATCGGCACGGCGGAAGAAGAAGGTCTCGAGACAGGCCGAATACAGCGCGAACAGCCAGATTCGGAAGAAAAGCTCGGCCATGGCGCGGTTGGCCTGCGTCCTGATGACACGATGATGGTCCCGCAGCGGCAGCAGGATCAGGACCATAACGCTCAAGAGGAAGCCGGGGATGCCGAAGGCGATCGCGAGGTCGATATAGCCGTTATGACCGTGCACCATGCCCTGCGCGATGCCGCTCTCGTTCTCGCCGATCTCGGCGAAAAGAACATAGGAGCTGCCCCAGAAGCCCTCCAGCCCATAGCCGGTCCAGGCCCGGTTCCAGAGCCGGTCGAGGGCAAAGCTCCAGATTTCAGTCCGACCGGTGAAGGTCTGGCCGGGACTCACCGCCTGGACGATGGCATTGACCGGCTTGAACAGCACCGAGCCGATCGTCGCCGTCATCAGGATGGCGAGCGGACCCAGCGCAAGCAGGCCACGCAACCACAGTTTGTCGATACGCGCGCAGGCGAGTCCGACGAGCACGACGAAGGGCCCCAGCCCCATCGAGGTCTTCGAGCCGGTGAAGAACAGGAAGGTCGCCGCCAGCCCGGTGATGATGAAGCCGAAGCGCAGCGAATAGGCGCCTGCGACGAAGATGCCGATCAGCATCATGATCACCATCATCGCGCCGGCGATGTTCTTGTGGTCGAACAGTCCGCGCCAGGCGCCGGCATGCTCGGGCTCGAGCGCGTCGCCGGCCGAGTGGATCGCGATGTCGGGGAAGACAATCAGGCCGGCATAGCAGACCAGGGTGACGATCAGGGCCGCGGTCCCCAGCAGAGCGGCGAAATGGCGCTGGTCGCGCGGCAGCAGCATCACCGCGCCGGCGATCGTGATGACGACGAGCGTGAAGCGGAAAGCCCGCATCGAGATCTCGGGATTGGCGGAGTGAAACACGCCGATCGTCATCCAGACCAGCAAGAGCAGCCAGGCCGGCCGCAGATAGGCGCGCGCAGCGACACGGCCGGCCGAGCTCGCCGCGCCGGCTATGCCCAGCACCGCAAACAGCAAAAAGGCAATCTGGTTGACGAGATTGCTGCTCTCCTCGGCCGAGACCTGGTAGCTGCCCTTGAACGGGGCGGTCGAGATCCAGACGAGCAGAAAGGCGCCGACAAAGATCGCTCCGCGGCTCCAGTGGCCGAATTCGACCGCCTGCTCTGCCGGGTCCGCGGCGCTGGCCTGGCCCGTCTCCATCAGGATTCGTTGACGACGAAGCCGCGCAGCTTGGCGGCATTGGCGCCAAGCGCCGAGTTGGCGCGGGCCAGGTCGCCATCGCCGATCTCGCCTTCGCGCAGGATCAGGACGATGTCGTCGGCCGCATCGGCGAAGCCCTGCGCCAAGGGGTCCGAGCCGATCGCGCCGCCGTCGATGACGATCGGCCCGAAGCGGCGGGCCTTGTCGAGGAAGCCGGTCTCAATCTGCGCCGGCGTGACCAGATCGGTACGCCCGACGCGCGGCAGGAAGAACAGGCCGGTGCCCTCGTCCTGCAGGGCAGCGCGTACCAGACCGACCGAGCCGGCGACGATCTCGTGCAGGCCCGCGCCGGCCTCCGGCGCATAGACCCGCGTCAGGCTGTCATCGCCGGTGCCGGCATCGACCAGCATGGCGGGAAGGCCTGCAAGCGCGGCATCCAGCGCCCAGTTAAGCGCCAGCGTCGAGACGCCGGCATGAGGGCGCAGGCCGAGCACGAGGATACGGCGATGGTTGCCCGGCTCTTTGCCCATCCCCTGACCGGCGAGCGCTGTTCGCGCCGTCCTGATCGCCTTGGCGAAGCCGGCATTGGGCTTGTCGATGGCGTCGACGAGATGGGCCTTGGCCTGGAAAACCGACCGGGTCTCGCCCTCGGCGCGCCGCCATCGGCGATGCCGGACGGCCGGCAGGCTCGCCAGCAACGGCGCGGCGGCTGTCTGGAGGATGTCGGGGGTGCGTTCCGGTTGCCCGCCCTGGATCGCGACGAAGCGACGCCAGCCAGGCTTGGAGGGCGACGGCGCAGCAGCGCTCGCGCCATCCGACATCGCGGGCGCAGGCCGGCCCGATACAGAGGCCACCGGTTCGCGCTTGGCAGCCACGGGATCTTCGCCTTCCGCATCCTCGCGCTCGCGGCGGGGCACGGGGCGCGAAGCGGCGCTGAAGAGGGCGAGCCCCAACGCCAGCGCGGCACCCACGCCGCCCCCAGCGACACCGCCCAGCATGGCGATCGTCCGGCGGCCGATGCCGCTCTTTTCGAGCGGCGGCATGGCGGCACTGATAACGCGGGCGTTGGTGGTGTCGATGCCGGCGAGTTCGCCGGTTTCGCGGGCGCGGCGCAGGAAGGCGTCATAGACGACGCGGGAGGACTCGACCTCGCGCTCCAGCTCGCGCAGTTCGACCGAGGCGCGTCCGGCGGCATACTGGGTGGTGGTGAGCTGATCGACGCGTCGCGCGATCTGGCGCTCGGCCTCGACGGCGCGGTCGAGCTCGACCTTGGCTGAGCGGGCGATACGCGACAATTCGTCCGCGATCTGGCGGCGGGCGTCACGAGTCTGGGCCTGAGCGGCGGCGAGCGCCGGATGGCGGGAGCCCAGGGACGCCAGCAGGTCGGCCTCCTTCGCCAAGGCAGCGCCGAGCTGCGAACGCAGTGCCGTCATCGTGTTGGAGGCGACGGCCTCAGGAACGGCGCCCGCCTCGATGCCGGCCGGGCGCGCGGCCATCGTCTGGTCGTATTTGGCTCGCGCCTCGGTGACGCGGGTCCGCAAGGCGACGAGCTGGGCATTGTTGAGTGCGAGCTGCTCCTCACTCATGGACTTGCCGGCGCCGACGCCGACGATGTTATTGGCTTCCTTGTAGCGCTCGGCCTTTTCCTCGGCGATGCGCAGGCGGTTGCGCAGCTCCTCCAGGCGAGCGGTCAGGGCGACCGTGGCGCGCTGGGCGGCGTCGGCCCGCACCGAGGCCTGATTCTCGAGATAGGTGTTGGCCAGCGCATTGGCGATGCGCGCTGCCTTGGCCGCTTCGCGCGCGGTCACGGAAATATCGATGACGAAGGTGCGCTCGCCGCGCCGGACCGACACATTCTTGTCGAGGGCCGCCAGCGCGTAAACCAAACCGTCATGGTCGGGAGCGCCGCTGCGGGGCAAAAAATCGGCCATTAATCGCGCGAGGCCGGATTTCGGAGCCTCGCCGCCGAATTCGGGATCCTTGTCGAGGCCTTCGCTCAGAACGACCGGCGCCTTGATGCTGTCGGAGGCGATGATCCGGGCCTGGCTTTCGAGATAGCTGGTGATCGACGTCGGATCGCCGCCTGAGGCGTTGGGCGAGACCTCGTTCTGGAGCACGCGCAGATCGCGCGGATCGATGAAGAGCTGCGCCGTCGAGACGTATTTGGGCGGCACCAGCAGGCTGGCGAGACCAGCCAGGATCGCGCCGGCGACCGCAGCGAGGATGATCAGGCCCTTGCGCGCCCACAGCGTCCTGACGAGCCAGGCGGGGTCGGTCAGCAGCGTCATGCCGGAACGAGCGGCGGCGACAGGCGCGGCCCGCCGTTCGCGACGCTCCTGCTTCTGTTCCGGCTCGCCAGCGGCGGTCTCGGTGGTGAACATGACGCTACGCTTCACTCTTCAGGTCCTCGCCCGATCGCCGCGACGGGAGCGTCGCGACACGGGCATGATCGTCCTTGGTCGTCCGGCCCCGAGGCGGTCTTGCACCGCGGGGCGGTCTTGCGGTTCAGGCTTGGCACCTCAGGCCTGGCCTCGCCGGTAGCGGTCGAGCACCGCCATCATCGGTTTCGGCTTGAAATCGGCATCCAGCGGCAGGGGCCGGCCCAATGCCTTGTCCTTGCGCGGGAAGGTCTCGTGAACCCAGGAATAGCGGTCGCTCAGCCCCCAGGTGACGATCGCCTTCGGCGGACGTACGGAGACGATGGCGTTGAGGAAGCTGGCGACGAGGCTGGCGGCGGCACGGTCGCGCGT
>QBLV01000006.1:0-7614 GCA_003241815.1 Hyphomicrobiales bacterium | reverse complement strand
GTCGCGGGGTCGGCCGGCAGTTTCCAGTCGATCACGTCGAGTTCGGTGATCTCGACATCGAGATCGAGCTTGCCGAGCTCGACCATGAAGGCCTGCAGCCCGTCAATATCGAGCGGCTTGTCGGCGTAGAGATGCGCCTGCATGCCGATGCCGTGAACGGGAATGCCCTTGTCCCTCAGATTGCGGCAGAGATCGAGCGCCACCTTGCGCCGCGCCGCCGTGCCCGGATTGGGCTCCTCGAAATTGAAGTCGTTCAGGACGAGGCGCGCCTTGGGATCGACACGCGCCGCCGTGCGGAAGGCGATCTCGACATGGGNCAGGCGCTGCCAGATCGTGTCGCGCATGGGCTCCCCGGGCAGCGGCTCGAATTTGATAACCTCGTTGACCACGTCCCAGGTCGCGATTTTGCCCTTGTAGCGGTCGACGACGGTCTCGATGTGCTCGACCAGCTCGCGCTCGGCTTCCGCTTTCGTGCTCATCTCCCTGGCCCAGGGCGGCAGCGCCTCGCCCCAAAGCAGGGCGTGGCCGCGCAGGGCCTGCTTGTTGCCGACTGCAAAAGCGACGAGTTCGTCGGCGCCCGAAAAGTCGAAGCGCGAGCGATCGTGGCGGATCGCCTCCCATTTGAGATCGTTCATCGGCACGATGACGCCGCAATAGGTCCTCAAGGCCTGACGATAGCGCGGGTCGGCGCGGAAGGTTTCGATCTGCGCCGCCGAGCCGAACGGGATCGGTCGGAGTGCCGCGGCGGCCGGCAGCGGAGCGAGCACTGCAGAAGCGACGAGACCGCCGGCCGCTGCCAGCGCGCCGCGCCGGCTCAAAGCGACGATGTCTCGATCCAGGTCAGGCTTTTGCATGGCGCAGGGACGGTTCCGTTTCGTTTAGGGTCGCTCAACGCCTGTGGGATAAAGACGAGGCGACCGGGAGCCCCGGGCACGCAGGAGGCGCGCCAGCCCGTGCGGCGCGCGACAGGCAGGCGCAAGAACGGACCCCATGCTGCCAGACCGCGCCACCATTCTTGCCTACCTCACCATCCTGAGCGGCTCCGCCGGCCGGCTCGTCATCTCGCTTGTCTACTTCCTCATCGTTGCGAATACGTTGACCCTCGGCGAATTCGGACTGTTTGCCACCGCGTCGGCAACGGGGCTGATCCTGTCGCGCCTGCTTGCCTTCGGCTTCGTCTCGCCGGTCTATCGTGTGGCGACGGTCAAGCCGCGACTGCTGGGTGCCTATCTCGCCGGGTTCGCCGGGCTCGGGCTGCTCTCCCTGCCCGTGATCGCGCTGGCTGGCGCGCTGGTTTACTGGCTCCTGTTTGCCGACAGGCTCGCGATGGTGCCGTTTGCGCTCATTCTCGTGGCCGAGATTCTGTGCTGGCGGCTCGTCGAGGTGGTGGCCATCGTCAATAACGGGCTCAGGCGTTTCCGGCAGGCGGCGCTGCTCGTCATCATCGGGTCCGGCCTGCGGACGCTGGCGGCGCTGCTGTTCGCCGGTTTCGGGCATCGCAGCCTGGAGATCTGGGTGTTTTCCTACCTGGCCGCGACGCTGGCTGCGCTCGTCGTGGCGCTCGCCTTCTTCCTGCCGCCACAGCGCCTGCGCTTCGTGCGGCGGCTCTACCCACGCCGCATGGCGGATGCCGCCTATGCCAGCGCTGCCGACATCGTGTTCTATGTACAAGCCGAACTCGACAAGCTGCTGATGCTGGCGCTGGCGGGTGAGCGAACCGCGGGCCTCTATGCCATCGCGATACGCGTCATCGACCTCACCGCCATGCCGGTGCGCAGCTTCAACCAGATGCTGGTCCAGAAGATCATGCAGGAGCGCGGGCTCAGCGGTGGCCCAGCCCGGCTCGCGCTGGTCGAATTCGGGATCGCCGCGATCTCGATCGGCGGGCTGGCCGCCGTCATCGTCGCGCTCATGCCCTTCCCCGGCCTGCTGGGGCGCAATGTCTCGGAGGCGGCTTATCTGTTCGCGCCGATGCTGCTGGTCCCGGCCTTCCGCAACCTCGTCGAATACCATGCCGAGCTGCTCTATGCGCGCGAACGCACCGGCTCGCGGATCGCGCTGCTCTGCGCCATCACTGCGTTGAAGGCAGCGCTTTTGTCCTTTGTGGTGATCCGGTTCCAGGCGGACGACGCCTGGGCGCCCTGGCTGAATGCGGTCTTCGGGCTGGTCTATGTGCTGTCGGCGGCCGTGACTTACCGACTGCTGGCGCAGCAAGAGCAAAAGCCGCGCCCGGTTACTGCGTCTCGAACAGCGCCCTGATCTTCTCGACGGGTTCGCCGATGAAGGACTGGACGCCGACAGCGACCTGCCAGGGCTCGAGGACGTTCTCGAAGCTGTCGATACCGCCGGCCGCGCCGTCCCAGTAGGTTTTGCAGAGTTCCCGGCTGTCGGCCCAGTGGCCGGCGGAGCCGAGCCCCAGCACGCGTTCGACGAAATAGCCGTAGATCATGTATTCCGAAAAGCTGCGGCGGGAGGCGAGCGCCCGCACCCAGTCGCGACCGCTGACCTGTTCAATATGCGCCACCAACGCGCGGACGTTGTCACGCCCCCAGCACACCATGTTGTTGATGTAGTCAGGGCTTGGAAAGTTCGGTTCGGGGAGCCCAAGGAGGATGCTGGCGTTGTCGCACCAGATGCGGTGCTCGGGCTTGTCGGCCGTGATCCCATCGGGCTTGCGATAGAGCCTGACGCCCTGGTCAGTGGTCAGGCTTGCCAGATCGAACGGCCTGAGGACGAGCATGTCGGAATCGGCGAAGAGGACGACATCCTCGTCGCTGATCAACGGCAGCGCGAATTTGCGCAATTGCTGTGCATGCCAGCCGCGCAAGGGCGGGACGCCCTTCAGCAGAGCGCGCGCGCCGGTCCAGACGCGGCGCCGGCCGAGGCTCAACGGATCGGGCCGCGACCTGAGCCAGCGCGGCAGCAGCGCGGATTCGGGGATGACACGACGGCGCGGGCCTTCGAGATCCCTGAACAGCGGGACATCGCGATCCTCGACCAGCAGATAATGTGCGGCATGGCCGGTGACGAAACGGTCGATGCTGGCACAGAGCAGGCGGCAGCGCTCGACGTCGCCAGCATAGCTCGGCGTCGCGATGGCGTAGCTCAGACTCACCGCTGCGATCTGCCGGCGAAGACGCGCTGGCGCAGCAGCCGCAACAGGAAAACAGGATTGCCTAGAAGGTAGCGGCGCCAAAGCCGGCGCGGCTCGCGCCAGAGGCGGTAGACCCATTCGAGCCTGGTCCGGCGGATCGCTTCGGGCGCACGCGGGACCTCCCCGGCGAAGAAGTCGAACAACGCACCGACACCGGCAGCGACCGCGCAATGCTGCGGGCCGAGCGTGTCGGCGATCCAGATCTCCTGGACCGGATTGCCGAAGGCAACCAGCAGCAGATCCGGCGGCGCGGCTCTCAGGCCCTCCAGCAGCTTCGCCTCCTCCGAGGGGTCGAAATAGCCGTGGCTGACCACGTTGAAAGCATGATGCGGGTAGCGCTTTCTCAGCCGCTCGGCGGCACGATCGGCAACACCCGGGCGTCCACCGATCAATCCGACCCGCAGGGACCGCGCTTCCGTCGCGAACAGGGCCGGGATGAAGTCCGTGCCGTTGAGATTGGCGGGGAAGGGCGCGCCATGAAGCAGCCAGCCGGCGATATCGACACCGATGCCGTCCGGGAGCACCAGGAAGCCGGACAGCCGGCGCAGCAAGGCGGGATCACCTGCAGCGACGTTAACGAGATTGGCGTTGCAGAAGGCGAGCTTGACGTGCCGGCCCGTCGCCATCGCGTCGGAAAGTTCGGCCAAGGCGGCCGACCTCGTCAGAACCGCAATGCCGATCCCACAGACGTCACGGACATCGAAGCCGGTCTGCTTGCCGGCAGCGGCTCGTCTCGCAAGGGCTATGGAGAGGCTGGCAGGCACGGTTCGATCGATCCTCTTCAGGTCAGGCGGGATAGATTTCGCCATGATGTCATGACCCAACGGCGCCGGGGGTCAAGGCGAACCGGGCAGGACGGTGAACGGCTTCTTCAGGGAACCCCCACGAGCGGGTTAATGCCAAAGCACCTGAAAACACAGGTTGTTTCGATACGGATCGCCTCCGCCGCAACGACCGGCGCAGACCGCCTCATCCTGTCGAAGAACGGGACGCCACGGCGCCGATCGTGCCGTTTCGGCACGGATCGGGTGCCGTCGAAAGTGTCGGTGCCCGCCACAATGCTTAATTCGTGCTGTCGCCCGATCGCGAAGTCTCAATCGAGCGGAAGGGCAAGACAGCGACGACGGACCCAGGGTGTCACGCGTCGGTATCGCTGCAGCCTCGACCTTGTCCGGCATCCGCCCCACCCTTTAGGGTGCTCGTCCAATGAGTCGGGGGCCGCAATGAACCAGATCGATCTTCAGGGAAGAACCGCCATCGTCACCGGAGGCGCGCAGGGTATCGGCCGCGCCGTCGCCGAGCGGTTCGCCGCGAGCGGCGCGCGCGTCGCGATCTGGGACCTCGACGGCGAGTTGGCCGGGAAGGCCGCGGCCGAAATCGGCTCGGGCGCATCCGGGCATGCCGTCGACGTCACAGATCCTGTCGCTGTGAAAGCGGCGACGGACGCTCTGGAAGCGAAGACGGGCAGCGTCGACATTCTCGTCACCAGCGCGGGCATCGCGGGTGCCAATCTCAAAACCTGGGAGTATCCGCTCGACGAATGGGCACGCGTGATGCGGCTCAATGTCGACGGCACCCTGCATTGCTGCCAGGCGGTGATCCCAGGCATGATCAAGCGCAATTATGGGCGGCTCGTGCTGGTGGCCTCGATCGCCGGCAAGGAGGGCAACCCCAACGCCTCGGCCTATTCGGCCTCGAAAGCCGCCGTGATCGCGCTGACAAAGTCGCTCGGCAAGGAACTCGCGACGCAGGACATCGCCGTCAACTGCATTACGCCCGCGGCCGCGCGCACCCGCATCTTCGACCAGATGAGCGAGGAGCATATCGGTTACATGCTGGCCAAGATCCCGCGCGGACGCTTCCTGCTGCCCGACGAGGTGGCCTCGATGGTCGCCTTCCTCGCCTCGGCCGAGAACAGTTTCACCACCGGTGGCGTGTTCGACCTGTCGGGCGGCCGGGCGACTTACTAGGATCCGCCCATGTCCCAGTCCGTTCCGTCCGCCGCCGTGCTCGGTGCCCGTGCCTTTGCCGCGCTCCAGGGCCTCAACCGCTTCACCGACGAGCCAGGCAAGCTGACACGGCTTTATCTGTCGCCGTCCCATCGACAGGCGGCGGAATGGACGAAGGGGGCGATGGAGGTCGCGGGGCTGACCGCCTTCATCGATGCGGCGGGCTCGGTACAGGGGCGGCGGGAAGGCCCGGTGCCGGGGGGGCCTAGCGTGATCATCGGCTCCCATATCGACACCGTGAAGGATGGCGGCCGTTTCGACGGAAATCTCGGTGTCGTCGCCGGGATTTTGGTGGCTCAGGCGCTGCGCGATGCCGGCATCGTGTTGCCCTTCGCGCTCGAAGTCATCGCCTTCGGCGATGAGGAAAATGTCCGGTTTCCGACCCATCTCTCCACCTCAGGCGCGCTCGCCGGCGATTACGACCCGGCCTGGCTCGAATCGCGCGATGCGGAGGGGACACGGCTTGCCGATGCGCTCGTTGCCTTCGGCGGCGACCCGTCAGGCATCGCCGCGCTCGCGCGCAAGCCCGGCTCGATCACGGCCTATCTGGAAGTGCATATCGAGCAAGGACCGGTGCTGGAGGTCGAGAACGAGCCTGTCGGCATCGTCACCGCGATCAACGCCCAGAGCCGGGCCCGCATCCGCATCACCGGCGAAGCCGGCCATGCCGGAACTGTGCCGATGAGCCTGCGCAAGGATGCGCTTACAGCAGGAGCCGAGATGGCGCTGGCGCTGGAGGCGATCGCAGCCGGTCACGAGCAGGCCGTCGGCACGGTCGGCGTGTTTCAGGTTTACCCCGGCGCGACCAATGTCGTGCCGGGCGCGGTCGAGTTCACCGTCGATTTCCGCTGCCCCTCGAACGAGACGCTCGCTGCCATGGAAGCGGCGATCCGCGCCCGCTTCGGAGAGATCGCGGCGCGGCGCGGCGTCGGCCTGACGATCACCACCTATGCGAAGGCCGCCGCCGTGCCGATGGATCCGGGCCTGCAGGATGCGCTCAGCCTGGGCGTCACCCGCACCGGGGCCAATCTCAGCCCACGCCGCCTACCTTCGGGCGCCGGCCATGACGCGATGGCGATGGCGACGTTGTGCCCGGCGGGAATGCTGTTCGTGCGCAACGAGAAGGGCATCAGCCATTCGCCGCTGGAAAACATGACCGCGGCCGATGCCGGCATCGCCATCCGCGTCCTGCTCGAAGCGATATTGGAACTGGCCCGCCGCGAAAGCTGATCCCATCAAGGCCGGCGCGACACCGCGTGCCATTTCCCCGGACTGGCCGTAGGCTTAGACAACGCGCGCCGCAGGAGTCTGGCGATGGACCACGAGACATTCTTCCGCACCGAACTCGACGGCCTGCGCCGCGAGGGGCGCTACCGCGTCTTCGCCGATCTGGAGCGCAAGGCCGGCCTGTTTCCGCGTGCGACCTATCATGGCGAGACCGGCCCCCGCGAAATCACGGTCTGGTGCTCGAACGACTATCTCGGCATGGGCCAGCATCCCGCCGTGCTCGCGGCGATGCACGAGGCGCTCGATTCATGCGGCGCCGGCGCGGGCGGCACCCGCAATATCGGCGGCACCAACCATTATCACGTGCTGCTGGAGCGGGAGCTGGCCGATCTGCATGGCAAGGAAGCCGCGCTCCTGTTCAACTCCGGCTACATGTCGAACTGGGCCTCGCTGGGCACGCTCGCCTCGCGCATTCCCGGCTGCGTCGTGCTGACAGATGCGCTGAACCACGCCTCGATGATCGAGGGCATCCGGCATTCG
Organism: Hyphomicrobiales bacterium; assembly: GCA_003241815.1. Lineage (GTDB taxonomy): Bacteria > Pseudomonadota > Alphaproteobacteria > Rhizobiales > Beijerinckiaceae > Allobosea. Next base: position 684 of record QBLV01000006.1, on the reverse strand, counting down.
CGGGCCGAGCGGCATATCTTCGCCCATAACGATCCCGACGATCTCAGGCGCAAGCTCGCCGCGCTCGATCCGGCGCGGCCGAAGCTGATCGCCTTCGAGTCGGTCTATTCGATGGATGGCGACATCGCCCCGATCGAGACCTTCTGCGACATCGCCGACGAATTCGGCGCCATGACCTATCTCGACGAGGTCCACGCGGTGGGTCTCTACGGGCGGCGCGGCGGCGGCATCAGCGAGCGCGACGGGCTGTCTTCGCGTCTGACCGTGGTCGAGGGCACGCTCGCCAAGGCCTTCGGCGTGATGGGCGGCTATATCGCGGGCTCCGCGGCCTTGTGCGATTATGTGCGCAGCTTCGCCTCGGGCTTCATCTTCTCCAGTTCGCTGCCGCCGCCGGTGGCGGCCGGCGCGCTCGCCGCGATCCGCCATCTCAAGACCAGCACGGTCGAGCGTGAGCGCCATCAGGACCGTGTGGCCGAACTGCGCCGACAGCTGGACGCGGCGGGAATTCCACATCTGCCCAACCCCAGCCATATCGTGCCGGTGATGGTCGGCGATGCGGCTTTGTGCAAGGCGGTCAGCGACGAGTTGCTCGAGCGTTTCGACATCTATGTCCAGCCGATCAACTACCCCACCGTGCCGCGCGGCACCGAGCGCCTGCGGATTACGCCCTCGCCGCTGCATTCC
>QBLV01000069.1:14722-20204 GCA_003241815.1 Hyphomicrobiales bacterium | reverse complement strand
GATCGCCCGAGGTCAGGCCGAGATCGGCGTCGATCACCCCGACGAGCGTCATGCCCGGAAAATTATGGCCCTTGGCGACGAGCTGCGTGCCAATGACGATGTCGAACTCGCCGGCCGCGACCGCCATCAGCTCGGTCTTCAGCCGCTCCGTGCCCCCGGGAAAGTCGCTCGACAGGACGATGCCGCGCGCCTGGGGGAACAGCGTCGCGACCTCCTCGGCCAGTCGCTCGACGCCCGGCCCGCAGGCGCTCAGGCTGTCGACCGCATGGCATTGCGGGCATTCGTTGGGGCGCCGCTCGACATGCCCGCAATGGTGGCAGACCAGCGCGCGGCGGAAGCGATGATCGACCAGCCAGGCCGAGCAGTTCGGACACTGGAACCGGTGACCGCAGTCGCGACACAGGGTCAGCGGCGCATAGCCGCGCCGGTTCAAAAACAGCAGCGACTGCTCGCCGGCTTCGAGATTAGCCGCGACGGCCTTGGCCAGCGTCTCCGACAGCCAACGTCCCCGCGGCGGCTTGTCCTGCCTCAGATCGACGAGGCCCAGCGTCGGCAGGGTGCGCCCACCGAAACGCTCCGGCAGCTTGAGATGCGTGTAGCGGCCGCGCTCGGCATTGACCCGGGTCTCCAGCGAAGGCGTCGCCGAGGTCAGGATCACGGGCGCGTTCTCGATGCGCCCGCGCACCACGGCCATGTCGCGGGCATGATAAGCGACGCCGTCCTCCTGCTTGTAGGCCGCCTCGTGCTCCTCATCGACGACGATCAGGCCAAGGTCCTTGTAAGGCAAAAACAGCGCCGAGCGCGCTCCGGCCACAACCTTCGCCTCGCCGCTGGCGATGGCGGCCTGCAACCGCTCGCGCTTGCGGCCTGTCACGGCCGAATGCCACAGCCCCGGCCGCACCCCGAAGCGCGCCTCGAAACGATCGATGAACTGCGCGGTCAGCGCGATTTCGGGCATCAGGATCAGGCTCTGGCGCCCAAGCCGGACGGATTCCGCCACCGCCTCGAAATAGACCTCCGTCTTGCCCGAGCCGGTGACGCCTTCCAGCAGCGTCACGCCATAGCTCGCGGCCTTGACCGAGGCGACGAGCGCGGCCGCTGCTGCCGCCTGATCCTCGGAGAGCTTCGGCTGCGCATGATCGGGGTTGGGCAGCGCCGCCACCGCCTCCCGGGGCAGCGGCTCCACGGCGAAGGTGCCGGCATCCACCAGCGTATCGATCACTGCCGCGCTCACCGACGCCGCCTCGGCCAGCGCGCTCTTGGCCATGAGAAGCCCGCCCTCGGCGGCGGCGATGGCCCGGCCGCGCGCCGGTGTCATCCGGGCCGGCGGTGGCCCGATGAGCCTCACGCCGAGCTTCGGGCGCTCGGGCGCATCGTCCGGCGGTCGCCGCAACGCCAGCGCCAGCACCGAGCCCTTTGGCGCCAGCGTGTACCAGGATACCCAGTCGACGAGCTTCATCAGCGCGGCGTCGAGTGGCGGCATGTCGAGTTTGGAGGTGACCTTCTTGAGATTGCCGCCGCGCCCCGAGCCGATGTCCCAGACGACGCCGACCGTTTCGCGCGGCCCAAGCGGCACCTGCACGATATCGCCTGGCGCCAGCACCAGCCCCGCCGGAACCGCATAGCTATAGGCCTGATCGAGCCCGAGCGGGATCAGCACATCGACCGTGCCGCTGTCCGCCACCTGCTCCATATCGCTCATCACCCGTGCCTAGCCTCTTGCGCCGAGGGCGACAACCATCTGCCTTGGCCTCGCCGCGATCGCGTGATGACTGCCGCCCTGCCGGCCCCCATCGCGAGCGGATCCATGACGAGAATTGCCCTTTACCTGGTCGGCCTTGCCGTCGCCGCGAGCCTCATGACCGGCTTGGCCTCGCCAAGCCTGGCCCAGCCGGCGCCGCCCGAGAACTGGCCGTCGGTCAAATGCGAGCGCTACACCAAGGCCTATGCCGAAGCGCTGGCGAAGTTCGGCCGCAAGGGCCTTGGCCAGCCTTTCCTCGACGCTCACGAGGCTTTCCTCGCATCCGGCTGCAGCATCAAGGGCGAGGTCTGCCCGCGCAGCACGGAGGAGCTGAACCTCGCCAATGTCATGGTCATCATGGGCATGAACCAGGGCATGGCGAGTACGTTCATGCCCTTCGCCTGCCGGAAGACATAAGTCATTCGCAGTGCGTTAAGGCCACACCGTCATGCTCGGGCTTGACCCGAGCGTCTCATAGACGAGAGCGCGGCAGGAGCTGCTCGGTCAAGCCCGAGCATGATGCAGTGACCCATGACCGATTTCGACACCCTCACCCGCGATTGGCTGAACCATCTCGCCCATGAGCGTCGTCTTTCGCCCAAGACGCTCGAAGCCTATGGCCGCGACCTCAGACAGTTCGCCGTCTTCCTTACCGAGCATCTCGGCGGCGAACCTACGCTGTCCGACATCGCCGCGCTGAAGCCGGCGGATCTGCGTGCCTTTCTCGGCCGCCGCCGCCGCGACGGCGTCGGCAACCGCACCCTGATGCGCCAGCTCGCCGCGCTTCGCTCGCTCGCCCGCTTCGGCGAGCGCACCGGCAAGCTGAAGGCCGCCGCTTTTGCCGCCACGCGCGGCCCGCGCATCGGCAAATCCCTGCCGCGCCCGCTCGAAGCCAGCGCGGCGAGGGCCGTGACGCAGGCCGACACGCGGGCGGGAGAAGATCGCGAGCAATGGATCCTCGCACGCGACGCCGCCGTTCTGGCCCTGCTTTATGGCTGCGGACTGCGCATCTCGGAGGCCCTGTCGCTCACCCGCGCACAGGCTCCGACCAGCCCCGGAGACACGCTGACGGTCATCGGCAAGGGCAACAAGACTCGCATGGTTCCGGTCCTGCCCGTCGTCGTCACCGCGATTGCGGAGTATCTTGCGCTCTGCCCCTGGCGGCTGCCGCCGGACGGTCCGCTCTTTCTCGGCGCCAAGGGCGGGCCGTTGTCGCCGAGGATCATCCAGCTCGCGGTCGAGGGCTTGCGCGGCGCGCTCGGCCTGCCGTCCTCGGCGACGCCGCATTCGCTACGCCATTCCTTTGCCACGCATCTTTTGGGACGCGGCGGCGATCTGCGCGCGATTCAGGAACTGCTCGGCCACGCCTCGCTCTCGACGACGCAGATCTACACGCGCATCGATTCGGCCCGCCTGATGGCGGCTTATGACGCCGCCCATCCGCGAGCACAGCGCGCCTGAGGCAGCCTGCCTGATCTCAGCCGGGCAGGCGCGGCCACGGCACCTCGCCACCACGCAGTTGCTCCCACGCTCGCGCCATCCGCAGCACGCCGAGATCGTCGAAACGTCGTCCAGTGATCTGGAGGCCGATCGGCAACCCACCCGTCGTCAGCCCCGCATGGACCGAGATCGAGGGCTGGTCCGACATGTTGGCCGGCAGCGTGAAGACGATGTGCTCGAAGGGCTGGTTGGGATCGCCGATCGGCGAGGCCATTTCGGCGGGATAGCTCGGCACCGGAGCGACCGGCGAGAGCACGAAATCGAACGGCGCGCTCTGCTTCAGCGCCGCATCCTTGATCGCCAGCATCTGGCTCATGCCGCGATAGACGCGTTCGCCCGACAACCCGTCGCCGCGCTTCGCCCAGGCGAAGATGTAAGGAAGCACCTTGGCCTGTTTCTCAGGGCTTAGCGCCCCGATATCGGCCCAGGCACGCTGGCTCCAGAAATCGTCGAGCCGGTCCAGCATCTCCCGCGTCAGGAAGGCCGGTGCCTCCTCGACGACGGCGCCGGCTGCCGCGAAGGCCTTGGCAGCCGCCTCGATCGCGGCCTTCGTCTCGGGCTCGACCGGAATGCCGATGCCGGGATCGAGCTGAAGTCCCAGCCTCAACCCCTTCACATCGAGATCGAGCGACAGCCAGTCGATCTCCTGGGGCGGCAGGCTCATGCCATCGCGCACGTCGGGCTTCGAGATTTCGCGCATCATCAGCGCCGTATCGGCGACGGTGCGGGTCATCGGCCCGGCGACGCGGCCGTAATAACTGGGATCGATCGGCACCCGGCCGAAGCTGGGTTTGAGGCCGACGAGCCCGCACCATCCCGCCGGCAGCCGGACCGAGCCGCCGATATCGGTGCCGATATGCAAGGGCCCATATCCCGCCGCACCCGCGGCGCCCGCGCCGGCCGAGGAGCCGCCGGGATTCATCGAGACGTCCCAAGGATTGCGCGCCAGCTGGTGGAAGCTCGACAGCCCGGACGACAGCATGCCGTAATCGGGCATCGTCGTCTTGGCGAGCATGACGAAACCGGCTTCGCGCAGCCGCGCGGCGACCGGCGCATCCTCCGCCATCGGCACGAGATCGCGCGCTGCCGTGCCGACCGGCATCGGCGTGCCTTTGGTCGCGATGTTTTCCTTGATGGTGCCCGGCACGCCGTCGAGCGGCAGCGCCTCGCCGCTCATCCAGCGCGCCTCGGAGGCCTTGGCCGCCGCCCGCGCGACCTCGGGCTGATAGGCGTAGAGCGCCGTGATCTTCGGCTCCCAGGCCTCGATCCGGGCGATGACCGCATCCACCACCTCGACCGGCGAGAGCGTTTTGCTGCGATAGGCGTCGAGCAATGTGGCGGCGCTAAGATCGGCTGGGTCGGTCATCGGCAAGGATCCTCGTCAGGGATGGCTGGGCTGCGCATCCATCAATGCCACTGCCCGTTGGAAAGCGGCAGGGCCAACGGCGCAAAGCGCGCAGGTTTCCACCGCATCCGGTGCCAAGCAAGCGCCGCGCCGAAGCGCGGCTCTCAGGCAAAGTAGTCTGGATTTTCCGCCTGCAGGCGCAGCAGATCCGGCAGCAGCGTGCCCAGGTGCTGGCGCATCGCGACCTCCGCCGCCGAGCCGTCATGGCGCCTGATCGCGTCGATGATCAACAGGTGCTCGCGCATCACCATCGCCATGCGGCCAGGCACCGGCAGGGTCATGCGGCGGCAGCGGTCGATCTGGCTCTTGGCGGCATGGGCGATCTTCCAGATGCCGGGATAGCCGGCGATCACCGCAAGGGTTTCGTGGAAGGCCTCGTCGGCGAGGTGGAAGCCCTCCTGGTCGCCCGCCTCGAACGCCTCGTGCTGGCGCGCGATGGTGGCGTCCAGCTTTGCAATGGCCTGCTCCGTCACGGTCCGCGCGAGGAGTTGGACCGTCGCGCATTCCAGCGCCTGCCGGATGAAGACGGCCTCGGGGATTGCCTCGGTCGGGATCCGCGCGACAAAGGTGCCGGCCTGCGGGAAGATTTCCACGAGGCCTTCCTCCTTGAGCCGGATCAGGGCCTCCCGAACCGGCGTGCGGCTGGTGCCGAACCGCGCCGTCAATTCCTTCTCGACCAGCGCGGCACCCGGCGTGATCTCCATCGCCAGGATCGCGCGCCGGAGTTCGTCCTGCACCATGGACGCTGCGGTCGAGCGGCCGGCCGGCACGCCGCCGAGCGGTTGGCGGCGACGTTCGCGCCGCGGACTCTCGCTGACATCTGCGGGGATCGTGAT
>QBLV01000069.1:2967-14712 GCA_003241815.1 Hyphomicrobiales bacterium | reverse complement strand
GCGACATCGCCCTGCCTCGCTCCGCCCGCCGGCCCCAAACTGCCCGCATGGCCGAGCAGCCGCCAGCCCGACGTCTGCTCCCTTTGGCCGATAGCATGCCCATCTTCGACGTACTAGTATATTAGTATATTGACCCGTCCCCGTCGCAGTGCCTATGGTCCCGCCGCAAGACCGCCGAGAGCCCCGACCCGATGCTGCTTCACGATGATCGCCTGTTTCCCGCCGACCCCGTGACGCGCGGCATCGCGCGCCGCCTCTACGCGACGATTCGCGATCTGCCGATCATCTCGCCGCATGGCCACACCGATCCGCGCTGGTTCGCGGAGGACCAGCCCTTCGCCGATCCCGCGACGCTTCTGGTCAAGCCGGACCACTACATCTTCCGCATGCTCTATTCGCAGGGTGTGCGGCTCGAACAGCTCGGCATTCCCCGCAAGGACGGCGCCCCGGTCGAGACCGATCCGCGCGCAATCTGGAAACTCTTCGCCAGCCACTGGCATCTTTTCCGGGGCACGCCGACGCGGCTGTGGCTGGAATATGCGCTGTCGGACGTGTTCGGCATCAACGAGCGCCTGAGCGCAGCCAACGCCGACAAAATTTACAACCGCATCGCCGAGAAGCTGGAGCAGCCGGAACTGCGGCCCCGCGCGCTGTTCGAGCGCTTCAAGATCGAGGCGATCTCGACCACCGAAGGCGCTCTCGACGACCTGAAATGGCACGACATGATCAAGGCCTCGGGTTGGGGCGGCAAGGTCGTCACCGCCTATCGGCCCGACAGCGTCGTCGACCCCGAATTCGAGGGTTTTGCGACCAATCTCACAGAGCTGGGCGAACTCACCGGCGAGGACGTCGCGAGCTGGACCGGCTATCTCGCCGCCCACCGCCAGCGCCGCGACTACTTCCGCCAACGCGGCGCGACCTCCTCCGACCACGGCCACGCCACCGCCCGCACCGCCAATCTCTCGAAGGCCGACGCGGAAGCGCTCTTCGCCAAGGTGGTTGCGGGGCCGGTCTCGTCCGAGGAAGCCGATCTCTTTCGCGGCCAGATGCTGACCGAGATGGCGAAGATGAGCCTCGATGACGGGCTCGTCCTCCAGATCCATCCGGGCTCCTTCCGCAATCACAACGCGTCGCTGTTCGCGGATTTCGGCCGCGACATGGGCGCCGACATCCCGCGCCAGACCGATTACGTCACCGCGCTGAAGCCCCTGCTCGACGCGGTCGGCAACGAGCCCAACCTCACCGTCATCGCCTTCACCCTCGACGAGACCAGCTATTCGCGCGAACTCGCGCCGCTGGCCGGTCATTATCCGGCGCTGAAACTCGGACCTGGCTGGTGGTTCCTCGACGCGCCCGAAGCCATGCTGCGCTTCCGCGAACTCACCACCGAGACGGCCGGCTTCTACAACACCGTCGGCTTCAACGACGACACCCGCGCCTATCTCTCGATTCCCGCGCGCCACGACGTCGCCCGCCGCTGCGACTGCACCTACCTCGCCAAACTCGTCGCCGAGCACCGTCTCGACGAGGACGAGGCTGCCGAGGTCGCCCATGATCTCGCCTACCGACTGGCTAAGGAGGCTTATCGCCTATGACCGCCCCCAAGATCGACGAACGCCAGGCCTCGCACCCGCGCGACGTCAAGGGCTACGACACCGACGCGCTGCGCGAGGATTTCCTGATCGAGCGCGTTTTCGTGTCCGGCGAGATCACGCTGATTTATAGCCATTACGACCGCATGATCGTCGGCGGGGCGATGCCGGCGGCAACACCGCTGACGCTCGAGCCCTTCGCGCCGACCGGCACACCCTTCTTCCTGGCCCGGCGCGAGCTCGGCGTGATCAACCTCGGTGGCGCCGGCAGTGTCACCGTCGACGACACGGTCTTCGATCTGCCGAACCTGGACGCGCTGTATGTCGGCCTCGGCGCCAAGGACGTCTCCTTCGCCAGCGCAGACGCCGCCAACCCGGCCAAGTTCTATCTGACCAGCGCGCCGGCCCATCGCGAGGCGCCCCACCAGCTCATCCGTCAGGCCGACGCCAACACGTTGCATCTCGGCTCGCCCGAGACCTCGAACAAGCGCACGATCCGGCAATACATCATGCCCAACACGACCGGCACCAACCAGCTGGTCATGGGCATGACGGCGCTGGAGCCAGGCTCGGTCTGGAACTCGATGCCCTGCCACACCCATACGCGGCGGATGGAGGCCTATCTCTACTTCAATCTCGATCCGGCCCATCGCGTCTTCCACTTCATGGGCGAGCCCCAGCAGACGCGCCATCTGCTGGTCGCCAACGAGCAGGCGGTGATTGCGCCCAACTGGTCGATCCATTGCGGCTGCGGCACCTCGAACTACGCCTTCGTCTGGGCCATGGCCGGCGACAATGTCGAGTTCACCGACATGGACGCCGCCCCCGTGGACACATTGCGCTGATGGCGTCGGCCTCACCCTTCGACCTCACGGGGCGCAACGCCCTGGTGACCGGCGCCAATACCGGCATCGGGCAGGGCATCGCGCTGGCCTTGGCGCAAGCGGGGGCCAACGTCGTGGCGGCCGGTCGCTCCGATATGAGCGAGACGCTGGCGCTGGTCAGTGAGGCCGGCGGCACCGCTCATGCCCTCAAGGTCGATCTGCAGGAACAGGCCATCGCGCCGCGCGTGATCGCGCAAGCGGCCGATCTCGCAGGCCCGCTCGACATCCTGATCAACAATGCCGGCATCATCCGCCGCGCCGATGCGCTCGATTTCAACGAGAGCGACTGGGACGAGGTGATGAACGTCAACCTCAAGGCGACGTTCTTCCTGGCACAGGCTTTCGCGAAATCAGCCGTCGAGGCCGGCCGTGGGGCGCGCATCGTCAACATCGCCTCGCTGCTCTCGTTTCAGGGCGGCATCCGCGTCGCCTCCTACACCGCCAGCAAGAGCGGGCTTGCCGGCCTGACCAAGCTGCTCGCCTGCGAATGGGCGGCCAAGGGCATCAATGTGAATGCCATCGCGCCCGGCTACATCGAGAGCAACAACACGGAAGCGTTACGCGCCGACCCGGACCGCAACAGCGCCATTCTCGCCCGCATCCCGGCCGCGCGCTGGGGCAAACCGTCCGACATCGGCGGCGCGGCCGTCTTCCTCGCAAGCGACGCCGCAGCCTACATGCACGGCGCCATCATCCCCGTCGACGGAGGCTGGCTCGCCCGATGACCGATCGTCTCAACTCTTTCTTCCAGCACGACGCCGACCTCGCCTGGGAACCGACCGAGCCCGGCGTGAAGCGCAAGATCATGGCCTATGGGCCGGATCTGATGATCGTGCGCGTCGTCTTCGAGGCCGGCGCGGTCGGCAAGGCCCACCAGCATCCGCACCGCCAGGCGTCTTACGTCGAGAGCGGCGTCTTCGACGTCACCATCGACGGAAAGACTGAGCGCCTCGTCACCCGCGACACCTTCTTCGTGCCCGCCGACCTCGTCCACGGCGTCACCGCCATCGAGGCCGGGCAACTGATCGATTCCTTCACGCCGATGCGGAGCGAATTTCTCTAACTGAGACCGCCCTGCCGGCCACCGCCGGCAGGGCTCCCATCACGGGACAAGAACGACCGGGAAAACCCGGCGCGATCACAACGGGAGAGGATCCTATCATGCTGACCAAACGCACATTCGGCGCGCTCGCGGGCGCTGCCATCTTCGCTCTGGTCGCCGGCACCGCCAGCGCCCAGAACGTCACCCTGCGCTCGACCGACATCCACCCCGATGGCTATCCGACCATCGAGGCGGTCAAGCATATGAGCAAACTGCTCGAAGAGCGCAGCAAGGGGCGCATCAAGATCAACGTCTTCCACTCGGCCCAGCTCGGCCAGGAGAAGGATACGATCGAGCAGACCCGCTTCGGCGTGATCGACCTGAACCGCATCAACATGGCGCCGTTCAACAATCTGATCCCGGCGACCAACGTGCCGTCCCTGCCCTTCATCTTCCGCTCGGTCGCCCATATGCGCACCGTGATGGACGGCCCGATCGGCGACAATTTGCTGAAGGAGTTCGAGAAGCACGACCTGATCGGCTTGGCCTTCTATGATTCCGGCTCGCGCTCCTTCTACAACTCCAAGCGTGCGATCAATACGCCCGCCGACATGAAGGGCCTGAAGATCCGCGTGCAGCAGTCGGACATGTTCGTCAGCCTGGTCTCGGCGCTCGGTGCCAACGCCACGCCGATGAATTTCGGCGAAGTCTATTCGGGCCTGCAGACCGGCGTCATCGACGGCGCCGAGAACAACTGGCCGTCCTATGAATCGACCAAGCATTACGAGGTCTCGAAGTTCTACTCGCTGACCGAGCACTCGCTCTCGCCGGAGGTGCTGGTGATGTCGAAGAAGAGCTTCGACAAGTTCAACGCCGAGGACAAGGCGCTGATCAAGGCTGCGGCGAAGGAATCCGTCGCCAAGATGCGCGAGCTCTGGGATGCCCGCGAGAAGGCTTCCGAAGCCAAGGTCAAGGCCGGCGGCGCGGTCGTCAACGCGGTCGAGAAGCAGCCCTTCATCGATGCGATGAAGCCGGTCTACGACAAGTTCGTCACCGACGCGAAGCTCAAGGAGATGGTCGCCGCCATCCAGGCGGTGAAGTGAGCTCCTCCTGACCATGATGGCGCGCCGCCCGGCGCGCCATTTTCTTTTTTCGTCCCTCGCTCCCGGACCGCACCATGTCACCAGCCTTGAAACGTCTTTCCAGCGTCCTGGCGTCGCTGGCGTTATGGTTGTCCGCGATCGGCCTGATCGGCATGACGCTGGCCGTCTCCTGGCAGGTCTTCGGCCGCTATGTGCTCAACAGCACGCCGACCTGGACCGAGGCGTTGTCGATCCAGCTGATGGGCTGGTTCATTCTGCTGGGCGCCGCCGTCGGCGTGCGCGAGGGTTACCATCTCGGCTTCGACATCCTGCGCATCGCGCTGCCGGGCCGGCCGGCCAAGCTGATGGCGCTCGTCAGTCACCTCGTCGTGCTCGCCTTCGGGCTCGCCATGGTCTGGTACAGCTGGGATCTCGTCGTCGGCACCTGGACCGCCACCATCCCGATCCTGGGCTGGCCGGGCGGCATCGATTTCCTGCCGCTGCTCGGCGGTGGCGCGCTGATCTCCTTCTTCACCCTCGAGCATCTCTACAATCTGGCCACCGGCCAAGATGATGGGACCGGCGCATGAGCCCTGAACTGATCATTCTCTTCGGCAGCTTCGTCGTTCTGCTGCTGATCGGCACGCCGATCGCGTTTTGCCTCGGCGCCGCCTCGCTGGCGACCGTCGTTTACATGGGCATCCCGCCGCTGGTCGTCTTCCAGCGGCTGAATTCCGGCATCAGCGTGTTCTCGCTGATGGCGATCCCGTTCTTCATCTATGCCGGCGACCTGATGATCCGCGGCGGCATCGCGGAACGGCTGGTCCGCTTCGCCGGCTCGCTCGTCGGGCATATGCGCGGCGGGCTCGGCCAGGTGAACATCGCGGCCTCGACCCTGTTCGGCGGCATCTCCGGCTCGGCCGTGGCGGATGCATCCGCCATCGGCGGCCTGATGATCCCGCAGATGCAGAAGCGCGGCTACGACACCTCGTTTGCCGTCAACGTCACGGTCTCCTCCGCCATCATCGCGCTGCTGATCCCGCCCTCCCACAACATGATCATCTATTCGCTGTCGGCCGGCGGCGCGATCTCGATCGCCGACCTGTTCACGGCCGGCATCGTGCCGGGCCTGATGCTGGCGGCGGCGCTGATGCTGGTGACCTGGGTCGTCGCCCGCAAGCGCGGCTACCCGGCCGAGCCTTTTCCCGGCTGGGCCATGGTCGCGACCTATGCCGTCTCCGCCTTCCCCGGCATCATCCTGATCGGCATCATCTTCGGCGGCGTGCGCTCGGGCGTCTTCACCGCAACCGAAAGCTCCTGCATCGCCGCAGTCTATGCTCTGCTGATCACGGTGCTGGTCTATCGCGGCATGAACCTCGCCGAGTTCAAGGACGCGACCTTCGCCGCCGTGCGCACCACGGCGATGGTCCTGCTGGTCATCGGCTGCGCGGCGGCTTTCGGCTGGCTGCTCGCCTTCTTCCAGGTGCCTTCGGCGATGGTCGCCTTCATGCGGTCGATCTCGAACGACCCGATCGTGATCTTCCTTCTGATCAATGTGCTGCTGCTGTTCCTGGGCACCTTCATGGACATGTCGCCGCTGATCATCATCACCACGCCGATCTTCCTGCCGGTGGTGACGGCCTTCGGCATGGACCCGGTGCATTTCGGCGCGATCCTGATCCTCAACCTCGGCATCGGCCTGTGCACCCCGCCGGTGGGCGCCGTGCTCTTCGTCGGCTGCGCGGTCGGGCGCATCTCGATCTGGGAGGCGATGCGCACGATCTGGCCTTTCTATGGCGCCAGCCTCGCCGTACTGATGCTGGTCACCTATGTCCCCGCCTTCTCCCTCTGGCTGCCGAGCGTATTCCGTTGACGCGATTGACGACGAACACCCTCAACTCCCTGCCCGCAGCAGTCCGCCGCCCCGCCTATGACCGCTCGCGGCTCGCTCCCGGCATCGTCCATCTGGGCTTGGGCGCCTTCGCCCGCGCCCATCTCTGCGAATACACGGAGGATGCGCTGGAGCTGGAGTTCAGCGCCTGGGGCGTCACCGGTGCGAGCCTCCAGCGGCCCGACCAGCGCGACCGGCTTAGCCCCCAGGACGGGCTCTACACCCTGCTGAAGCGTGCGCCCGAAGGTCCGGAGCTGCGCATCATCGGCTGTGTCGGGGAGGTGATCGTCGCCCCTGAGAGCCCTGCCGCGCTGATCGCACGCATGGCATCGCCCGAAACCCGCATCGTCTCGCTGACGGTGACGGAAAAAGGCTACTGCCACGATCCCGCGACCGGCAAGCTCAAGGTCGACCATCCCGACATCGTCCACGACCTCGCCAACCCGCTCACCCCGCGCTCGGCCATCGGCTTGATCGTCGCCGCCCTGAAAGCTCGCCGCGCCGCCGGGCTCGGGCCTTTCACCGCGTTGAGCTGCGACAACCTCCCCCATAATGGCGGCGTGCTGCGCGGCCTGGTGCGCGATTTCGCGGCGCTCAGCGATGACGGCCTGAGCCAGTGGATCGAGGCCGAGGGCGCCTTCCCCGCATCGATGGTCGATCGCATCGTGCCGGCGACGACCGAGGCCGACATCGCCGAGGTCGCCGGCCTGATCGGGCTCGAGGATGCCGCCCCCGTCATCGGCGAGCCTTTCCGGCAGTGGGCGATCCAGGATGTCTTCGCCGCCGGCCGCCCGGCCTGGGAGCGCGTAGGCGCCCAGATGGTCTCAGACGTCGCGCCCTTCGAATTCATGAAGCTGCGCATGCTCAATGGCGCGCACTCCTCGCTCGCCTATCTCGGCTATCTCGCCGGCCACGAGACGGTTGCCGAGGCCAGTGGTGATCCCGTCCTCGCCCGCTTCCTGCAAGGGCTGTGGGCGCAAATCATCCCGACTGTGCCGGCGCCGCAGGGCGTCGTGCTCGCCGATTACGGCGATGCGCTGCTCGCCCGCTTCCGCAACCCCGCCATCCGCCACCGCACCTGGCAGATCGCGATGGACGGCTCGCAAAAGCTGCCACAACGCCTGCTTGGCACGATCCGCGACCGCCTCAAAGCGAGTGCCCCGATCGACCATCTCGCGCTGGGAGTCGCCGCCTGGATGGCCTATGTCGCCGGCACGGACGAGAGCGGCGCAGCGATCGATGTCCGAGACCCGCTCGCCGCGACGTTCGCGACCAAGGCCAAGGCCGCCGGCCGCAACGCCGCGGCTCTGAGCCAGTCTTCGGAACCGACCTGCCGCGCGAGCCGCGTTTCACAAGTGTCGTCGAGCGGCATCTGGCGGCGCTGTTCGAGAATGGCGCGAAAGCGACGGCGGCTGCGCTGGTTTCGTAGAAACGCGGCAGCACTGCCGTCATCCTCGGGCGCAGCGAAGCGAAGACCCGAGAATCTCCGGCAAGAGATGCTCGGGCCAAGCCCGAGCATGACGTCGTAGACGACGGTTGAAGCACACCCCCTTGATCCCACCCACACCCTCGCGCCAGATACGCGGATGATCCGCGCCGTCCTCCTCACGCTCGCGCTGCTGACGCTCGCCCCGCAAAGCGCGCAGGCCCAATCGCGCGTCACCATCCCCAATTTCTGGGATCCACGCATCCGGCTCGACCGGCCCGAGCCCGGCCCGCCGCGCGTCGTCCGCTTCCTCACCGATGACGAGTATCCGCCGCTGCATTTCGCCGGGCCTGATGGCAGCCTGACCGGGTTTTCGGTCGAACTCGCGCGGGCCGTCTGCGAGAAGCTCGGCTGGACCTGCACTGTCCAGGCGCGCCGCTTCGACACGCTGCTGGATTCGCTCGCCGAGGGTCGCGGCGACGTGCTGGCGGCGGCGATCAACCTCTCCCCGCAGGTCCGCGCGCGCTTTGCCGCGAGCCATCTCTATTTCCGCAGCCCGGCCCGCCTCGCGACCACGCGCGGCAACGCCCAGCTCGAACTGGACACCCGCAGCCTCCAGGGCAAGCGCGTCGCAGTCGTCGGCGGCACGGCCCATCAGGCCTTCCTCGAACGGTTGTTGCCCTTCGTCCAGCGCCGCGAGACCGGCACGCTCGCAGCGGCGGTGACGGCCCTGCGCAGCGGTGATGCCGAGTTCGTCTTCGCCGATGGCGTCGCGTTGTCCCTGCTGCTGGCCGGCACGAGCGGCGGCGAACTCGCTTTCACCGGCGGGCCGTTCCTGGAAAGCCGCTACTTCGGCGAAGGGGTGGGTTTCCTGATCCGCAAGGACGAGACTCCCCTCAAGCGGTCCCTCGACTACGCCCTGCAATCGCTGTGGGACGACGGCACCTATGCCAGGATCTATCTGCGGTTTTTTCCGGTGAGCCCGTTTTAACCGCCCTCGTCATTCTCGGGCGGAGCGCAGCGCAGACCCGAGAATCTCCGGCGAGGGATGCTCGGGTCTGCGCCCGAGCATGACGCGCGCGATCTCAAACCTTCGCCGCCGGCGCATTCGCGCTCAGCGCCTGCTTGGCCACCGCCGCCAGCCATCCAGACGCAGCCGGGAGGATCGCGTCGTTGAAGTCGTAGCGGTCGTTGTGAAGTTCGCCGCCATCGCGCACCGGCCCGTTGCCGATCCAGACATAGGCGCCCGGCAGGCGCGCAAGGAAATGTGCGAAATCCTCGCCGGTGGTGCTCGCCTTCAGGTCGCGCCGCAGGCCGAGCCCGGCGGCCTCTGCCGCTGCCGCAGCGAGATCCTCCTCCGCAGCGGTGTTGACGGTGGCGGCGCCATGCATCGTCTCGACCTCGGCCTCCATTTCGAAGGTGGCGGCGATGTTGTCCGCAATAGCGCGGATACGCGCCAGCACCCGGTCGCGCACCGCCGGCATGAAAGTGCGGAACGTGCCCTCGATGAACACGTTCGTCGGGATCTGGTTGGCCGCGAGCCCGCCATGCACCTGCCCGATCGAAACGACGGCCGACTCCATCGGATCGACATTGCGCGAAACGATGGTCTGCAGCGCGACGATCAGATGCCCTATCGCGACGATGGGGTCGCGCGTCGTTTCAGGAAGCGCCGCATGCCCGGCCGTGCCCTTGAGCGTGATCTTGAACCGGCCCGGCTCCGACATCACCGGTCCGCGATGAACCGCGATCGTGCCCGCTTCCAACCCCGGCCAGTTGTGCAGGGCGAAGATGCGCTCCATCGGAAAACGCTCGAGCACACCGTCCGCGAGCATCGCCTGCGCGCCGCCCGCCCCCTCCTCCGCCGGCTGGAACACGAACTGGACCGTGCCGCTCCAGCCCTCGTCGCGGGCGAGCAGCGCGGCGGCCCCGAGCAGTGCCGTGGTGTGGCCGTCATGGCCGCAGGCATGCATGACGTTGGGCGTCCCCGACCTGTAGGGCAGGTCGTTGACCTCCGCGATCGGCAGCGCGTCCATATCCGCGCGCAAGCCGACGGAACGCTCGGAACCTCCGCGCTGCAGCGTCGCCACCACGCCATGACCACCGATGCCGGCCTCAAACGGCACGCCGAGTTCGGTCAGCTTCTCCTGCACGAAGGCGCTCGTCGCGGCCTCCTGCCGCCCGAGTTCGGGGTGGGCATGGAGGTGGCGGCGCCAGGCGGTCAACGTGTCGTGTAGATGGCGATCCAAGGCAGGCGTCCTTCTCAAGGCCAGAAGGGCCGCACACTATACCCGGCAACCGCTCGGACAAGCTCTGGTGAGGTCGAGGCGGTCAGACTCATTGACGCCCCCCTTCGCAATCTGCGAAAGCCCGTCCCTCGCATTTCACAGATCCTGGAGAGGACACCACCCCAAATGCCCGTTTTCGACCCCGCCCTTGTGGACGCCGCCCAGCGTTCGGCCGCCTGGCCGTTCGAGGAAGCTCGCAAGCTCGTCGCGCGGATCGAGAAATCCGGCAAGACGGAGGTCGTCTTCGAGACCGGCTACGGCCCCTCGGGCCTGCCCCATATCGGCACCTTCGGCGAGGTCGCGCGTACCTCGATGGTCCGCCACGCCTTTCAGGTGCTGACAGATGGCGCCGTCCCTACGCGGCTGATCGCCTTCTCCGACGACATGGACGGCCTGCGCAAGGTCCCCGACAACGTCCCCAACAAGGCGTTGCTGACGGCTGCGCTGGGCAAGCCATTGACCGAGGTGCCCGACCCCTTCGGAACGCATGACAGCTTCGGCCGGCACAACAATGCGCGGCTGCGCGCCTTCCTCGACCAGTTCGGCTTCGACTACGAATTCAAGTCCTCGACCGACAGCTACCGCGCCGGCGAGTTCGACGCGACGTTGCTGAAGATGCTGGCGCGCTACGACGCCATCATGAAGATAATGCTGCCGACGCTGCGCGAGGAGCGGGCCGCGACCTATTCGCCCTTCCTGCCGATCCACCCGGTGACGCGCGTCGTCATGCAGGTTCCGATCGACGAGGTCGACGTCGCGGCCGGCACCATCGCCTGGGCCGATCCCGCGACGGGTGAGCGTTTCGTGACCCCGGTCACCGGTGGCCACGTCAAGCTGCAATGGAAGCCCGACTGGGCGATGCGCTGGGTCGCGCTCGGCATCGATTACGAGATGGCCGGCAAGGACCTGATCGACTCGGTCAAGGTCTCCTCCCAGATCGCGCGCGCTCTCGATGCCCTGCCGCCGGAGGGCTTCAACTACGAACTCTTCCTCGACGAGCAGGGCCAGAAGATCTCGAAGTCCAAAGGCAATGGCCTGACCATCGAGCAATGGCTCGAATACGGCCCGCCGGAAAGCCTGGCGCTCTACATGTTTCAGCGCCCGCGCGAGGCCAAGAAGCTGCATTTCGACGTCATTCCGCGCGCGGTCGACGAGTATCTGCAGTTCCTCGGCGGCTATGAGCGGCAGGACTGGAAGAGCCGGCTCGGCAACCCGGTCTGGCATGTCCACCACGGCGAGCCACCGGCTCCTGAGATCATCGCCACCGGCGAGGGCGAGAATGCGTCGCGCGCGCAGATCACCTTCGGCCTGCTGATGAACCTGGTCGCCGTCGCCAATTCCGAGGACAGGGCCGTACTCTGGGGCTTCCTCCAGCGCTATGCGCCGGGCATCTCGCCTGCGACGCATCCGCGGCTCGATGCGCTGGTGGGCTTCGCGATCGCCTATTTCCGCGACTTCGTGAAGCCGGCCAAAACCTATCGCCTGGCCGACGAGACCGAGGTTGCCGCCTTCGCCGCGCTTGACGCTGCCATTGCCGCCC
>QBLV01000069.1:344-2957 GCA_003241815.1 Hyphomicrobiales bacterium | reverse complement strand
CGGCGGATGCGACGGCCGAAATGGTGCAGGACACCGCGCTCGACGTCGCACGCGCGATTCCCCGCTACCAGAACCTCACTGCCAAGAACGCGACGCCCGAACGACCCGGAGTCTCCGGCGACTGGTGGAAGGCGATTTATCAGGTGATGTTCGGCGAAGATCAGGGCCCGCGCTTCGGCTCCTTCGCCGCGATCTACGGCATCGGCAACACCCGCGCCCTGATCGCCAAGGCGCTGGCGGGCGGTCTGGTCGAGGAGCACGCAGCGTTTATTACGGCGCGGAAGCAATAACACCCTCCCCGTCATTCCGGACAAGCGGCGAAGCCGCGCAGTTCCGGAATCCATCGTAGGGCGTACTGCTTTATTGTGGATTCCGGCACTCCGCTTCGCTGCGGCCGGAATGACGACTTTGAAGGGACCGTATTCAATGACCACCACAGCCCAAGCCGTCGAGCACGCGATCACCTCCCGCCGCGCGACCCGCGCCTTCCTGCCCAACCCGGTCGATCCCGCGCTCCTGCGCCGCCTGCTTGAGGTCGCCTCACGCGCGCCCAGCGGCACCAACATGCAGCCCTGGAGGCTGCGCGTCATCGGGCCGCAGGCTCGCGAGCGGCTCGAATCCGCGCTGATCGCGGCGCTCGACTCGGGCGAAATGCCGGCGGAAGAAGAATACCGCTACTATCCGCAGACCTTTCGCGAGCCCTATCTGTCGCGTCGCCGCAAAGTCGGATGGGATCTCTACGGCCTGCTCGGCGTCACCAAGGGCGACACGGCCGGCATGAAGCGCCAGAGCGCCGCCAATCTGCGCTTCTTCGGCGCGCCGGTCGCGCTGATGCTGACGGTCGATCGCGACCTCGAAATCGGCTCCTGGCTCGATCTCGGCATGTTCGTCCAGAGCCTGCTGATCGCGGCGGAAGGCCACGGCCTGCAATCCTGTCCACAAGCGATCTTCGCGCGCTTCCACCCGGTCGTGCGGCATGAACTCGCGATCCCCGACAGCGAGGTCGTCATCTGCGGCATCGCCATCGGCCATGCCGACCCGCAAGCGCCTCAGAACAGCCTCGTCGCCGAGCGCGAGCCGGTCGAGGGCTTCACCACCTGGCTCGACTGAACGCGGGAACGTGGCTCAGCGTCCGCGCACCTGCTTCAGCACCGGCGTGACAACATAGTGCATCGCCACGATCACGATGCCGCCGACGAGGAGGCCGAACACGGCCGAGAACGTCGCGCCCGCGAGCCATTCGACGATACCGCCGACAGGCATCATCGCTCCGGCCGCGACCGCGATATCCTTGCTGGCATGGCCGATGGCGGTCAGCCCGAATTCTTCCAAACCGTGAATGATGATGCCGCCGCCGACCCACAGCATCGCCGCCGTGCCGACGGCGCTGAGGGCGGAAAGGAAATACGGCATGCCGATGACGATGGCCCGGCCGAGCAAGGCCACCGGCGCGAAGTCCTGTTGGGCCATCGCCAGCCCGACATCGTCGGCCTTCACGATCAACGCCACGGCTCCATAGACCACGACCGTGATGCCGATGCCGACGACCGCCAGCACCGTCGCCTGCATCCAGAAGGAGGAGGTCGAGACGGTCGACAGGGTGATCGCCATGATCTCGGCCGAGAGAATGAAATCCGTCTTGATCGCGCCTGCGATCTTCTGCTCTTCGAGCAGCTTGGGATCGAGCACGGCCTTGCCGGCCTCTTCGGGGGTCGCGGCCGCATGCGGCACGACGAGTTCGAGGATCTTCTCGGCGCCCTCGTAGCAAAGATAGGCACCACCCGCCATCAGCAGCGGCGTGATCAGCCAGGGCGCGACCAGCGCGAGGATCAGCGCGCCGGGCAGCAGGAAGAGCAGCTTGTTCTTCAGCGAACCGAGCGCGATCTTCCAGATGATCGGCAATTCGCGCGCCGCCGCGAATCCGACCGCATAGCGTGGCGTCACCGCCGCGTCGTCGATGATGATGCCGGCCGCCTTGGCGCCGGCCTTCGTCGACTGCGCCACGACATCGTCGACGGAAGAAGCCGCGACCTTGGCGATGCCGGCGATATCGTCGAGCAGCGCGAACAGTCCCGAAGCCACGATTTCATCTCCCTGTTTCAGGATGGCGATGCCGGCTGGCGATCTGCCGCGACGGCGTCCTCACAGAGACGCACGCGGCCCGGATTGGTTCAACCCGGATTGATCTCGAACAGCCCGGCGCAGCCCATGCCGCCCGCGACGCACATGGTCACCACCGCATAGCGCGCCTTGCGACGCCGGCCTTCCAGCAGCGCGTGGCCGACGAGGCGCGCACCGCTCATGCCGAAGGGGTGGCCTATCGCGATCGCGCCGCCATTGACGTTGACCTTGTCGGGATCGATTCCAAGCGTATCGCGGCAATAGAGCGACTGCGAGGCGAAGGCCTCGTTCAGCTCCCAAAGGTCGATGTCGGAAACGGTGAGCCCGTTGCGCTCCAGCAGGCGCGGCACGGCGAACACAGGCCCGATGCCCATCTCGTCGGGCTCGCAGCCGGCCGAGGCGAAGCCACGGAAGATGCCCAGCGGCGACAATCCGCGCCGGGCCGCCTCCGCCGCCGACATCACGACGCTGGCCGAAGCCCCGTCCGACAAC
>QBLV01000069.1:0-280 GCA_003241815.1 Hyphomicrobiales bacterium | reverse complement strand
CGAACTGGCCCTCGCCGCGCACGGGCTTGAGCTTGAGCAGGCCTTCCAGCGTCGTATCCGGCCGGTTGCCTTCGTCCTGCGACAACGTGACCTCACGCTGGCTGACCTCGCCGGTCGCCTTGTCGGTGACGGCCATCACCGCGCTCATCGGCACGATCTCGTCGTCGAAGAGGCGTCGCTGCTGGGCGCCGGCCGTCCGCTTCTGGCTTTCCAGCGAGAATTCGTCCTGCGCCTGCCGCGAGATGCCATAGCGCTGAGCCACGATGTCGGCCGTCTCGAT
>QBLV01000068.1 GCA_003241815.1 Hyphomicrobiales bacterium | reverse complement strand
GACGGCGATGATGTAATGGCCGATCTCAAGGCGATCGCCGTGCTGGAGTTGATAGGGCGACTGCACGCGGTTGCTGTTGCCGTTGACATAGGTGCCGTTGGTCGAGACGTCGCGCAGCCAGTAGCCGCCATCGCGGAACCGGATTTCGCAATGGCGGCCGGAGATCGCCCGCGTCGGATCGGGCAGAGCCCAGTCGAGATGCTGGTCGCGGCCGATGTCGAGCCCGCGCCCGCCACTGAGCGTGACGCTGAGCGGACCGCCATCGGGAAGCGCGGTCTCGTTCTCGATCGTGAGCGTCAGCGGCATGATGCGAATCCCGGGCGCGACGGCGAGGCCGCGCATGGCACAGGGGCGATGCCGCGCGTGGACAGCGTCACCGGTGCGTGCTCAGGATCTGGTCTTGTTGCCGTCGTCATCTGCCAATCGAATGCATGCTTCGACGCAGTTGCGCAATGCGGCGTCGTGTTCGCGTCCCGTGAGGCGGCCGAGCGCGGTCATGACCGCGATGCGCGCCATCTTCGCCGTCAGGTCCGGCGGGCAGGGCACGGCATGGCTCGTCACCATGCTGCCGCCGGAATAGCCGGCGGCGAAAGCGACCCAGGTTCCCGGCGAGGCCGTGTCGGCCTCGCCGGCCAAAGCGAGGGCCGCCCGGCGGTTGTCGTCGCTGGGATCGCGGACCCAGGCTTCGGCTGCGACGAGGCCCGGATCGGGTTGCACACCTTGCGGCAGCATGGCGCGCAGCGATTGCGAGGCCCACCAGACCGCCTCGCGGCGCGGCAGCACGAAGGCGCAGAAGCCGATCGCCTCCGTCGCGGCGGGCCCCTGCGCCAGGCGTTTGAGGAAGGCCAGCGGATGCTCGATCGTCGGCGGCGTCCGGATGACCTTTCCGGCGGCCGGGAAGGTCTCGAACACCTCGCGGGCGGTGCTGAAGCGGAGGCGTGACATTCCGGCTCTCAGTTGATCTTGACGATGCCGCCGGTGATGACGACCAGCGCATCGCTATGCACCTCCGTTTTGGCGATGCTCTTGATGGTGATGGTGGGCGAGGAGATCTCGATGCTCGTCGGCAGCATCTTGATCGTGCTCTCGCCGACCTTGAGGTTGATCTCGGTCAGGGCCTCGACATCGAGCTTGCCGTTCTGGATATCGAGCTTGTCGTTGCCCTGTTTCAGGGTGGTTTCCCGCGAGTAGCCGCCATCCTTGTATTCCGGCCCGATCTCACGCGTCTCCTTGTTCTTGATGAGGACGACGTGGTCCTTCTGGGCCTGCATGCTGAAGACCTCCTGGCCCTTGCGGTCTTCGAACTTGATCTCGTTGTAGAGATCGGAAAATCCCTTCCCATCAGTCGATTCCGATTTCAGGCCGGACTGGGTCTTGTTGTCGGGCAGGGCATAGGGCGGCTTGTGCTGGTCGTTGACGACCGTGCCGGTAACCAGCGGCAGGTCGGGATTGCCCTCGAGGAATTCGACCACGACCTCCTGGCCGATGCGCGGGATGACCTGGCCACCCCAGGCCTTGCCGGACCACATCTGCGCGACGCGTGTGCGGCAGGAGGTCGATCCGTCCTCGCGATCCCAGTGGAAGCGCAGATAGATCCGGCCGAACTCGTCGACGTCGATGTCGCCTTCCTCGCCCTGGTTCTTGTCGCCCACCACCTTGGCGGTGTGCGGGCCGTAGACGGTGGGGCGGGGAGTCGCGAGCGGCGCCCGGAAGCGCTTGTCGCTCTTCTGGAACACGTAGGAGCCGCTGTAGACGGAATCGTCGGCATTGCCGGAGCGGTAGCTCTGCCCGCTGAAGGCATGGCTGGCCGCGATGACGAGATATTCGATGTTCTCCGATGCCGTCTCGTGGGCGGACAACGTCATCAGAGCTCCGGGATAAAGGCTCGGAGCGTCGCCTGCGGCGTGGCGCCGGTCGTCCTGGGCCTGTGCGGCCTGGGCGCGGACGCGGGCGAAATGTTCGCCTTCGTCCCGTTTGATGTAGGTGCGGGGGTAATCGTAGGCCTCGTAGGTTTTCGCCTTGTCGAAGCCTTCCTCCGCCCGCGCCGTGAGGTCCGAGCCCGATTGCTGGAAGTCGTAGTCCTTGAGGGCGATCTTGCCCGTCCGCAGCCGCCGCATCGTCGACCAGTGCGTCATATGTTCGATATGGCGCGGCATGCGGCTCGACACCGGCATCAGGGGATAGCTCGTGCCTGCGCCCGCGAAGGTCGGCTGGGCGGCGGCCTTGATCGGATCATGCGAGGAGCGGGAATCCGACAGGATCAGCTTGTGGTCGTCGTCGCTGTGCTTGAAATAATAGTAGATGCCATATTGCTCCATCAGCCGCAGGACGAAATCGAGGTCGGTCTCGCGATACTGGACGCAGTAGTCGATCGTCTCCAGCCCGTCGCTCGTTCGGTCGTCGAAGCTCGCTGTCTCCTCCTTGCCGAAGATCAGCTTGATGATGTCGATCGCGGTCTTGTTCTTGAAGATCCGGCAATCGGCGCGCTGGGACAGCAGCCAGAGCCAGGGCCGCAGTGTGAAGCGGTAGAGATAGAGGTCGTTCTCCTTGCCCACCCACTGGGCATCGACCAGCGTGCCGTTGAACACCCGCTCGGTGCCATTTTTCAGTGTCATCTTCACGGAGCATTTCTGGCTCATGATGCTCTGAAGGTCGGCATTTCCAGTCTTGCTGCTGGCTTCTATCTCATATGTAAACAATTCGCTCAAAGCTTCATGAGCTTGAAACTGCATAAGTGAAAAAAAATCTTGACCCAAAGGTGTCGTAAATGATGCAGTTCTTTGCATCTGTCGAAGATCGGCTGACATCGACGAAACCTCACGTTTCAGCAATTATTTTTATATTGACGTAGAGGGTGGCGCGAGTCATAACTTTCGCGTTCATTCTCGGCCACCCGCATGAAGTTAAACGGGAGGGGGACCATGCGCAAGCAACCCACTATGACAGCCGTCGCCATCCTTTCCGCCAGTTTTTATCTGTTCCAGGCGCTGCCGGTGCAGGCGCAGACCTACAAGGCGGACGATATCGTTAAGCACTTCCAGCCTGCGGTGCCGCAGACCAATGCGACCCGCGGGCTGTGCATCGGCACGGAAGCCGATTGCAACAAGGCGGGCCATGTCGTGAAGCCGGCGGCCGTGGCCGCTTTCGATCTCGTCGTCCGGTTCAAGTATAATTCCGACGTGCTGGAGCCGGATGCGCGGGTCAATCTCGACGAGTTCGCCAAAGCGCTGAAGGCGCCGCAATTGGCCTCGAGCAGCTTCGTCGTCGAGGGGCATACCGACGCCGCCGGCTCGCCGTCCTACAATTTGAATCTGTCCGAGCGGCGGGCCCAGGCGGTGGTGCGCTATCTGAGCGAGCGCGGTGTCGACACGGCCAAGCTCGATGCGCGCGGCTACGGCCAGAACAAGCCGGTGGCGGCCGATCCGTTCTCCGGAGACAACCGCCGCGTCGAGACGCGCCTGAAGAGCGAATGAGCGGCGAGGCGCCTCGCAGGCGGGGTGCCCCGCCGACGAGGCGCCCAACGCGGGACCGGTGGGTACGATTGCGATGGCGGCCTTGAATTTCGCTAAGCTTGCGACTGCGATCTCCGATGACGATCCTTGCGGGCCCGACCTCGAGGACGCCACCGACTTCATGAATGTGATGGCGCGGCTCGAGGTCGCGCTGCCGACGCAGTATTTCCGGCGCGACGACGACGGGCGGCAGGTCGCGTTCGACCGCAGCGGCATCGAGTTTCCGGCTGCCTTCTCCGACATCGCCAAGCTGCTCGAACGCTCCAGGGACCTGCGGGTTTTCGTGCTGGCGGGCGATGTGCCGGCCTTCGCCGCCTGCCCAACGGCCATGGCCACCCTCCTGTCCGATCATTGGGAGGAGGTGCATCCGCGCGCCATGGACGGCGATTTCATCATGCGCGAGGTTGCGCTGCAGAGCCTCGACGAACCGCCGACCGTCGTGCTGCCGCTGCAGCATGCGCCGCTGTTCGTCAGCCGGCGCATCGGCCCGTTCGCGTTCCGCAGCCAACTCGTCGCCATCGGCGAGACCAAGCTCGTCGAGGGCGAGCAGCATCCCGACCAAGGCGTGATCCAGGCTGCGCTGAGCGAGGTGGATATCGACGAGCTGACGGCGACGCTGGCCCGCATGCGCGCGATCAGCGAGGCAATCGGTGCGATCCGCGCGATATGGCTCGAGAAGGTCGGGGCCGGTCATGCGCTCAGCTTTCCGCGCCTGTCGGCGCTGGTCGATCAGATCGTCGCCTTCGTCGACGCGGCGGTCGAGCGGCGCGTGCCCGGCCACCACGCGGTCCCGGTGGCGGAGACCGCACCCGGCGCCGCAGCTCCGGTGGGCACCAACAGCTATGCGCCCGGGGCCTGCGACAGCATCCTTCAAGTGAAGGATACGCTGGCTGACTGCCTCGGCTATTTTCGCCGAATGGAACCTTCCAGCCCGGCGGTTCTCCTGATCGGCCAGGCGCAGCAGTTGATCGGCAAGTCCTTGATCGAAGTCATTCAGATCATGTTTCCTGAGCATCTGGACAAGGCGGGGCTGGAGATCGGCGACCGCGCTCGGTTCCGGCTGCCCCTGGAGCGTCTTGGAGTGCCCGACCACCAAGCCGAGGACGATACCTCCTATGACGACAGCTCCGAAGAGAGCGACGCGTCGACATCGGATGAGGATGCGGAGGCGTTCGAGGGAGTTGGCTCCGGGGACGACGGTTCGGATGCTGCCGAGCTGCTACCGGCTGCCGTGCCTGTGACGGCCAGGCCGAGGATCGAGGGCCGCGCCGCGGCGGTCGCGGGGATGAGGGCGGTCTCGGCCTTCTACCGGCAGGTCGAGCCCTCGCATCCGACGCCGCTGCTGATGGACAAGGCTTGCGCGCTCGCGCAACATGATTTCATGGCGCTTCTGGGCAATATACTGCCCGACGTGGCGCTGATGCCGGAGGCCGACAGCTAGGGCAAGTTTTCGTATTCCGATTGAACCTTGCTCCTGGCTGGTGCGACTATATCGGTAGAGAGCAAGAACGGTTAGGATGTCACGTTACGTCGGCGTGACGCCATTGCAGAGGGGCTGGCACAATGGCTGGAGATTCAGGACAGAAGTTCATCCGCCGCAACAGGCCGCCGCGGGTCCACATCACCTACGAGGATCCGTATAACGCGGAGCAGAAGGTCGAGCTGCCCTTCGTCATGGGCGTGATGGCCGATCTCTCGGGCAATGCCTCGGGTGTCGACAAGGCCGAGATCTCGCAGCGCAAGTTCCTCGACTTCGACATGGACAATTTCGACCAGCGCATGGCCGCGATCGAGCCCGGAGTCGCCTTCAACGTGCCCAACAAGCTCGGCGATGGTGGCGACAAGCTCTCGGTGGCGTTGAAGTTCTCGAAGTTCGACGATTTCAACCCGGCCGCGGTCGCCCGCCAGATCCCGGCGATGGCCAAGCTGCTGGAGGCGCGCGAACAGCTCGCCAACCTCGTTCGCTTCATGGACGGCAAGATGGCGGCGAGCGACCAGATCAAGGCTCTCCTCGCCGACCCCCAGCTCATGGCGGCGCTCAAGGACAAGCTTGGCGACAAGCCCTCCGACGGCGCTCCCGCCGAAGACACCAAGTAAGCAAGCGAGGCGGCAATGGCAGCGGAAGCACAAACCCAGCAGCCCGGCGCAGTCGCCGAGGCTCGTGATCTCGACGAGTTCGCGGCAGTCCTCAAGGGCAGCTTCAAACCCAAGACCGAGCGCGCCGCGACCGAGGTCGAGGCCGGTATCGCGACCCTGGTCAACCAGGCGCTCTCGGACTCGACGCTCATCAAGAACGACGTGCTCGACACGATCGAGGAGATGATCGCCAGGCTCGATGCCAAGCTGACCGAGCAGATGAACGAGGTGCTGCACGCGCCCGAGTTCCAGCAGATCGAGAGCGCCTGGCGCGGGCTGAACTATCTGGTCTTCAACTCGGAGACCGACGCGCAGCTCAAGATCAAGGTGATGAATGTCTCGAAGAACGAGCTTTATCGCAATCTGAAAACCTATCCTGGCGCGCGCTGGGACCAGAGCCCGCTGTTCAAGCAGGTTTACGAGCAGGAGTTCGGTCAGCTCGGCGGACAGCCCTTCGGCTGCCTGATCGGCGACTACCACTTCAGCCATGTGGCGACGGATGTGCAGCTGCTGCGGGACCTCTCCAAGGTCGCGGCGGCAGCTCATGCCCCCTTCTTTGCCGGCGCCGAACCGACGCTGATGAGCATGGACTCATGGACCGAGCTGTCCAACCCGCGCGATCTCAGCAAGGTGTTCGACACACCCGACTACGCGGCCTGGAAGGGCCTGCGCGACGCGGCAGACTCCCGCTATGTCGGCCTGTGCCTGCCGAGGGTGCTGTCGAGGGTGCCTTACGGCGCGAAATCCGAGCCGGTCGAGGAGTTCGCCTTCGAGGAGGAAACCGACGGGCACAAGGGCGAGAACTACGCCTGGATGAACGCAGCCTATGCGATGGCCGTGAACATCAACCGCGCCTACAAGGAATATGGCTGGTGCACGCGCATCCGTGGCGTCCAGTCCGGTGGCGAGGTCGTCAACCTGCCGACCCACACCTTCCCGACCGATGATGGCGGCGTCGATCTGAAATGCCCGACCGAGATCGCGATCAGCGACCGGCGCGAGGCGGAACTGGCCAAGGCCGGCCTGATCCCGCTGATCCATCGCAAGAACACCGACAAGGCCGCCTTCATCGGCGCCCAGTCGCTCTACAAGCCCAAGGCGTTCTCGGGCCCCGACGGGGTCGCGGCGACGGCTTCGGACAATCTGTCTGCGCGCCTGCCCTACATGTTCGCGGTGTCGCGTTTCGCGCACTACCTGAAGTGCATGGTGCGCGACAAGGTCGGTTCCTACAAGGAAAAGGAGCCGCTGCGGCGCTGGCTGCAGGAGTGGATCACCGACTATGTCGACGGCGATCCGGTCAATTCCAGCGAAGAGACGAAGGCACGGCGCCCGCTTTCCGATGCGCGCATCGACGTCTTCGAGGACGAGGAGAACCCTGGCTACTACTCGGCCAAGTTCTATCTCCGGCCGCACTTCCAGCTCGAAGGCATGGATATCGGTCTGAGCCTGGTCTCACGCCTGCCAGCTCCCAAGACGTGACCGTCACCTGACCAGCATGTGACGTCAGCAAAGAAGGCCTCCGGCGCTCCGATCGATCGAGATCGGGCGCGCAGGAGAACTGTGTCCAGCATTCGGGTTTCCAGTCGAAATTCCCCCTCAGTTTCAACCATTGGAGATGATCATGGCTACCGACTTCCTCCTCGAAATCGACGGCATCAAGGGCGAAAGCCAGGATGCCAAGCACAAGGAAACGATCGAGGTCGATTCCTTCTCCTGGGGCGTCAGCAACGCCGGCTCGCATTCGGCCGGCGCCGGCGGCGGCGCGGGCAAGGCGAGCTTCCAGGACATCCACTTCACCTCGTCGGTCGGCAAGGCCTCGGCCAACCTGGCGCTGTCCTGCGCCACCGGCAAGCACATCAAGAAGGCGGTGCTGTTCGTCCGCAAGCAGGGTGAGGACCAGCAGGACTACTACGTCCTGACCCTGGAAGACCTGCTGGTGTCGAGCTACCAGTCCGGCGACGCCGCCGGCGGTTCGAGCGTTCCGACCGACCAGTTCTCGCTGAACTACGCCAAGATCAAATATGAGTACAAGTCCCAGAAGAAGGACGGCACGCTCGACGCGCCGGTCACCATGACCTGGGATCTCAAGCAGAACAAGAAATGACCTGAACCGCGGGTCGGCGTCGCGCGAGCGCCGCCGACCCGTTGGTTTTCGATGGTCGTTGCGGAGAAGCGCCGCGACGGCCATCGTGCTTGTGTCCTGTCCGCGAGGCAGGATCCCTCGATGACCGAAACGCGATCCAAGGCGCCATGAACTGTCTGATGACATGAACGGCCCGATCTCCAGGAAGCGGCTGCGGCCGCCATTGATGTTCGCCTTCCGCGAGGCGCATCTTGAAAAGGATGCGAAGGTTTCGCTCGACCTGCGCGATGCCGGCGGCGAACGGGTGATCGCCAACCGCCGTGCCGCAACGCGAGCCGCCATCACGGAGCCAAAGCTTCGGCGCGAGATTGCGGTCGACCTCGAAGCCTTGGTGAATACGATCAACCTGGCGTCCTCGCTCGATCTGTCGGGCTTCGAGCATGTCCGGCGTTCGATCCTCAACCACGGTTTTCCGGACCTGACGCGGCTGTCGATCGACGAGCACCGCGTCGATCTGATCCGGGAGGACATGGCGGCCGTGCTGCTCAGCTACGAGCCTCGCCTGATCAAGGAGACGATTGCCGTCGAGCGTGACGGCTCGCTCGATGCGGCCGAACTCAAGGTGCGCTTTCTGGTGCGTGCCGACCTCAATTGCGATCCGCTCAACGTGCCCGTCCAGTTCGTCGCCGATCTCGAACTCGACACCGGCAAAATGGCGATCAGGAGTCGATAGGGGCGATGAACCAGGAGTTCCTCGACTTC
Source organism: Hyphomicrobiales bacterium (assembly GCA_003241815.1). Taxonomy (GTDB): domain Bacteria; phylum Pseudomonadota; class Alphaproteobacteria; order Rhizobiales; family Beijerinckiaceae; genus Allobosea. Next base: position 11,859 of record QBLV01000068.1, on the reverse strand, counting down.
TACAACCAAGAGCTCCGCCTTTTCATGGAGCACACGAAGGAGTTTGCCGAAGAGTATCCTGGGATTGCCGAAAGGCTGGGCGGACTCGTCGGCGAACGCATGGACCCGATGGTCGGCGGCCTGCTCGAAGGCGCGGCCTTTCTGGCGGCACGGGTGCAGCTCAAGCTGAAGCACGAGTTCCCCGAATTCACAAACAACCTGCTCGAACAGCTGATCCCGAACTACCTCGCCCCGACGCCGTCGGCCCTGCTCGCCGGCATCCGGCCGCTCTTCTCGGACCCCGGATTGCGCGAGGGCATGCGCATCCCGCGCGGCTCCTACATCGATGCGACCTATCTCGAACGTGAACGCCGCGTCGCCTGCCGCTATCGTCTCGGCGCCGACGTGACGATGTGGCCCTTCGACATCGCGGCGGCCGAGTACATTCCGGCGCCGGGGCCCTTGCAGGCGCTGGGCCTGCGCACCGCTCACCGCGCGCTGTCTGGCCTGCGGCTGTCGCTGACGCACCGGACGATGGCCGATCCCGAGCAGGAGCCTTCGGCGACGGAGGCGCTGAAGACGCCGACGAGCTGGTTCTCGGGCTGCCGTTGCAAGGATCTGACATTCCATCTGCTCGGTGCAGAATCGGACGCGGTCGCGCTTTACGAGCAGCTCTTTTCCGATTGCGTCGGCATCTATTTCCGCCATCTCGACGAATTCGGCGATCCCGTGATCACGCCCGGCGATGCCGTCTCGCTGGAGCAACTCGGGTTCGGCGAGGACGAGGCGCTGCTGCCGGCCGACACCCGCGTCTTCCGCGGCTTCGACCTGCTGCGCGAGATGTTCTGGTTCCCGCGCAAGTTCCTCGGCTTCAAACTCGGTGGCCTGAGCCGGATCATGCCCCGCCTGACCGCCAAGGCGGTCGACGTCATCTTTGTCTTCGACGAGGTCAACACCAGGCTTGCTGCGGCGGTTCAGAAGCAGATGTTCGGGCTCTATGCCGCCCCCGCCATCAACCTGTTCGAGAAGACGGCCGACCGCATTCCCGTCAAGAGCAACCAGCACGAATTTCATATCGTGCCGGACCGCAGCCGTCAGCTCGACTACGAGCCGCACAGCATTCTCTCCGTCAACGCGCATTATGTCGGCGGGCGAGAGAAGCACCCGGTGCATCCGCTCTATTCCTCTCCGGAGGGTGCCTCGCCGACCCATGGACTGCTCTACACGCAGCGGCGCCTGCCGCGCCGCCGCTCCGCCGCCGAACGGCGCGCCGGCCAGTCCTCCGACTACACCGGCACGGACATGTTCATCTCGCTGGTCGAGCCGGCCGGCGTGGCGGATACGGTCTCCGTGGCCGAACTGAGCGTGCGCGCGCTCTGCTCCAACCGGCATCTGCCGGAGCATCTGCCGACGGGTGAGGGCGGTGCCGATTTCCGCCTGATCGACAATGTCGCGCTCGAGGTCGCCTGCCTGTCGGGGCCGACGCCGCCGCGCGAGCCGATCGTCTCGCAGTTGCGGCTGCGCTCGGAGACGGCCAGTACCGGGGTCGTGACCTGGCGGCTGATCAACCTGCTCAGCCTGAACCATCTCGGTCTCGTCCAACGCGGGGCGGGGCAGAACGGCGAGGCTTTGCGGGAATTGCTCTCGCTCTTCGCCGATCTCGCCGACAGCGCCACCGAGCGGCGCATCCGGGGCATCAAAAGCGTCGACAGCCGACCGGTGGTGCGGCGTTTCCCGCAAAGGGCGGGAACGGGTGCTGCGCGCGGGCTCGAAATCACGGTCATCCTCGACGAGAAGGCCTTCGAGGGCTCGGGCGTCTTTTTGCTGGGGGCGGTGCTCGATCGCTTCTTCGCCGAATATGCGGCGATGAACCACTTCACCCAGACGGTGATACGCACCGTCGAGCGCGGCGAGGTCATGCGCTGGCCGCCGCGTGCCGGGTCGAGGCGCATCCTGTGAGCGGCGGGCCCAGCCCAGTTTCAGCGTCTGGCCTCCAGCGCGAGCCGAGCTATGCGCAGCGGCTCCAGGACGAGCCCTGGCGCTTCGACTTCTATGCCGTCATGCGTCGGCTCGAGCGCAGTTTTCCGGAGCGGGAGCGGATCGGCGACGTCGCGGCGCGGCGCGACGAATATGTCGCGCTCGGCGAACAGGCCTATCTCGATTTCCCGGCCTCGACGATCTCGGATGCCGATCGCGACCTGCAGGGGCGGTTGCGGGTCTTCGTCAAGTTTCTTGGACTGCTCGGGCCGCAAGGGGCGCTGCCGCTGGCGACGACCGAGGAGACCTATCACTGGCAGCTTGGGCGCGACGACGCGTTCCCGCGCTTCCTCGACATTCTGAACCACCGGTTTTTGCAGCTCTTCTTTCGCGCTTGGGCGGATTCGCGGCCGATCGCGCAGCATGACCGGCCGGAGCGCGACCGCTTCGCGGCCTATGTCGGCAGCCAGATCGGGCTGGGCTCAGGCCCGTTTCTCAACCGCGACACGGTGCCGGACGCCGAGAAGTTGGCCCATGCCGGCCTGATCGGCGCTCAGGCAAAATCGGCCTCGCGCCTGCGCGGGCTGCTCTCGGGGTTGTTCAAGGCGCAGGTCGAGATCGAGCAATTCGTCGGCATGCGGCTGGTCTTCGATCCCGCCGACCGCACGCGGCTGGGTGGCAGCCATTGCACGCTCGGCAGCGACGCGCTGCTGGGGGCCAGCGTCTACAGCGTCGAGGACAAGTTCCGAATCTGCATCATCGCCCGGAATCTGGAAGAGTTCTCGCGCTTTCTGCCGAATGGCGATCGCTGCGAGAAGCTGGCGGACGCGGTTTTCTTCCATCTCGGCGAGCAGTTCGAATGGGATGTCGAGCTGGCGCTGCCGGTCGGTGAGGTGCAGCCGTCGCGGCTCGGCCAATTCGGCCAGTTGGGCTGGACGAGCTGGATGTCGCCCAACTGGGATGCCTCCGCCGGGGCCTTGCGCCGCGACGCCCGTTTCCACCCTGCCGAGCGCATGCGCCTGAAACGCGGCCGGCAAACGACATCCTGACGACCCAGACATCGAAGACCAAGGGGGACCATCATGGCCGACATCAGTCTCGAAGCTGTCACAGGCAAGCTCAACCGGGTCGGCTATGAGGCCTTCATCCAGTCGCTGCGCCAGGCCAAGGGGGCCGGCAACCGCAATGTCGAGCTGGCGCATTGGCTCGCCCAGATCCTGCAGCGGCGTTCAACCGATATCGGACTGACGGCGCAGCATTACGGTCTCGACATGGGGCGGCTCGCCACCGACATCGGCGGGGTGATCGAAGGCTTCCGCAAGAACGAGACGGAGATGCCCGGCGTCGCCAACAACATCGTCGATCTGCTCGATCGCGGTTGGCACTACGCGACCTTGTTCTTCGGCGAGACGCAGATCAGGACCGGCCATGTCCTGGTTGCGGCGCTGAAGTCGCTGGAGCTGCGCCGGGCGCTGACGGGGATCTCGAAGGAGTTCGGCAAGATCCCGGTCGAGGAACTCGCCGCCGGCCATGCCAAGATCTGGGAGGGCTCGGAAGAGGAGAATCTGCGGCCGATGGACGGCTCGGGCCTGCGCGCGGCGGGCACACCGGGCGCCGAGCAGGCCGAGGGCGCCAAGGGCACCACCGCGCTCGACCGTTTCTCGCAGGATCTGACCGTGAAGGCGAAGTCCGGCACGATGGACCCGATCCTGGGCCGCGACGACGAGATCCGCCAGGTCATCGACGTGCTGATGCGCCGCCGCCAGAACAACCCGATCCTCACCGGCGAGGCCGGCGTCGGTAAGACCGCGATCGCCGAAGGTTTCGCCCAACGCGTCGCCTCCGGCGATGTGCCGCCGCCGCTCAAAGGCGTCCGTGTGGTCGCCCTCGATATCGGCCTGATGCAGGCCGGCGCCTCGATGAAGGGAGAATTCGAGCAGCGCCTGCGCTCGGTGATCGACGAGGTTCAGTCGTCGCCGACGCCGGTGATCCTGTTCATCGACGAGGCGCATACGCTGATCGGTGCCGGCGGGCCGGCCGGTACGGGCGACGCCGCCAATCTGCTGAAACCCGCGCTGGCACGCGGCACACTTCGCACCATCGCGGCGACGACCTGGTCGGAATACCGCCAGTACTTCGAGAAGGACCCGGCGCTGACCCGGCGCTTCCAGCCGGTGCAGGTCGATGAGCCCGATGTCGCGCGCTGCTGCACCATGCTGCGTGGGCTGATCGGCCCGATGGAGAAGCACCACAAGGTCCGTATTTCGGATGCAGCGATCGTGGCGGCGGTGACGCTGTCGCATCGCTACATCCCGGCGCGCCAGCTCCCCGACAAGGCGGTGAGCCTGCTCGACACGGCCTGCGCGCGCGTCGCGATCAGCCAGAGCGCGACACCGGCCGCGATCGAGGATGCCCGTGTCGGAATTTCGGCGCTGGAGCAGGAAAAGGCGGCGCTGACCTCCGACCAGGACCTCGGCGGCGAGACCTCCAAGCGTCTGGCGGAGATCGATGGCGAGATCGCCGAGCGGCAGGAGAAGCTGGCCGCTCTGGAGGCCGCCTGGGCGAGCGAGCTTGCGATCGTCGAGGAGATCAAGGCGCTGCGCGCGCAGCTCGGCGAGAAGCCTCCGGGGCCTGCCGTCGATCCGCATTCTGCCGATCCAAAAGCCGACGTCGCCCGCGAGGTCGCTGCCGACGAGGCCGGGGAGCCTGCTCCAGACGTCGCGGCTGCGCCTGCCATCGAGCCTGCGGTTGATCCGGCTGCCGTGCGCGCCACGCTCCTTGAGAAATTTGCGGCCCTGTCCGAGATCGATCCGGCGCGGCGCATGATCTACGCCCATGTCGACGAGCAGTCGGTCGCTTCGGTCGTCTCCGACTGGACCGGCATCCCTGTCGGCCGCATGGTCGCCGACGAGATCGAGACCGTGCTCAAGCTCGCCGAGACGCTGAACAAGCGCGTGGTCGGGCAGGATCACGGGCTGGCGATGATCGCCCGGCGCATCGAGACCAACCGCGCCAAGCTCGACAATCCCAACAAGCCGATCGGCGTGTTCATGCTCTGCGGCCCATCGGGCGTCGGCAAGACCGAGACGGCGCTGGCGCTGGCCGAGCAGCTCTATGGCGGCGAGCAGAACGTCATCACCATCAACATGTCCGAGTTCCAGGAGGCACACACCGTCTCGACGCTGAAGGGCGCGCCTCCCGGCTATGTCGGCTATGGCGAGGGCGGGCGGCTGACGGAGGCCGTGCGGCGCAAGCCCTATTCGGTGGTGCTGCTCGACGAGGTCGAGAAGGCCCATCCGGACGTCCACGAGCTGTTCTTCCAGGTCTTCGACAAAGGCGTGATGGAGGACGGCACGGGGCGGCGCATCGACTTCAAGAATACGCTGATCATCCTGACGTCCAATGTCGGCACCGACGAAATCATGCGGATGGCCGCCGACCCTGCCGAGCGCGCCGATCCCGAGGCGATGGCGGTGGCGCTGCGGCCGGCACTCCTCAAGGTCTTCCCGCCGGCACTGATCGGGCGGCTCGTGACGATCCCGTATTACCCGCTCTCGCCCGATATGCTGGGCGGCATCGTCCGGCTTCAGCTCGGCCGCATCGGCAAGCGCATCCGCGACAATCACGGCGCGGCTTTCGTCTATGACGACGCGGTGGTCGCGCACATCGTTGCCCAGTGCAACGACCCGGATTCCGGCGGGCGCATGATCGACAACATCGTCACCAACTCGATGCTGCCGGCGCTGTCGCGCGCGATCCTGAAGCTGCAACTGGAGAAGAAGCCGCTGACCGAGGCGACGGTCTCGGTCGCGGACGGAGAGTTCCGGTATCACTGCGCGTGAGCGCCGATTTTCGACCAAGACCGCATGGAGTGGCCTCAACGACCGATATCACCCCATAACCCACAGAGCAGGAGGGCCTGACATGGCACTGAAATCGACGCGTTTCGCCTCCAATCAGCGGTTGCAGCAGGCCGCCAAAAATTCACCGCCAATCCGGCGCGGCTCCAGCGGCCAGCATGTGGCGCTCGTCCAGCAGGCCTTCATCGATCTCGGCCTCGGCATGGCGATCAGCACCAAGAAGAGCGGCAAGGCGGACGGCGTCTTCGGTGGCGAGACCGAAAGCCGGGTCTGGCAGTTCCAGGCGCGAACCGGGTTGTCGCGCGACGGCGTCATCGGGCGCGAGACGCTGGAGAAGCTCGACGAGCTGCTGCCGACCAACGGGCCGCCGCCGAAGCCGCTGCCGCCCGCGAAGATGACGCACAAGATCAATGTCCATATGCGCTCGATCGACAATCCGACGGTGCCCGAATTCACCCAGCTCAAGGTGATGGAGGACGTCTTCGCGCAGTATTTCATCCGGATCGACGTGCTGACCGGCCAGAGCGTCGGGCTGACGCCCGGCGAGACCTTGACGCTGGAGATCATCGACGGCGCCTGCAAATGGGATCAGGTTTCCGACGAGCAGAAGCTGCTGCAGAATGCCGGCAGCAAGCAAGGCGTCGGCCCCAACGACGTCACGGTCTATTTCGCCACGGTGCTGCGGACGAACACGAAAAAGAACACCACGCTGCAGGGCTGCGCCGGCCATGAGCCGACGCGCCCAGCCGTGATGATCGCTGCCAGCGCCATCGACAAGACGACGATGGCGCATGAGGTCTGCCATGTCCTGCTGGGCTCCAGCTTCACGCCGGTCCATGTTGACGAAGACGCCAACCTGATGTGCAGCGCCCCGGTCTGCACCGGCAATCCGGCGTTTCTGAGCGTCGCGCAACTGAACCGCGTCTTTGCCAGCAAGCTGGTCCACAAGCTTCCCTAGAGCGATTTCCGATCCAAGTGGATCGTTCAATTGCTCTAGGGTTTTGTTTAACGCGTTTTCTTCACGCGAGCCGGTGTCCACTTCGCTCGAAATCGCTCTGAAGGCGGGAAGCGCCGGCCGGTTCGTGGCGAAAGGAGGACCAGGCCATGCAGCCCGTTCGACTGAAGAATCGCGGTGGGGCCGGGCCGGGCGAACCGGATGCGCCACAACTCGGCGACAGACCAAGGCGCACGCCACGCCGGGGCGGTCTGCCGCGCCTCGTTCAGGGCGCTCTCATCGTTCTGGCGTTCCTCGGACTTGCCTGGGGCGCGATGGCAACCTGGCTGCTGTTCCAGGAGAAGACCATCGTCGCGACGCTGCAGCAGGAGCAACAGGTTCTCCAGGCCAGCTATGACGAGAAGATGCGGGCGCTGACGCGTCGGCTGGTCAGCTCGATCGCGACGCAGCGCGCGCCGGGTGCCCCCTCCGGCAGGGATGGCGGCAGCGACGATCAACTCGCCGACCTCATCACGCGCCAGATCGAGCTCGAAGCCCGTCAGAACCTGCTCGGCACGCTGACGGGGCAGGCTGTCGCTCCGGTGCTGCCGGGGAACGGCGCGCAGGCACCTGGTGGAGCGACCGGCTTGGCCGCCAACGATCCGTTTCAGGGCAACATCCTCGAGCGGATCAATCCGGCGGTGGTGGCGCCGCAAAAGCGCCTCATCGCGGCCGCGCTGCGGGCCGAGGAGCCGATGCCGCTGGCCGAGCGCGTCGCCGTGCTGCAGCAATCGCTCAACCGGATCGATGCGGCGCAGGGCCAGCAGGTGTCGGCGCTCGGCCTGCGGCTGGCGGGGCGGGTTCAGGAGGTCCGGACGGCGCTGGCCGATCTCGGGCTCGACGTCGCCAAGGTCCGGCTGCCGCCGGCACGCCAGGCCATGGGCGGGCCGCTGATCCCGCTGTCGGTGACGATGCGCCCGGGCAGCTTCGAGCACCGGGTTTTGCAACTGGGCGACGGGCAGGCCACCTTCGGTCGCTGGCGCGATCTCGCTAACATCGTGCCGCTGCGCCGACCGCTCGACGGCGACGACAGTACGACGAGCAATTTCGGCATGCGGACCGACCCGTTCACCGGCGCCGCCGCGATGCACTCCGGCATGGATTTCCGAGGCGAAACCGGCACGCCGATCCGCGCGGCAGGCGCAGGCAAGGTGCTGCGCGCCGAGGTTGCCGGGGGGTATGGCAATCTCGTCGAGATCGACCATGGCAATGGGCTGACCACGCGCTACGCCCATCTCAGCGCCTTCGACGTCAAGGCCGACCAGATCGTGCCGCCGGGCGCCATCATCGGACGGCTGGGTTCGACGGGGCGCTCGACGGGGCCGCATCTGCATTATGAGACGCGGCTCGTGGGAGAGGCCAGCAACCCGCTGAAGTTCATCGAGATCGGCAACAGGCTGTCGCAACCCGCTCTGCCGCCGGGGATTAGGTGAAGGGCTTCAATGATCGAAACGCGCCGTCATCCCGGGCGACCGGAGGGAGACCCGGGATCCATGCCGGAACGGTTCAGGAATGGATCCCGGATCGGCGCGGCTTCGCCGCTTGTCCGGGATGACACGGTGGTTCCGTTTGCAACCGCTCAGGTGGTTGCGACCTGCTCCACCATGAATCGCTCCAGCGCTTCATGGCCCGTCTCTGCCAGGCGCAGCCCCAGCTTGCTGCGCCGCCAGAGCACGTCGGCGGCCTGCTTCGCCCATTCCGCCCGCATCAGGTAGAGCACCTCGCGCTCGTAGAGGTCGGCGCCGAAATGCTTGCCGAGGTCGTCGACGCTGGTGGCACCGGCCAGGATCTCGCGTGCCCTCGTGCCATAGGCGCGCACCAGCCGCGTCGCCGTCTTGTGCGCGAGCCAGGGATGGGCGCCTGCCAGCGCATCGACCTGTTTCTCGAAGCCATCGACAGGAAAATCCCCGCCGGGCAGGGTGCCCGTCACGGTCCAGCTCGGGCGTGCCGCCCATTCGGCATGGGGGTTGAGCTTCTCCAGCGCCGATTCCGCGAGGCGGCGATAGGTCGTGATCTTGCCGCCGAAGACGGAGAGCAGCGGCGCCTGGCCTTCGGGAGCGTCGAGCGTCAGGACATAGTCGCGCGTCGCCTCCTGCGCTTTCGAGGCGCCGTCGTCATAGAGTGGGCGCACGCCTGAATAGGTCCAGACGACCGAAGCCGGCGTCACCGGCTCGCGGAAATATTCGCTGGCGGCGGCACAGAGATAGTCGATCTCTTCGGGCGTCGCTTTCGCTCCGGACGGGTCGCCCTGGAAGTCGCGGTCCGTGGTGCCGATCAGCGTGAAGTCGCGCTCATAGGGGATCGCGAAGATGATCCGCCCGTCGCCGTTCTGGAAGATGTAGCAGCGGTCGTGCTCGTAAAGCCGGGGCACGACGATATGGCTGCCCTGGACCATGCGGACGGCGGCTTTGGTGTTGGAGCGGACGACGCCGCCGAGGACATCGCCGACCCAGGGGCCTGCCGCATTGACCAGCGCCTTCGCCAGCACAGTGTTGCGCGCGCCGTCGCTCTCGGTGGTGATGCGCCAGACGCCGTTCTCGCGATCGGCCGCGACCACGCGGGTGCGGGTGTGGATCGCGGCCCCCTTCTGCGCGGCATCCATTGCGTTCAACACGACGAGACGCGAATCCTCGACCCAGCAATCGGAGTATTCGAAGGCCCTCGCGGCGTCGTCCTTGAGCGGGCGACCAGCGGCGTCCGTCGACAGATCGAGCGTGCGTGTGGCCGGGAGTTTCTTCCGGCCACCGATATGGTCGTAGAGGAACAGGCCGAGCCGCAACAGCCAGGCCGGGCGCAGGCCCTTGTGATGGGGCAGGACGAAGCGCAGCGGCCAGATGATGTGCGGGGCGATGGCCCAGAGCCGCTCGCGCTCCATCAGCGCCTCGCGCACCAGCCGGAATTCGTAGTGCTCGAGATAGCGCAAGCCGCCATGGACCAGCTTGGTCGAGGCCGAGGAGGTCGCGCTGGCAAGGTCGTTCTGCTCGAACAGCACGACGGAGCCGCCGCGACCGGCGGCGTCGCGGGCGATGCCGCAGCCATTGATGCCGCCGCCGATGACGGCGAGATCGTAGGTCGGTTCGGTTTCGGTCATTCCGGTCTCGGTCATTCAGGTCTCAGGCCTTGAAGATGGTGCCGCCGCCAAGACCATGGCGGGCGCAGGCATTGCGGGTGTCGACCACGAGTTTCGCATGCGCGACGATCAGCGCGTAATCGACGTCGTCATGGTCGGTCGCGATCAGCACGGCGTCGAAGCCCGCGACGGTTTCCGCCGTCAGTGGCGTGCTGGTGCGCGCCGTGAGGGCTCCGTGCTTGCGGCTTTTGCGGATCGCGGGGATGTGGGGGTCGTGATAGGCGGCTTGCGCGCCGCGGGCTTCGATCAGTTCGATCAGCTTGAGGGCCGGGCTCTCGCGCATGTCCTCGACGTTCTTCTTGTAGGCGAGGCCGAGCACGAGGATGCGCGCGCCGCTGAAGCTGCGGCCGAGCTGGCGATCGACGAGTTCTGCCAGCCGGTCCACGACGCGATAGGGCATCTCTGTGTTGATCTGGCCGGCGAGCTCGATGAAGCGCGTGGCGACGTCGAATTCGCGCGCCTTCCAGGTCAGGTAGAACGGGTCGATCGGGATGCAGTGCCCGCCGAGGCCCGGGCCGGGATAGAACGGCATGTAGCCGAAGGGCTTTGTCTTGGCGGCGTCGATCACCTCCCAGATGTCGATGCCCATCGCCGCATAGACCTGCTTCAGCTCGTTGACGAGCGCGATGTTGACGGCCCGGAAGATGTTCTCGGTCAGCTTTACCGCCTCGGCGGTGGCGGTGGATGAGACCGGCACGGTCCTGACGACGAGCGCGGCATATAGGGCGTCTGCCATGGCGAGTGCGTCGGCTCCGTCGCCGCCGACGACCTTGGGGATGTCGGAGGTGCCGAACTGGGCGTTGCCGGGGTCCTCGCGCTCGGGCGAATAGGCGAGGTAGAAGTCCGTGCCGCTGGCAAGGCCGGTGGCCTGTTCGAGGATCGGCCGCATCAGATCGGCAGTGGTGCCGGGGTAGGTCGTCGATTCCAGCACGACGAGCTGCCCGGCGCGAAGGCGCTGGCCGATCGCCTGCGTGGTTTTCACCACATAAGAGAGGTCGGGCTCGCGGTGGCGCGACAGCGGTGTCGGCACGCAGATCAACAGCGCGTCGGGCTCGGCCATGCGGTCGAAATCGGTCGTCGCCTCGAAGCGTCCGGTCTTCAGGCCTTCGACGATGAGATCCATCGGAATGTGCTTGAAGGTCTCGCGGCCAGCATTGATCTGATCGACGCGGGCCTGGTCGATGTCGAAGCCGACGACCCGGATGCCCTGTCGCAACGCCGCGAGCGCGAGCGGGATGCCGACATAGCCGAGCCCGACCACGCCGATCACGACCGAACGGTCGCGCACCTTCTCGACAAATCGATGCGCCGCCTGCGCCATCATGAGCTCGCACCCTCTCGCCATGGCCCGGCTTGTCCCGACCATGCCCGTCTTTGCCTGTCCCGTACGGAGTTCAAGACGTGGATGCTCGCCAGATGGCAAGCATGACGGGGAGGGCTCCCGCGCTATACGGATTGCAAGCGGGCCGGGCAAGGATTCGGGATTGGACGAGGCGGGCATCACGGGGCGGGAGACAGGCGGGCAGGGCGCCCGTCGGCTGGCGCGCGGGCTCGCAGGCATCGAGGCCGTGCTGCAGGCGTTGGGTGCGGCGATCCTGACGGCGCTGTTCCTCGTCGTGATGGCGGCGGTCATTCGTCGCTATGTGCTGGGCGGCGGTTTCGTCTGGTCGGACGAACTGGCGATCTGGCTGCATCTGGCGCTGATCGCGGTCTGTGCGCCGCTCGCCGTGACCGGGGCTCTGTCGATGCGGCTCGATGTGCTCGTCGGGCTGCTCCCGCCGGGCGTCCGGCGGCTCTCCGATGCGCTGGCCGGGGGCATCGCTGTGCAGGGCGCGCTGGTGCTGGCGGTCGGCGGCGCAAATGTCGCCTTGCTCGTTGGCGGCACCTCGACGGTGCTTGGCCTGCCGGAATGGCTGCGC
>QBLV01000067.1 GCA_003241815.1 Hyphomicrobiales bacterium | reverse complement strand
CGCCATGCCGCAGCACGCCGCCCATGCCGGCGCCCAGGAAAACGAGAAGAGTGGAGGTCATCGCTCTGCAATAGCCAGCACAAAGCCTGCGCACAAACGAATTCGGCCTGTTGCCGGGCCGCGATTGACTTGGCATGGCTGGAGCAGGCTTCATGACGCAAGGGCCGGGGGGGCGAAGACGCGATGCGGGAGGGGGCAGATGCCGCGGCGAATTGCCGGACCCTGCCGCACCGTCTGGCCTTGTCGATGGCGCTCATGGCACTGGGGGAGGCTCAGGCTGCTTCACCACGACCGCTTCCCGCCAGAGCGCCCGTGCTGGCCCGCGCTTGCATGATTAAGCCCCCTGAGGTTTCGCCGCTGTTTCCCTCCCCGGCGGGGCCCACCGACACCCGCAGCACAGCGGTTGACGACAGCGACGACGCTTCGGAGGAGGACGAGGACGAGGACGCCGTACCGGGCCTGATCCTGCCGGGCTCCGCGACCTGTCTTGCGATCTCCGGCACCGTCTCCGCCGGCCTGCAGTTCGACAGCTACCGGATCCCGAAGGCTGGCGACGCGGTGCCGAGGCCGGCCTTCTCCTGGCTGCCCAACGCTTCCTTGCGGATCGCGACCGCGCATGACCTCGCCTCCGGCCTGCGCGTCGGCACCGCCTTCGAGATGTCACTGGCTCCGACGAACGGACAACCCGATACGGTGACGATCGACGAGGCGACGGTCACGCTGGGGACGATGACATTCGGACTGGCAGGGTCCCGCTTCAGCTACTGGACCGGCGACGAGTTCGCCTTCAGCGCCCGCTTGCCGAGCCGCAATGTCGGCCTCATCGCCTGGGAACGCGACCTGACGGAGCGCTGGAACCTCGCGCTCTCGCTCGAGGATCCCACCCTGGCGACGACGTGCTCCATCCCCACCGTGAACGGCCGTGTGCCGGACGGGATCGCCCGCCTCACTTACGTGAACGGACCCCTGACCATGCATCTCGCCGGCGCCCTGCGCGACGTGCCGGCTTGAGCCTCCGGCTTCGGTCGTGCCGGCATCGTCGGTGCGACCTATGAGACCAAGGTTCTCGAACGTCCCGTCAGCGTCACCGCCCAGATCGCAGGCGCCGTCGATGGCGCGCCCTATATCGGCTCGTCGCTCGATGCCACGATCGTGCGGCAAATCCTGCTCCCCGCCGATTCGACCCGGGGTTACTCCGCCGTCGTCGCCGCGCGCCGGGAATGGGCTGAGCAGTGGGCGAGCAACGTCTATCTCAGCCGCTATCAGATCTCGGTGCCGCTGATCGCCCAGAGCAGGGGCAAGCTCAGGATCGACCGCATCGCCGCCAATCTCGTCTGGACTCCGGTCGAAGGCTTCAAGGCCGGGATCGAGGGTTCGATCGCGCAGACCCGTATTGCGATCGAGAGCCGAACCGTGCCCGCGACGCTGGGCGGGCGGCTGCTCTCGGCCCAGCTCTTCCTCGAACGCGCATTCTGAGGCGAAGCGAGAGCGACTTACGCCTTCGGCTCCCGCGTCAACAGCGGATGGACATAAAGCTCGAAGACGATGCTCAGGATGATGAAGACCAGTGCGATCGCAAAGGCGATCACCCAATAGGCGACGTTATCCTCAGACACGAACCAGCCCGCGATCAGCGAGGGAACAATCATCAGAAGGCGTGCGATCAAAGAGATCATGGTGGCTCCAGTGAGAACGCCAGGATCGGGCGATCATGAAACGATATACCGGGATAAATCGGTCGCCCTTGCGATCGATCAAATCACGCCGGACCATTCAGCCGTCTCCGCGCTCTTCCCTCAGCTTTTCCCAATACTCCAGCCGCTTCCTGATCTCGCGTTCGAAGCCGCGCTCCGGCGGGTCGTAGAAGCGCTGGCGGCCGAGTGCGTCGGGCCAGTAGTTCTGGCCCGAAAAGGCGTCGGGCGCGTCGTGATCATAGTTGTAGTTGGCGCCGTAGCCCTCTTCCTTCATCAGCTTGGTCGGCGCGTTGAGGATTGTCTTGGGTGGCATCAGCGAGCCACCCTCCTTCGCCGCGCGCCGCGCCGCATTGTAGGCCTTGTAGGCAGCGTTCGATTTTGGTGCGGTTGCCAGATAGATCACCGTGTTGGCGAGCGCGAGTTCGCCTTCCGGCGAGCCCAGTTGCTCATAGGTTTCGGCCGCCGCCCGCGCATGCACCAGCGCCTGGGGATCAGCGAGCCCGATGTCCTCGACCGCCATCCGCACCAGCCTGCGCGCCAGGAACCGCGGATCCTCGCCGGCATCAAGCATGCGCGCGAAGTAATAGAGCGCCGCGTCCGGGTCCGAGCCTCGGATCGTCTTGTGAAGCGCCGAGATCAGGTTGTAGTGGCCGTCCTGCGCCTTGTCGTAAATCGGCGCGCGACGCTGGATCACTTCGGCGAGGCCGGCCTCGTCGAAGACCTCATCGGGCTTGGCGGCGCGCCAGAGTTCCTCGGCCAGCGTCAGCACGGCCCGTCCGTCGCCATCGGCGAAGCGGGCGAGCGCCAGGCGCGCCTCCGGGGTCAGCGGCAGTTCGCGTTTTTCCAGCAGTTCGGCGCGGCCGAGCAGGAACAGCAGCGAGCTCTCGTCGAGCGACTTAAAGGTCAGCACGCGGGCGCGCGACAGCAGCGCCGCGTTCAGCGCGAAGGAGGGGTTCTCGGTGGTGGCGCCGACCAGCGTGATCGTGCCGTCTTCCATGACTGGCAGGAAGGCGTCGAGCTGGGCCCGGTTGAAGCGGTGGATCTCGTCGACGAAAAGCAGCGTGCCCTTGCCGCCGAGCCGGTGTCCGCGCGCCGATTCGAAGACCTTCTTCAGATCGGCGATACCGGAGAAGATCGCGCTGATCTGCTCGAAGCCGAGATCGACCTGCCCCGCCAGCAGCCGCGCCACTGTCGTCTTGCCGGTGCCCGGCGGCCCCCAGAAGATCAGGCGGCCGAGCGAGCCGGAGGCGACGAGCCGCGTCAGCACCCCGTCCGGCCCGGTCAGGTGCTCTTGCCCTGCGACCTCGCCGAGCGTCGTCGGCCGCAGCCGGTCGGCGAGCGGGCGCGGGCCGGACTTGTCGAGCCCCGACGCGGCGAAGAGATCGCTCACCCCGGAAAGACCGAGGTGATGCTCTGCCCGCCGCGCGAGACCGTGACCTCCCACTGGCGCAGGCGCTCCTTCACCGCCGCCTCGACATCGCGCGAGCGAACCATGCGCTCGCCGTTCAGGGCCTGGATGATGTCGCCTGCCTTGAAGCCGACGCGGGCCGCCGTGCTGCCCTCTTCGATCTCGGCGACGACGACGCCGTCCGTGCCGGCATCGATCGCCAGTTCCTCGGCCAGCGCCGGGGACAGGTTCATCACGGTCAGCCCCGCCAATGGCGAGCGGCCCGACAGCGTCACCGGCTCGCGCGGCCGAAGTTCGGGCGCCGGAATGAGCTTGACCGGGACGACGGAGCGCTTGCCGCCGCGCAGGACGGTCAACGACGCGACACCGCCGAGCGGACGTGTCGCGAATCGATAGCCGAACGATTCGGGATCATCGACATTGACGCCATCCACGGCCAGGATGACATCCGAGCGAAGCAGGCCGCCCTCTGCGGCAGGTCCCTTCTCGACGACACTGGCGACGACGGAGCCGGCCGGGCGGTCGAGCCCGAGCCCGTCGGCCACATCGGCCGTCAGCGCCTGGAGACGCGCACCGAACCAGGGCCGCCGGACGGTCTTGGCCCCGGCCTTGGCGCTTTCCAGCACGACCCGCACCATCGCCGAGGGAATCGCGAAACCGATCCCGACGCTGCCGCCCGAGCGCGAGAAGATTGCGGTGTTGATGCCGACGACGCGGCCCTGCATGTCGACCAGCGCGCCGCCCGAATTGCCGGGATTGATGGCGGCGTCCGTCTGGATGAAGGACTGCGCGTCGCCGACGCCGATCTGCGTGCGGGCCAGTGCCGAGACGATGCCCTGCGTCACCGTCTGACCGACGCCGAAGGGGTTGCCGATCGCCAGCACGATGTCGCCGATCTCGACCTTGTCGGAATCGGCCAGCTCAATCGCGGTCATGTCGCTGATCGGCTTGATCTTGAGCACGGCGAGATCGGTGCGCGGGTCGCGCAACAGGATCGTCGCCTCGACCTCACGCTTGTCTGCAAAGGCGATCTTGACCTCGCTCATGCCCTCGATGACGTGGTTGTTGGTCACGACCAGTCCGGTCGTATCGACGACGACGCCCGAGCCGAGCGACCGCTGCACCCGGTCCTGGGGCACGCCGAAGCCGCGATCGCCGAAGAAGCGGCGGAAGAACGGATCGTCCATGAACGGGTTGCGCGGCTGCTTCTCGACGCGGGCGCCATAGACGTTGACGACGGCGCCGACGCTCATCTTCACGACACCGGCGAACGAAAGCTGCATTTCCTGCCGCGACTCGGGAACCTGCTTCTGCTGGGCGTTTGCGATGCAGGGCGCGAGTCCCGCCACCGCAGCAAAAACCAGCGCGCCAGCGGCCGCCCGGGACCGGATCTTCACGAAAGCTGCGATCATTCCTGTCCTCATGATGAAACAATGATATGGCGGCAATGTCTGAACGTCGGCATTGATCCATCAATGCCGCCCGTCACCGTCCATGGTGTAGGGGCCAACGTCCATACGACCACCGGTCTGCGCGCCAGGGGAGCCGCTCATGGGCTTGATCAGACTTGTGTATGCCAGCGAAAGCCGGCTCGTCGAGGCCAATCGTCACAGCGAGATCGACCGCATCATCGAGAGTGCCCGTCGTCTCAACACAATTCACGACATCACAGGCTTTCTGCTCTCGACCGAGAGCGCCTTCGCCCAGGTGCTGGAAGGCGAGAGCTCGACCGTCGCCGAGACCTATGGCCGGATCGTGGCCGATCCCCGGCATGGCGCGATCCGGTTGCTCGCGGAGCACCCGATCGACCAGCGAAGCTTTCCGCAGTGGTCGATGGGCCTCGCCGAGCGAAACGAGACGACGAGCTTCATCTTCGGGCTCTACGGCGTGACGCCGGAGAACGACCTGCCGCAGCAGCCGGCGGATGTGCTCATCGACCTCGCCGGCGAACTCTCGCGCCAGCGCGCCTGACGGCCGTCGTCGCCGCCTACTTGTCCTGTAGCAGCACCCGGTACTTCTCGATCTCGCCCGGGACCAGCGCTGCGACGAAGGCAGGCGTCATTTCGTCGGCCGCCGGCACGACCGAGGATAGCTCCGTGAAACGCCCCTGCAGCTTTGGGCTCGCCAGTGCCGTCCGCAGCGCCGCGTTCAGCTTTGCGACGACCGCCTCGGGCGTCTTCTTCGGCACGAAGATCGCGTTCCAGCCTTGTGCCTGGAAGCCCGGCAGGCCGGCTTCCGCCGAGGTCGGAACATCCGGCAGGCTCGCCAGGCGCGTCGGCGTGGCGACCACGAGCGCCCTCACCTTCTCGCCCATCACGGCGCCCGACAGCGAGGTAGCCGCATCGCAGACACCGTCGATCTGCCCGCCCATCAGGTCGTTCAGCGCCGGCCCCGCCCCGCGATAGCTGACCAGCGCGACATCGACGCCGGCCGCCTTGATGAAGGTCCGGCAAATCAGATAGTTCGATGAGCCGACGCCCGCATGGCCTAGGCTGACCTTACCCGGATTGGCCTTCGCATAGGCGACGAAATCCATCAGTGTCTTGGCCGGGAAGTCGAGCTTCAGCGCGATCATGGGCGAGGTCTTGGCGACCAGGCCCACCGGCGCGAAGTCGGCATTGGTGTATTTCAGGTCGGGATAGATCGTGTAGGAGGCGGCATTGGTACCGCTGTTGCCGATGACGATGGTGTAGCCGTCTGGCTCGGCCTTCGCTGCCCGCGACAGAGCCGTCGCTCCGCCCGCCCCGCCCATGTTCTCCATCACGATGCGCTGCCCGAGCACACGCCCCATCTCGTCGCCGACGAGCCGCGCGATGACGTCTGACGAGCCGCCGGCAGCGAAGGGCACGATCATCGTGATCGTTTTGGAAGGGTAGCTGTCCTGCGCACCGGCAGGCTGGGCTGCCGAGGCCAGCACCGCAGCCACCAAGAGACCCGCTCTGGTGTTCATCGTCTTCATGTTGGTGTCCCCCCAAATGGCAATCCGCCACCGTCTTTATGTGTTGAGGGCAAGCGTAGTCGCGAAGCGGTGCCCGGCCAAGCGGGATGACAGCCTCGCGGGCAATGAAAAAAGGGCGACCCGAGGGCCGCCCTTGGAACTCACTCGACCGAGGAAAACCTCAGGCCGCCTCGTCGTCCGCTGTGAAGACCGGGCCGGAATCCTTGCCCTTGGCCTCGACGTCGCGATCGACGAACTCGATCACGGCCAGCGGCGCGTTGTCGCCGAAGCGGAAGCCCGCCTTCATGATGCGAAGGTAGCCGCCGTTACGCTCCTTGTAGCGCGGTCCGAGGACAGCAAAGAGCTTGCCGACCAGGACGACGTCCTTGATCTGCGCGATCGCCTGGCGGCGGGCATGCAGGTCGCCGCGCTTGGCGAGCGTGATCAACTTCTCGACGACCGGACGCAGATCCTTGGCCTTGGGCAGCGTGGTGGTGATCTGCTCGTGCTTGATCAGGGCCTGGGACATGTTGGCGAACATCGCCTTGCGATGCTCGACCGAGCGGTTGAAACGACGACCGCGAAAACCGTGACGCATGGAATGGCTCCTTCGTGATTTACGGCCGCCGTGCCACGGTACGGCCGTTCTTTATGCTCCGACGCTCATGCACCGGGCGGGAAAACGGCGCGGGAGCGAGCCCGCGCCAGCTTGATCAATAGTGCTCCTCGAAGCGCTTCGCGAGCTCTTCGATGTTCTCCGGCGGCCAGCCGGTCACGTCCATGCCGAGATGGAGGCCCATGGTAGCGAGCACTTCCTTGATCTCGTTCAGCGACTTGCGGCCGAAGTTCGGGGTGCGCAGCATCTCGCCCTCCGACTTCTGGATGAGGTCGCCGATATAGACGATGTTGTCGTTCTTCAGGCAGTTCGCCGAACGCACCGAAAGCTCGAGCTCATCGACCTTCTTGAGCAGCGCCGGGTTGAAGGGCAGCTGCGGCGCGGTCGAGACGGCCTCTTCCTTGCGCGGCTCCTCGAAGGTGATGAAGACGGCGAGCTGGTCCTGCAGGATGCGGGCGGCCAGCGCCAGCGCATCCTCAGGCGTGACGGAACCGTTGGTCTCGATGTTCAGCGTGAGCATGTCGCGATCGAGGTTCTGGCCCTCACGGGTGTTCTCGACGCGGTAGGACACCTTCTTGACCGGCGAATACAGGCTGTCGACCGGGATCAGGCCGATCGGCGCATCTTCCGGACGGTTCTGCTCGGAGGGGATGTAGCCCTTCCCGGTGTTGACCGTGAACTCCATGCGAATCTCCGAGCCCTCGTCCAGCGTGCAGAGCACGAGGTCGGGGTTCAGGATCGACACGTCGCCGATGGTGTTGATGTCGCCGGCCGTGACCGTGCCCGGGCCGGTCTTGCGCAGGGTCATGCGCTTGGGGCCCTCGCCCTGCATCCTGACCGCGATGGCCTTGATGTTGAGGACGATGTCGGTGACGTCTTCACGGACGCCGGGGATCGACGAGAATTCATGCAGCACGCCGTCAATCTGGACGGCGGTGACGGCCGCGCCCTGCAGCGAGGACAGCAGCACGCGACGCAGGGCGTTGCCGAGCGTCATGCCGAAACCGCGCTCCAGCGGACGGGCGATGACGGTCGCCTGACGCTTCGGATCGTCTCCGACCTTGATTTCGAGCTTGTTGGGTTTTGACAGATCCTGCCAATTCTTGCTGATCACGACCGCACTCCTGGTGCTTGAATTCAATGGCGGCGGCGGGCCGCCCCGGACAAGCGCCCGCCGGTGCGGGCGCCTCGCATGTCAGGTGTCAGACGCGACGGCGCTTGCGCGGACGGCAGCCATTATGCGGGATCGGCGTCACGTCGCGGATCGAGGTCACGGTGAAACCAGCGGCCTGCAGCGCACGCAAAGCCGACTCACGTCCCGAACCGGGGCCGGTCACTTCGACTTCGAGCGTGCGCATGCCGTGCTCGGCGGCCTTGCGGGCAGCGTCCTCGGCGGCAACCTGCGCCGCATAGGGGGTCGATTTGCGCGAACCCTTGAAACCCATGGTGCCGGCCGACGACCACGAGATCGTGTTGCCCTGCGCATCGGTGATGGTGATCATGGTGTTGTTGAACGAGGCGTTCACATGGGCGACGCCGGAGACGATGTTCTTGCGTTCGCGGCGACGAACGCGTTGGGCTTCCTTGGCCATAGGTCTTTGATCCTTCGAGCGCGCCCGTGATGCCAGGCGCTGGGGATGCCGCCTGCCCGCTTGACGGACAGGTCGGCGAGATAAAGCGGGCCGTGAAGGCCCGCCGAATTACTTCTTCTTGCCGGCGATCGCCTTCGGCTTACCCTTGCGGGTGCGGGCGTTGGTGTGGGTGCGCTGGCCGCGGACCGGCAGCGACCGGCGATGGCGCAGGCCGCGGTAGCAGCCGAGGTCCATCAGGCGCTTGATGTTCATCGAGACTTCGCGGCGCAGGTCGCCCTCGACCAGGTAGTCGCGGTCGATCGCTTCGCGGATCTGGAGCACTTCAGCGTCGGTGAGCTGGTTGACGCGGCGCTCGGCGGCGATGCCGACCTTGGTGCAGATTTCCTGGGCCTTGGACGCGCCAATGCCGTGGATGTACTGCAGGCCGATGACGACGCGCTTGCCGGTGGGAATGTTTACGCCCGCGATACGAGCCATGATGATCTCTCCATGTCGGCCGATCGACGCCCTGGGCGCGCCGGCGGTTATTGATGACCTCGCGCCGGTGGAGGCCGGCCTCTGCGAAGCGTTGAACCTGTTCCACGCGACAACGCGACGTCGTTCCTTCTCGCGAAGGTAACGGCATCGCTCACATGAAACCGGAAGTCGGGTCGTTAGTCGCTCGAAGACGCTGAGTCAACCCGTCGCAACCAAGAAACGCGCCAACACCAACATCAGTGTCCGGCCAGCGCCTTCTCGATCGCGGCCGTCACGTCATCGACGGGCTGCATGCCGTCGATCTCGATCACCTGCCCGCGCGCTGCATAGTACGGCGAGACCACGGCCGTGTCCCGGTTGTAGGCTTCCAGCCTGGTCTTGAAGACCTCCGGATCGTCATCCTTGCGGACCGGCTGCCCGGCCGCCCTCGCCTCTTGCGCGCGCTTGACGATGCGATCGACGAGCTTGGTCTGGTCGACCTTCAGCTCCAGCACCGTATCGAGTTCCAGATGCTTGGAGGCAAGCATCGCATCGAGTGCCTTGGCCTGCGCCAGGGTCCGCGGGAAGCCGTCGAGGATGAAGCCCTTTTTGGCGTCGGGCTCGTCGATGCGGTCGGCGACGATGCCGATGACGATCTCGTCGGAGACCAGCCCGCCCGCATCCATCACCGCCTTGGCCTTGACGCCAATCGGCGTCTCGGCAGCAACCGCGGCGCGCAGCATGTCACCGGTGGAGAGTTGCGGAATGCCGTGCTTCGCGACGATCCGCGCAGCCTGAGTGCCCTTGCCCGCCCCCGGCGGCCCCAGGAAGATAATACGCATCAGCGTTTCGCCCCTCGCAGCTTGGCCTTCTTCACCAGCCCCTCATATTGATGGGCCAGCAGGTGTCCGTGGACTTGCGCCACGGTATCCATGGTGGTGGTCACCACGATGAGCAGCGACGTGCCGCCCAGCAGGATGATCGGAATCTGGGCATAGGTGATCATGAACTCGGGGATAAGGCAGACGATAGTCAAATAGCCGGCGCCCAGCACGGTAATGCGCGTCAGCACGCGGTCGATATGCTCGGCGGTACGCTCGCCCGGGCGGATGCCCGGCATGAAGCCGCCATGCTTCTTGAGGTTGTCGGCCGTCTCGGTCGGATTGAACACGATCGCCGTGTAGAAGAAGCAGAAGAAGATGATCAGCGCTGCATACAGGATCATGAACAGCGGCCGGCCATGGGCCAGATAGGTCGCGACCAGGGACAGGAAGCCCGTCCCGCCCGATGCCTGGCTGAAGCTCGCGATCGTTGTCGGCAGCAGCAGCAGCGAGGACGCGAAGATCGGCGGAATCACGCCGGCGGTATTCAGCTTCAGCGGCAGGAACGAGGTCTGACCCTCATACATCCGGTTGCCGACCTGGCGCTTGGGATAATTGATCAGCAGGCGGCGCTGGGCGCGCTCCATGAAGACCACGAACGCGATGACGCAGATCGCCATGACCAGGATCAGCAGCAACAACCCGGTCGAAATCGCGCCCTGGCGGCCGAGTTCGAGCGTCTGGGCGAGCTGCGCTGGGAACTCGGCGATGATGCCCGAGAAAATGATCATCGAGACACCGTTGCCGATGCCGCGGCTGGTGATCTGCTCACCAAGCCAAAGCAGGAACATCGTACCGCCGACCAGCGTGAGGGTGGTGGACAGCAGGAAGAACGGGCCAGGCTCCAGCACGAGATTGCCAGAGCCCTGCAGGCCAACGCCGATGCCATAGGCCTGGAACACGGCGAGCACGAGCGTCAGGTAGCGGGTGTACTGGTTGAGGACCTTGCGGCCCTGCTCGCCCTCCTTCTTCAGCGCCTCGAAGGTCGGGACGACGCTGGAGAGAAGCTGGATGATGATCGACGCCGAGATATACGGCATGATCGCAAGCGCGAAGATCGCCAACCGGCCGACCGCTCCGCCCGAGAACATATTGAACAGGCCAAGCACGCCACTCTGGGTCTGCTTGAACAGATCGGCAACCGCGTCAGGATTCATGCCCGGCAGCGGGATATATGTGCCGATGCGATAGATGATCAGCGCACCCAGCGTGAACCAGATGCGCTTCTTCAGTTCGTCCGCCTTGGCGAACGCCCCGAAGTTCAGGTTTGAAGCAAGCTGTTCAGCCGCCGATGCCATGCGTCCGGTCCTTGGTCTTCAGATCCATGGGCACGCTGGTCTGCGCCCGGTCAAACAGTCGAACGGCGGCCAGGGCTTCTGGCCCGGCCGCCGTTCGCGAGTCGTCATGTAAGCGCTCGGCTCACGCCTGTGAAGCGGCAGCCGCCAGGATCTTGACGGAACCACCGGCCTTCTCGATCGCCTCGACGGCCGACTTCGACGCGCCATAGACCTCGAAGGCGAGCTTCGTGGTGAGTTCGCCGACGCCGAGAATCTTGACGCCGTCCTTGGCCTGACGAGTGATCACGCCGGCGGCGACGAGCGCCTCGATCGTGACAGTGCCCTTGGTATCGAGCTTGCCGGCCTCTACCGCCTGCTGGATGCGACCGAGATTGACCTCGTTCAGATCCTTGGAGAACAGGTTGTTGAAACCGCGCTTGGGCAGGCGACGATAGAGCGGCATCTGGCCGCCTTCGAAGCCCTTGACCGCGACGCCTGAGCGGGCCTTCTGACCCTTGACGCCACGACCACCGGTCTTGCCCTTGCCCGAGCCGATGCCCCGGCCGACGCGGATGCGCGACTTGTGCGCGCCTTCGTTGTCACGGATGTCGTTGAGTTTCATCGAACGATACCCCTCACTTCGCGTCAACGACGCGCACGAGGTGCCTGACCTTATCGATCATGCCCCGCACGGACGGCGTATCGACCAGGGTCGACTGCCGGCGGATTTTGTTGAGCCCCAGACCGATCAGGGTCTGGCGCTGCGAAGCCTCGCGGCGGATCGGGCTACCGATCTGCTCGACGACGACGGTCTTGTTGTCAGACTTTGCCATGATCGCACCCTCACGCTTCGACGGCGGCGTCGGTGCCGGCATCGCGGCGACGCGTCTGCAGGGCCGAGACCTTGAGGTTACGACGCGCGGCGACACCGCGCGGGCTGTCTTCGTTCTTCAGCGCGTCGAACGTCGCGCGAACGAGGTTGTAGGGGTTCGAAGAGCCGAGCGACTTCGACACCACGTCCTGCATGCCGACCGCCTCGAAGACGGCGCGCATCGGGCCGCCGGCGATGATGCCGGTACCGGCCGGAGCAGCACGCAGCACGACCTTGCCGGCGCCGTGACGGCCCTGAACGTCATGATGAAGCGTACGACCCTCGCGCAGCGGGATGCGGACCAGGCCGCGCTTGGCGGCTTCCGTCGCCTTGCGGATGGCTTCCGGCACTTCGCGCGCCTTGCCATGACCGAAGCCGACGCGGCCCTTCTGGTCGCCGACGACGACGAGAGCGGCGAAGCCGAAGCGACGTCCACCCTTCACCACCTTGGCGACGCGGTTGATGTGGACCAGACGGTCCACGAATTCCGAATCGCGCTCTTCGCGATCACGAGGCTCTCTCGCCATGGTCTTTCCTCTTACTTGCGCGGTCGCAGGATCGATGTCGTGCGCCGCTCGCTCGAGCGTTCCTGCTGGAACGACGTCTCAAAAACGGGACTCGGCCCCTGCCCTCGCGCGGATCAGCACGACGGCAGGGGCCGGATAGCAGAACTCAGAAGTTCAGGCCAGCTTCGCGGGCCGCCTCAGCCAGCGCCTTGACGCGGCCGTGATACATGTAGGAGCCGCGGTCGAAGACCACGTCCTTCACTCCGGCCTTGACGGCACGCTCGGCGATCAGCTTGCCGATCGTCGCGGCGGCCTCGACATTCGCGCCCGACTTGATGTCGGTGCGGATGTCCTTGTCCAGGCTCGACGCCGACGCGACGGTGACACCCTTCACGTCGTCGATGATCTGGGCATAGATCTGCTTGCCGGTGCGGTGCACCGACAGGCGAGCGCGGCCATTGGCGACAGCCTTGATCGCGCGGCGGACGCGGGCCTTGCGGCGCGCAGTGTTGTCTGTCTGCTTGCTCATGGCGGTTACTTCTTCTTCCCTTCCTTGCGGAAGATGAATTCGCCGGCGTACTTGACGCCCTTGCCCTTGTAAGGCTCGGGCCCGCGGTAATCGCGGATTTCGGCGGCGGTCTGGCCGACCACCTGCTTGTCGATGCCGGTGATGACGATTTCGGTCGGCTTCGGCGTCACGATCGCAACCCCTTCCGGGATCGCATAGTCGATGTCGTGGCTGTAGCCCAGCGAGAGCTTCAGAACCTTGCCGTTGACGGCGGCCTTGTAGCCGACGCCGTTGATCTCGAGCTTCTTCTCGAAGCCCGACGTGGTGCCGAGCACGAGATTGGCGATCCGGGCACGCGACGTGCCCCAGAGCGAGCGCGCACGCTTGCTCTGCGAACGCGGCTGAACCGCGATCTCGCCATTCTCCATGGCGACCGAAACGTCGTCGGGAACCAGGAAGGAGAGTTCCCCCTTGGCGCCTTTGACCTTGACGAGCTGGCCGGCCACGTTGGCGGTGACGCCAGCGGGAACCGGAACAGGCTTCTTACCGATACGAGACATTGGATTTCTCCTGAAAACGAGCGGCGTGGAAGGTCAGAAGACCTTGCAAAGCACTTCGCCGCCCACGTTCTGCTCGCGGGCAAGATGATCGGGCATCACACCCTTCGGGGTCGAGATGATCGTCACGCCAAGGCCATCGGCCACGCGCGGCATCGTCTCCACCGAAGAATAGACGCGGCGGCCGGGCTTGGACACACGCGAGATCGACCGGATGACCGGCAGTCCCTCATGGTACTTCAGCTCGATATCGAACTCCGTCCGGCCATTGCCGAACTCGGTCTGGGTGTAGCCACGAATGTAACCCTCGGACTCGAGCACGTCGAGCACGCGGGCTCTCAGCTTCGAACCGGGCGTCGAAACGCGCGACTTGCGCCGCATCTGCGCATTGCGGATGCGGGTCAGCATATCTCCAAGCGGATCAATGATCACGATGCGTACTCCTCACCAGCTCGACTTGACGAGGCCGGGAACCAGCCCCTTGTTGCCGAGCTCGCGCAGCGCAATGCGCGACATCTTCAGCTTGCGGTAGACGGCGCGCGGACGCCCCGTCACTTCGCAACGGTTGCGCACGCGGTTAGGCGCCGAGTTGCGCGGCAGTTCGGCCAGCTTGAGGCGAGCGAGGAACCGCTCGTCCATGGACTGGCTTTCGTCATTGGCGATCGCGAGAAGCCGCGCGCGCTTGCCGGCGAATTTCTTCACCAGAGCCTTGCGGTGGTTGTTGTTCTCGACGGAGCTTTTCTTAGCCATCGATCTCTCCTGGTTTCCGCGTATGAACGCTGAGGTTCACTGCCGGAACGGGAAGTTGAAGTGCTTGAGCAAGGCGCGTGCCTCGTCGTCCGACTTTGCAGTCGTGCAGACGATCACGTCCATACCCCAGACCTGGTCGACCTTGTCGTAATTGATCTCGGGGAACACGATGTGCTCCTTGATCCCGAGCGCGAAATTGCCGCGCCCGTCGAACGACTTCGGGTTGAGGCCGCGGAAGTCACGAACGCGGGGAAGCGCGATGGTAACCAGACGATCGACGAACTCGAACATCTTGGTCTTGCGCAGCGTGACCTTGCAGCCGACCGCCATGTTCTCGCGCAGCTTGAAGCCGGCGATGGCGAGGCGGGACTTGGTGATAACCGGCCGCTGGCCGGCGATCAGGGCGAGGTCGCCGGCGGCGTTGTCGACCTTCTTGCGGTCGGCGGTCGCTTCGCCAACGCCCATGTTGATGACGACCTTCTCGATGGTCGGCACTTCCATGGCGTTCTTGTAGCCGAACTCGGCGATCATCGCCGGACGAACGACGTCCTCGTAATGCTGCTTCATGCGCGGCGTAAGGGCCGCAGTCTGCTGATTCTCAGCCATCGATCAGATCCCCCGAACGCTTGGCGAAACGGACCTTGCGGCCATCATCCAGAACCTTGAAGCCGACGCGGGTCGGCTTGCCGTCCTTGGGGTCGGCCACGGCGAGATTCGACAGGTCGATGGTGGCTTCCTTCGAAATGATGCCGCCCTCCGACTGCGCCGAAGCCTTGGTGTGCTTCTTGACCATCATGACGCCACGCACGATCGCGCGGGCATCCTTCGGCATGACCTGGAGCACTTCGCCGGCCTTGCCCTTGTCACGGCCGGCCAGCACGACGACCTTGTCGCCCTTTTTGATTTTCGCAGCCATCAAAGCACCTCTGGCGCAAGCGAGATGATCTTCATGTGGTTCTTGGCGCGCAGCTCGCGCGGAACCGGTCCGAAGATGCGGGTGCCGACAGGCTCCTTCTGGTTGTTGATCAGCACGGCCGCATTGCGGTCGAACCGGATCACCGAACCATCGGCGCGCTTGACGTCCTTGGCGGTGCGAACGACGACCGCCTTCATGACGTCGCCCTTCTTCACGCGGCCGCGGGGAATGGCTTCCTTGATCGAGACGACAATGATGTCGCCGATGCGGGCATAACGCCGCTTCGACCCGCCGAGAACCTTGATGCACATCACGCGACGGGCGCCGGAATTATCCGCGACCTCGAGATTCGTTTGCACCTGGATCATGGCCTTGATCCTTCCAGTGTGTATCAGCGCGGTTTCCCGAAAGCATCAGCGCCTTCGGGACTACGACTGACGGGGGTCGATCGCCCCCTGGCCTCAAAACAAAGCACGAACCGCAAAAGTGCCACGCACTCTTGCGGCGAAACATGCCCGACTCCGTATTCCGCCCTCCCCGCTGCCCGAAATGATTCGGGCGACGGAGACCGCGTTGACCTACGCCTTGGGAGCGTTGTCGAGCACAACCCAGCTTTTCAGCTTGGAAATGGGCTTGGACTCCTCGATCCAGACCTGATCCCCGACCTTGACCACCTCCGCCTCATCATGGGCGTGATAGTTTTTGGTACGGCGAACCGTCTTCTTGAGGAGAGGGTGCGTATAGCGCCGCTCGACCTTGACCACAACAGTTTTGTTCTGCTTGTCGCTGACGACGACGCCCTGCAGCACGCGCTTCGGCATTGTCTAACTCCTCAGGCGCTCGCCGCGACGGTCTTGGACCGCTGCAGCGTCTTGATGCGGGCGATGTCCTTGCGGACCTCGGTCACCCGGGCGGTGTTCTCGAGCTGGCCGGTGGCCTTCTGAAAGCGCAGGTTGAACTGCTCCTTCTTGAGCTTCAGGAGTTCGTCCTGCAGCAGGTCCACGCTCATGGCGGTCAGGTCGGACAGGCGTTGCGAAGCTTTCATCGTGTCCTCCCTTACTCGGCGATGCGCTGGATGAAGCGCGTCTTGATCGGCAGCTTGGCCGCGCCGAGGCGCATGGCCTCGCGAGCGGTATCTTCCGGCACGCCGTCGATCTCGAACATGATCCGGCCCGGCTTGACCTTGGCTGCCCAGAATTCAGGCGCGCCCTTGCCCTTGCCCATGCGGACTTCGGTCGGCTTCTTCGACACCGGAACGTCCGGGAAGATGCGGATCCAGACACGACCGGCGCGCTTCATCGCACGGGTGATCGCGCGGCGAGCCGCCTCGATCTGCCGGGCCGTGACGCGCTCGGGCTCCTGGGCCTTCAGGCCGAACTGGCCGAAGTTCAAATCTGTGCCGCCCTTGGCGACGCCAGCGATGCGCCCCTTGAACTGCTTGCGGAACTTCGTCTTTTTTGGTTGCAACATGGCTTTTCTCGATCAGCCTTTATGCATGCTCGCGACGATGGCCACCGCCGGAACGGCTGCCCTCGTCTGCCATGCGCTTGTCCTGGGCCATCGGGTCGTGTTCGAGGATCTCGCCCTTGAAGATCCAGACCTTGATGCCGCACGTGCCGTAGGTGGTGAAGGCAGTGCCGACACCGTAATCCACATCGGCGCGCAGCGTGTGCAGCGGCACGCGACCCTCGCGATACCATTCCAGACGCGCGATTTCCGCGCCGCCGAGACGGCCCGAGCAGTTGATGCGGATGCCCTCGGCGCCCAGACGCATGGCCGACTGAACGGCCCGCTTCATGGCGCGACGGAAGGCAACGCGGCGCTCGAGCTGCTGCGCGATCGAGTCGGCGACGAGCGTCGCGTCGATCTCCGGCTTGCGCACCTCGACAATGTTGATCGTCACGTCCGCCTTGGTCAGCTTCATCACCGACTTGCGGAGCTTCTCGATATCGGCGCCCTTCTTGCCGATCACCACGCCCGGACGAGCCGAGTGGATTGTGACGCGGCACTTCTTGTGCGGGCGCTCGATGATGATCTTGGAGATCGCAGCCTGCTTCAGCATCTTCATGAGCATGGCACGAATGGCCATGTCCTCATGCAGAAGCTTGCCGTACTCGCCCTTCTGCGCGAACCAGCGCGAATCCCAGGTACGGTTGATGCCGAGGCGAAGCCCGATCGGATTGATTTTCTGACCCATCGTTCTCTCCTCAGGCCTTGGCCGCGGCGACTTCGCGCACGATGATCGTGATGTTCGCGAACGGCTTCAGGATGCGGGCGCCACGACCGCGAGCGCGGGCATGGAAGCGCTTCATCACGAGGGCCTTGCCGACGAAGGCCTGGGCCACGACGAGATCGTCGACGTCGAGATCATGATTGTTCTCGGCATTGGCGATGGCGCTCTGCAGGCACTTGCGCACATCCAGCGAGATCCGCTTGCGCGAGAACTCGAGATCGGCGAGCGCGGTGGAGACCTTCTTGCCACGGATGAGCTGGGCGAGGAGGTTGAGCTTCTGCGGCGAGACGCGAAGGTTGCGAGCGATCGCAACGGCTTCGTTCTCAGGCAGCGCACGGGGGGCTGATACTTTTCCCATGGCTTACTTCCTCTTCGCCTTCTTGTCGGCGGCGTGGCCGTGGAAGGTGCGCGTCGGCGAGAACTCGCCGAACTTGTGGCCCACCATTTCCTCGGACACGTTCACCGGCACATGCTTGTGCCCGTTGTAGACGCCGAACGTCAGACCGACGAACTGCGGAAGGATCGTGGAGCGACGGCTCCAGATCTTGATGACCTCAGACCGGGCCGCCGAACGGGCAACCTCGGCCTTTTTCAGAAGGTATCCGTCGACAAACGGACCTTTCCAAAGCGAACGCGCCATGACGGACCTCAGTTCTTCTTCTTGCGGGCGTGACGGCTCGACACGATGAACGTATCGG
Source organism: Hyphomicrobiales bacterium (assembly GCA_003241815.1). Lineage (GTDB taxonomy): Bacteria > Pseudomonadota > Alphaproteobacteria > Rhizobiales > Beijerinckiaceae > Allobosea. The sequence goes on along the minus strand of QBLV01000067.1, from coordinate 2,978 downwards.
TCCGCTTGTTCGAGCGGGTCTTCTTGCCCTTGGTCGGCTTGCCCCAGGGGGTAACCGGGTGACGACCACCGGAGGTGCGGCCTTCGCCGCCGCCATGGGGATGGTCGACAGGGTTCATCGAGACACCGCGGTTATGCGGGCGACGACCGAGCCAGCGCGAGCGCCCGGCCTTGCCGTCATTCCGGTTCATGTGGTCGGGGTTCGAAACCGCGCCCACCGTAGCATAGCACAGGCCGCTGATCAGGCGCTGTTCGCCCGAGTTCAGGCGGATGATGACGTAGCCCTGGTCGCGACCGACGATCTGGGCGTAGTTGCCGGCGGAACGGGCGAGCTGCCCGCCCTTGCCGATCTTCAGCTCCAGATTGTGGACGATCGTGCCGATCGGCAGCGAGCCCATGGGGGCTGCATTGCCGGGCTTCACGTCGACCGACGGACCCGAGATCACGCTGTCGCCGACGGCGAGGCGCTGCGGGGCCAGGATATAGGCCTGCTCGCCATCGGCGTACTTGATCAGCGCGATGAACGCCGTGCGGTTGGGATCATACTCCAGCCGCTCGACGACGGCCGGGATGCCATCCTTGCCGCGACGCTTGAAGTCGATCAGGCGCAGCGTCCGCTTGTGTCCACCGCCGCGGAAGCGGACGGTGATGCGGCCGAGATTGTTGCGGCCGCCGGAGGACGACTTGCCCTCCGTCAGCACCTTCAGGGGCTTGCCCTTGTAGAGCTCACTGCGGTCGACGATCACGAGCTGGCGAAGGCTCGGCGTGACCGGCTTGAAATGCTTCAAAGCCATGGTTTGCGATCCTTCCTTACAGGCCCGTGGTCACGTCGATGGAGTGACCTTCCTCGAGGGTCACGACCGCCTTCTTGACGTCCGAGCGCTGGCCGAGCCGGCCCCGGAAGACCTTCATCTTGCCTTCGGTGACGAGCGTGTTGACGCTCTTCACCTTGACGTCGAACAGCTTCTCGATCGCCGCCTTGATCTGCGGCTTGGTCGCGGTCTTGGCGACCTTGAAGACGACCTTGTTGTGCTCGGAGAGCATCGTCGCCTTTTCGGTAATCACCGGGCCACGAATGACATCGTAGTGGCGCGGGTCCAGATTCTTCGCCGTGCTCATGTGAAGCGCGCCTCCAGCGCATCGACAGCCGCGCGGGTCAGGACAAGCTTGTCGCGACGCAGGATGTCATAAACGTTGATGCCCTGGATCGGCAGGACGTCGACATTCGGAATCGAACGTGCCGCCAGGCCGAAATTCGTATCGATCTCGGCGCCGCCGATCACCAGCGCGCTGGAGAGCTCCAGCTTGCCGAAATGACCGAGCAGAACCTTGGTCTTCGGCTCGGACAGCTTGGCGTCATCGATGATGATGATGCCGCCGGTCTTGGCCTTGGACGAAAGCGCATGGCGAAGAGCCAGAGCACGGACCTTCTTGGGCAGATCGTGAGCGTGGTCGCGCACGATCGGACCGAAGGCCTTGCCGCCGCCGCGGAACTGCGGAGCCGAAGCCGCACCGTGACGGGCGCCGCCGGTGCCCTTCTGCTTGTAGATCTTCTTGCGGGTGCGGTCGACCTCCGACCGGCCCTTGGACTTGTGCGTGCCGGCGCGGCGCTTGGCGAGCTGATAGCGCACCATGCGGGCCAGGATGTCGGCGCGCGGCTCGAGGCCGAAGATCGCATCCGACAGCTCGACCGAACCGGCCGAGCCACCTTCGAGAGTGGTGATATCGAGCTTCATCACGCGTTCTCCTCAACCGTCTCGGCTGCGGGAGCCGGCGCATCGCCGCCATTCAGCTTGAACTTGCCCGGCAGGGGCGCATCCTTGGGCAGAGCGCGCTTGATCGCGTCCCGCACATGAATCCAGCCGCCGGCATGGCCGGGGACGGCGCCCTCAACCAGGATCAGGCCGCGCTCGACATCCGTCTGGACGACGCGCAGGTTCTGCGTGGTGACGCGCTCGGCACCGAGATGGCCGGGCATCTTCTTGTTCTTGAAGGTCTTGCCAGGATCCTGACGACCACCGGTCGAACCGATCGAGCGATGCGAGACCGAAACACCGTGCGTGGCGCGAAGACCACCGAAGTTCCAGCGCTTCATGCCGCCCGCGAAGCCCTTGCCGAGCGTCGTGCCGGAGACGTCGACGAACTGGCCGACGACGAAGTGGTCGGCGGTGAGTTCGGCGCCGACCGGGATCAGCGCGTCGTCAGACACGCGGAACTCGACGACCTTGCGCTTGGGCTCGACCTTGGCGACGGCGAAATGGCCGCGCTCAGCCTTCGAGACGTTCTTGACCTTGGCCAAGCCCGTTCCGAGCTGCACGGCGACATAGCCGTTCTTTTCGATCGTGCGATGAGCGACGACCTGGCAATTATCGATCTTCAGCACGGTGACCGGGATATGTTCGCCGGCATCCGTGAAGATGCGGGTCATCCCGACTTTCTGTGCAATGACACCGGAACGCATCGGTGCATACCTTCCCTTGGGGTCATACTCATCCAGCCAAAACGCTGGAGGCAGAGGACCCGGCTAAAATCAGGATCAGAGCTTGATTTCGACGTCGACGCCGGCGGCGAGATCAAGCTTCATGAGGGCGTCGACCGTCTGGGGGGTCGGATCGACGATGTCGAGAACCCGCTTGTGGGTCCGCATTTCGAACTGCTCGCGCGACTTCTTGTCGATGTGCGGCGAGCGGTTGACCGTGAACTTCTCGATGAGCGTGGGCAGCGGGATGGGCCCGCGGACCTGAGCGCCCGTCCTCTTGGCCGTCGACACGATCTCGCGCGTCGAAGCGTCGAGAATGCGGTGGTCGAACGCCTTGAGGCGGATCCGGATATTCTGACCGTTCATGGTCTAACTTCCTCGTGACGTGACGGTGGCAAGGCCCGACGGGCCCTGCCCCTCACGAAAGCCCGTTACGCGATGATCGAAGCGACGACGCCTGCACCGACGGTGCGGCCGCCTTCGCGGATGGCGAAGCGCAG